>JANYAH010000219.1 GCA_025361425.1 Candidatus Solibacter sp. | reverse complement strand
GGCGCGGTGGTGCAGCGGGTACTTGCTGGGATAGTAGGCCACGATGCCGCCCGCGTTGATGATCACGCCTTGCACTTCGGTGCGCTTCCAGTACTCGCGCCACCAGGCGATGTCATAGCGCACGGGGTCGCGCTCCGTAATGTTCGTCTGTCCCCAGCGGGTGACACACCGGTACCAGGGGCGGCTGTCCTCCGCCTGCGCCTGGAGCGCGGCGGCTCCGGCGGCTGTGGTCTCTAGAAAGTTTCGTCGCGTCACTTGGTCATTCCGCCTTATTCCCGTACTCCATGCCGCGCCCCGTCCTCCCGCGGCACATCCTCATCATGCGAGACAGCCAACCCGAAGGCGGCGCACTCCCTCCCCCTACGTCTCCAATGTGGGGTGCCTCTTGTGCCACTCCGTCGCCTGTTCGTAAGCCAGCGCCACGCGCAAGGGCGAGCCCTCGTCGTAGATCTTGCCCAGGAAGCTGATCGAGCGCGGCACCTGCACCTTGCTGCCGTCCGCCTTCGCCCCTTCCGTAAATCCGCACTTCATCACCACTTGCGGATTCCCCGTCAGGTTCGTCGTAGTCAACAGCGAATTCGGCGGCATCGCTAAAACGTCCCAATCCGCCATAAACTTCTCGAATTTCGCCACTAACAGCGTCCGCGCGCGCTGTGCCCGTATATACTCCACCGCCGGAATCAGCCGCGACGTGCGGAAAGTATTCGGCCAGTCGTTCGCCGCCTGCCCGCGCAGATTCCGCACCTGCCCGTCGCGCGTGATATCGTCGAACGCCGCCGCCGCTTCCGCACTCAACAGGAACCGGATCGTGGCGCCGTCCTCTACAAACTCCGTCGGCGTCATCTTCACGCCCGCCTTCTTCAAATCCTCAATCGCCTGCTCCCAGATCTTCTTCTGCTCTCCCTGCGCCCGGTCGAAGTCCTTTTGCAGTATCCCCACACGCAGGCTGGAGAGCGGCTTCCGCGGCTCCCAATGGAAGGGGTCGGCGCCCACCGTGCGGTCGTGCCCATCCGGACCGTAGACTGCGTTGAGCACGATCGCGCAATCTTCCACTCCGCGGCAAATCGCCCCCACCTTGTCCATCGTCCAGCTCAGCCCCATCGCTCCGTACCGGCTGATTCGCCCGTACGTGGGCCGCAGTCCCACCGTCCCGCATGCCTGGCTGGGCGAAATGATTGACCCCAGCGTCTCCGTCCCCAGCGTGAAGCCCACCAGTCCCGCGGCCGTCGATGCTGCCGAGCCCGCGCTCGATCCACTCGACGTCTGCTCCGTGTTCCACGGCGTCTTCGTCATGCCCTTGTACCACAGCCCGCCCTGCGCCAGCGCGCCCATCGAGAGCTTCGCCATCAGCACCGCGCCCGCGGAGCGCAGCCGTTCCACCACCGTCGCGTCCTTGTCCGCCACCCGCGTCTGGTAAGGCTCCGCGCCGAAGGTGGTCAGAATGCCCTTGGTGTCGAACAGGTCCTTCAACCCGAACGGAATCCCGTGCAGCGGCCCGCGATAGTGCCCGGCGCGGATCTCCTTATCCGCCGCCGCCGCCTGCTCTAACGCCAGTTCTTCGGTGCACGTGATCAGGCAGAGCAGCTTCGGCGAGTACTTCCGCATCCGCGCGATGTACATCTTCGTGAGGTCCGTCGATGAGACCGCGCGCGTTTTCACCAGCGGCGCCAGATCCACCACGCGCCAGAACGCCACGTCCTCCAGATTCGACGGCGCCTTCATGGCCGGCACTTTCGGAATCGTCGTGTCGAAGCGTTGCGGCCCCTTGATCGCCTGCCGGTCCGGCAAGCCCGGGTGGAACGAAAAGGCGGGTTCTGTATCCATTGGCACGTCCGCCTTGCGCAGCGCCTCATAGTTGGAAAGCGCCGAGTTGGCGCCGCGCAGCATCATGTCGAGTTCGGCATCCTGGAATTCCAGGCCCATCAGTTTCAGCGCGCCAATCACTTGTTCCTTGGTGACGCGCATCGGCAGATTCTGCGATCCGTCCTGCCCGCGTCCACCGCGCCCGGCGCCCTCGGCAGGCGGCGTTGTGGCTCCCCCGCGCTGCTGCGCATGCGCTTCCCGCGCGGCGGTAAGAATCGTGATCAGTTGGAGCCAGGTGCGTCTATCCATAAATTCCTCCTATCATACACGCCGGGCTGTGTTCCAGGTGCCGCACTGCGCCAATTGAGCGTAAGGGCACATTATGTTTCGGTTGGATGCCCGCTTACTCACGCCCCCCTGTTTATCGCCAAGAATTTTACCAAACAGCCACGGCGGCTGTAGCTGCCTGCCGTTACACTGGGAAGTGCGCGCCTATGCCACTTGAAGAACCCGAAGTCAACGCTCCCGCCGGAGAAATCCCGGCTCTCGAAGACCTTCCCGTCCTCACCGTTCGCGACACCGTCATCTACCCTGGCGCGCTCCTGCCCATCACCGTGGGACGCCCCAGTTCGCTGGCCCTGGTGCAATCCCTCGGGGAGAGCCGCACCCTCGCCGTGATTTCCCAACTCGATCCGCGCGTGGAATCCCCCGGCCCCGGCGATCTCTTTCAATTCGGCACCGTGTGCGTCATGCACAAGGCTATCAAGGTTCCCAAAGACAACCTGCTGCTGTTCTGCGAAGGCGTCGCCCGCATCCGTACGCACGAGTTTACGGCCACCGAACCCTTCCTCCGCGCCCGCGTCGAGAGGCTCCCCGATATCGAGCCCCAAATCACACCCGAAATCGAAGCCCTGCGCCAGACCGTGATGACGCTCTTCCAGCAGATCGTCTCGGCGTCGCCCAATCTTTCCGATGAGGTGGCGGCCAATGCCGGCGATATTTCCGAACCCGGACGCTTGGCCGATTACATTGCCGGAACCCTGCCCTTTCTGGGACACACTGAGCGCCAGCAACTTCTGGAGCAACTCGACGGACAGGCGCGGCTCGGCGAAATCCACCGCAATCTAACGCGCGAACTCGAACTGGTCGAACTGCGCGGCCGGATACAATCCCAGGTGCAGGGACAGTTGTCGCAAAACCAGCGCGAGTTCTACCTGCGCGAGCAACTCAAGGCCATCCAGAAAGAACTCGGCGAAGGCGATGACGCCAACCGCGATATCGAGGAACTGCGCGGCAAACTCGAAGCCGCCGGCATGGCCGAAGCCGTCAAGACAGAGGTCTTACGCGAACTCAACCGCCTCGCCCGCATGTCGCCCGCATCGCCCGAACACGGCATGGCCCGCACCTATCTCGAATGGATGGCTAGCCTGCCGTGGGCCATTTCCTCCGGCTCCCATGTCGATGTGAAACGCGCCGCTGAGATCCTGGATCAAGATCACTACGACCTGGAAAAGGTGAAGGAGCGCATCCTGGATTACCTGGCCGTGCTGCAGCTGCGGCCCGTCCTTAAAGGCCCCATCTTGTGCTTCGTTGGGCCGCCCGGCGTAGGCAAGACTTCGCTGGGCCGCTCCATCGCGCGCTCCCTCGGCCGCAAATTCGCCCGCATTTCCATGGGCGGCATGCACGACGAGGCCGAGATCCGCGGTCACCGCCGCACTTACATCGGCGCCCTGCCCGGGCAGATTATCCAGGGCCTGCGCCGTGCCGGTTCCAACGATCCGGTCTTCATGCTCGACGAAGTCGATAAACTGGGCCGCGATTTCCGCGGCGACCCGGCCAGCGCCCTCCTCGAAGTCCTCGACCCCGAGCAGAATTCCACTTACCGCGATAACTACCTGGACGTTCCCTTCGACCTCTCTAAAGTCCTGTTCATCACCACCGCCAACGTCCTGGACCCCGTGCCAGACGCCCTGCGCGACCGCATGGAAATCATTTCGCTGGTGGGCTACACAGAACAGGAGAAAGTCATCATCGCCTTCCGCTACCTGGTGCCGCGGCAGATCGTGGAGAACGGCCTCACCGCCGGGCAGGATATCGAATTCGCCGAAGACGCCGTGCGCTTCCTGGTCCGTCGCTACACCCGCGAAGCCGGCGTGCGCAACCTGGAACGTGAGATCGGCGCCATTTGCCGCAAGCAGGCACGGCGCATCGCCGAAGGTACGCGCGAGAAGGTGCTGGTCACTTCCGAAGTGGTCGAGAAAGATCTCGGCGCCCCGCGCTACCGCACCGATACGGAAGTCGCCGACCGCACCCGCCGTCCCGGTGTCGCCGTCGGTCTCGCCTGGACCCCGGTGGGCGGCGACGTCCTGTTCATCGAAGCCGGCCGCATGCCCGGGGGCAATAAGGGCCTCATCATGACCGGACAACTCGGCCCCGTCATGCAGGAATCGGTGCAGGCCGCACTCACCTGGGTCCGCGGCAACGCCACCAGGTACGGCATCGATCCCGACCTGTTCAAGACCAGCGACATCCACATCCACGTACCAGCCGGCGCCATCCCCAAGGACGGCCCCAGCGCGGGCATCACCATGGCCACCGCGCTGCTCTCCATGCTCACCGACCGCAAGGTGCGCACCAATCTCGCCATGACCGGCGAAATCACGCTCACCGGCCAGGTGCTCCCCATCGGCGGAATCAAGGAGAAGGTGCTGGCCGCCAAACGCAGCGGCGTCCGCGAAGTCATCATCCCCTTCGAAAATGAAGTCAACGTCCGCGAAGACCTCAAGACCGAGCAGATCGGCGACATGAAACTTCACTACGTGAAATCCATGGAAGAGGTGGTGGAACTCGCGCTAGAGCCAAAGCCGCTCACGTAAGTGAAAAAGCTATCCATAATGTTCAATCACGCCGTTTACTACGTGCAGTGGCTCTTCCTGTACGCGGGACGCGGATTCTTCGCCGGCACCATGTTCTCCGTGTTGTACATCGGCTTCCTGTTGGTAACGGCAGCCTGGCTGGTAAAGATCCTCGGCGAGGAACGCGCCGTCAACTTCATCAACAACCATCCCTGGTTGTTCCTGCTGACCACACTGGCGTTTATCGCCGG
>JANYAH010000214.1 GCA_025361425.1 Candidatus Solibacter sp. | reverse complement strand
ATACATCCGCCGCCATCGGGCCCAGAGCGCCGCCGCAGCCGCCGTCCTGGTGTCGATGTTCGCCGGGTCGGGCATCTCGCTGTGGTACGCGCGCCAGGCGCAGCACGAAAGGGCACTGGCGGAAACTCACTTCAACCAGGTGCGCCGCCTCGCGCATGCGGCAATCTTCGATCTGAACGATGCCATCCAGGATTTGCCCGGTTCCCTTCGCGCCCGCCAGATGCTGGTGGAGCGCGCGCTCGAATATTTAAGGGACCTGGCTGCCAGCGGTCGAAACGTGCGCGAACTCCAGCTCGAAATTGCTACCGGATACCTGCGCATCGGGGAGGCGCAGGGCAACCTGGGCCATGCCCAGTTGGGAAACACCCAAACGGCGATCAATAGCCAGAAGGAAGCGCGCCGCGTGGCCAAAGAGATCCTCCGCTCCAACCCGGGCGACGCCGCCGCCGAAAGCGTCCTGGCCCGTGCCGATGAGCATTTGGCCAGGCTGGGGGAGTGGCAGGGCGACCTGCGCGCCGTGCAGGAACTCTACGACGAGGCGACGGCGATTCGGCAGAGGGAGTCCGCTCGGCATTCCGGCGTACACATTTACCGAGCCAAGGCGAAGAGGTCCTCGGCGGACAATTTCACGTTCCAGAAAAACTGGCCGGCAGCCTTGCCGCTCTACCAGGAATCGGTGGCCTCCTACCGGGCGGCGATCATCCAGGAACCCGGCAACCCCCTTCTGGTTACGAGATTGATCCACGCCTATCGGAATCAGGGGTTCGCCTTGAGAATGGTCGCCAACCTGCCTGCGGCGCTTGACTGCTTCCGGCAGGCCCAGCAGCTCGACCGTCAACGTCTGGCGGCCTCGCCGGGCTCCATTCCCGCGCAGATCGATCTCTCATTCGATCTGATCGAAGCCGGTTGGCTCGAACACCTGATGGGGCAGCACCGGCAGGCCATCGCGGACTTGGAGCCAAGCCTGGCGATCCAGGACCGCGTGGCCGCGGCCGATCCCGAGGATACGTGGATGAAAGTGGAGGCTGCGAAGCTGTTAAACACCTTGGGCTTCGCCTACGAAGCCGCCGGTTACCGCGGCCGGGCAATCGAGGCTCTCAAAACCGCCGGCGTCCGGCTGGAAGCTGCTTTGGCCCACGACCCCGCGGACGAAGATATCCGGTTGCACGCCGGGTGGGTATGGACCAACCTAGGCGAAACCCACTTGCGCGACGCCACCGCTGGCGTAAGCCGTGAGCGGGCGCTCTCCGACCGGAAGAATGCCGCCGTCAACTTCCAGCAGGCCATCGAGGGGCTGAAACGCATGAAGTTTCAGGGCAGATCCGACATTGACGTCCATCCGGATGTGCTGATCGCGAAAGCCCCGCTAGGCTTGGCCAAATGCGGTCAGCGTCTCCGGTGAGATCTCGCCGAAGCGTCGATTTATCCTACAACTTATCCCATAATAGTATAGTATCAGACCTTAATATATTTTAATGGTCTGAACCCTGTCCTTGCCTGAACCGGATTGGTTCGAAAACTCGCTTATAGAAGTAGACGGGAATTCGTGCGTCTGCTTGCGCGCAGCCGTATGGCTCGTCTCCACCCGTTGCCGGGTGTACAGCAATTCGCGCTTGATTCGCGTGATGAGGATACATCTAATGAAGTCGCTTCGCTCCGGTACGCTTCGGCTTGCAAGTTGGCCGGCGTAACAAGCACCTTTGTGCTCAAGCTGAACGCCGCCGGGTCCGCGGTGTTATTCGGCACCTATCTGGCTGGATCCGGCTCTGACTTTGGCAGCCCCATTGCGCTCTACGACACGGGTAACATATATGTAGCCGGCGAGACGTCCTGCGACCATTTCTCGGGCACACCGGGTGCCTACCGGGAGGCGTGTCAGTACTACGGCGCCTTTGTCGTCAAATACAGCCCGGACTACAAAGTGCTGTTTTTCACCTACATCGCCAGTGTCAACGATCTGACGGGTCTTGCGGTGGACAGCGCTGGAAACTCCTACCTGACCGGACCGGCCGACTGGCGTTCCGATCTGAAAGTGACTTCGGATGCCGTGAAGGGCAGGCCAATTCGAGCGGAAGGAGCCGATGCCTGGGTGGCCAAACTGGATCCCACCGGCGCGCACCTCCTCTACGGGACGTTCTTCGGCGGATCGAATGACGAATCGTCAGCGGCGATTGCGGTTAACCTTGACGGCAGCATCTGCACCTAAACGCGGGTGCTCCTCATCTATCCTGGTGATGCCAGTCCGTGACCTGCTTGTCATCCTGGGCGATCAACTTGACCGTCAGTCCCCCCTCCTTACTGGTGCGGACCCTCACCAGGATTGTATTTGGATGGCCGAAGCTCGCGAAGAATCCACGCATGTCTGGAGCCATCAGGTGCGGATCGCCGTCTTCCTAAGTGCCATGCGCCACTTTCGGGACGAGTTTCGCGCCCGCGGCTGGACTGTGGTTTATCGCGAGATCGACGCCCAGCCGACTACACTGTCGGGTAAACTCCGCCAGGCGATCCGAAAGTTGAAGCCGCAACGGGTGCGCGTGGTTGAACCCGGCGACTACCGCGTCATGCAAGCTCTGCGCCAGGTATGCCCCGCGATCGACATTGTGACCGACACGCACTTCCTTTCGACCATCGAGGACTTTCGCCACCACGCCCAGGGTCGCAAGCAACTGCGCATGGAGTTCTTCTACCGTGAAATGCGACGCCGCTATGGCGTGTTAATGGCCGGCACGAAGCCTGCGGGCGGCGAGTGGAATTACGATTCTGAGAATCGCGGGGCGTTCGGCAAGCCAGGACCGGGTCTGGTGCCCGCGCCGGCAGCTTTCCTCCCAGACGCTTTGACGCAGCAAGTACTAGAGCAGGTGCGCAAGCTCTTCGCGCAGCATCCGGGCCAACTCCACCATTTCGATTGGCCCGTCACGCCCGAGCAGGCCGAGCTGGCCTTGCAGGACTTCCTCGACAACCGGTTGCCCGCGTTCGGCAAGTATGAAGATGCAATGTGGACCGCGCAGCCCTACCTGTATCACTCGCGCCTTTCCGTGGCATTGAACCTGAAATTGATCCATCCCCGCAGGGTGATTGCTGCCGCCGAAGAGCGCTACCGGGCCGGCCAATCCTCGCTCGCGGCGGTGGAGGGGTTCATACGCCAGATCCTGGGCTGGCGCGAATACGTGCGCGGGATCTATTGGCTGCACATGCCCGGCTACGCGGCGATGAATGCGCTGGACGCGCACCAGCCACTGCCGCGCTTCTACTGGACGGGCGAC
>JANYAH010000193.1 GCA_025361425.1 Candidatus Solibacter sp. | reverse complement strand
ATCGCCCTCAATGATATCCGCGGCAAAGTGTTGGGCGTCCCGCTCTGGAAGTTGCTCGGGGAAAAGAAGCGCGACCGCGTCCGCGTCTACTGCGACACTACCAGCACCACCGACATTAAGGCCTATGAGAGGCGCATGGCGCTGCGTAAGAAACAGGGATTCACTTTCTTTAAAATGGACCTGCAAACCTCGCTCGTCGGCAACCGCGAAGGCGCGCGTGGACCGGACGGCCAGTTGACCGACAAAGGCCTCGCCTATCTCTGCGAATTCCTCGCCATGGGGCGGGCCGTGGTCGGCCAGGACATGCCGCTTGCCTGCGACCACTTCGGCCGCCTCACCATCGACTCCGCCATCCGCCTCGCCAAGGCCATGGAGCCGTACAAACTTGCTTGGGCCGAGGACATCATCCCCTGGGCCAATTGGCGCGGGCTCAAGCAGGTGCGCGACAACACCGAAACCCCCATCCTCTCCGGCGAGGATATCTTCGGACTCCAAGGCGGTTTCGATGCCCTGATCGATGGCCAAGCCGTGGACATCATCCATCCCGATCCCGGCACTTCGGGCGGCGCCATCGAGACCAAGCGCATTGCCGACTACGCGTTCCAGAACAAAATCCGCACCGCCATTCACATGGCCGGTGGTCCGGTCAATTCAATGGCCACCGTGCACATAGCCGCCACCCTCCAGGATTTTCTCGCCATGGAGAACCATGCCGTGGACATGCCGTGGTGGCAGGAACTGGTCAACGGTCCGGAGAAGCCCATCATCCAGCAAGGCTTCGTCAAGGTTCCCGATACGCCAGGCATCGGCGTGGAACTCAATGAAGAGGTGGTCAAGCAGCATCTGCGCGAGCCCGGCTATTTCGAGCCCACGCCAGAGTTCAACAAGATCCGCCTGATGAACTATCACATCGCCGGTCCGTGGCCGCATTTTGACGACGACGGCAAGTGGTGCGACAACTGCGTTTCGTACCAGTAGGCGGCGTGCCCCGCGAGGCGACATCGCGTCCCGGCGCAAGAGCGGGGCGGACGCCTCCGCGCGTGCCCCGGGACAACCTTCACGCGGGACGGAACGTTAGCTCCACAGGCGATCGGCTGACCGCTCCCGGTCCCATTCCGGCGTCGGCTCGAAATAGCCCGGCTCAAAGAGATGCTGTTTGACCACGGCTTCGTTCAGCGTTACCCCGAGACCCGGCTTCTCCGGCACCGCGATGAATCCCTTGTTGACGATCGGCTTTTCCACGCCGTCCACTATATCGCTCCACCAGGGAACGTCCACCGAGTGGTTTTCCAGCACCAGGAAGTTCTCCGTCGCGGCGGCGCAGTGCACGTTCGCCATGCAGGAAATCGGCGTGCCCGCAAAGTGCATCGCCATCGGTACGCCGAGTTCCTCCGCGGCATCGCCGATTTTCTTGGTCTCCAAAATGCCCCCGGAGGTCGCCAGGTCGGGATGAATGATATCCACCGCATGGGCCCGGCACAATTCGATGAAGTTTTCCTTCAGGTAAATGTCTTCTCCCGTGAGGATGGGGATATCCACCGCGTCCGCGATCTGCTTCAAGAGGTCGGTGCGCTGCCACGGAATCATGTCTTCCAGCCACGCCATGTTGTATTTCGTCAGCGCCTTGCCCAGCCGGATGCAACTGTTGACGCCGATGTGTCCGAAATGGTCCGCCGAAAGCGGAATGTCCATGCCCACGAATTCGCGGATCTGTGCCACGTAATCCGCCATCAATTGCACGCCCTTCTCGGTAAGCTCGATGCCCGTGAACATGTGTTGGGTATTGGGGTTGGAGTTGAGCCGCTGCCCCACCGGCATGGTCAGCGCGCCGGGCACGCCCTCCACCAGATCCACGCCCAAATCCATCTTCAGCCAGGTGAAGCCTTCATCGCGCCGCGCCTTCAAGCGTTGGCCGTATACCTTGGGATCGTGCGATTCGGTGGTGTCCGCGTAACACCGGATGCGGTCGCGAAACTTGCCTCCCAGCATCTGGTAGACCGGTACGTTATAGGCCTTCCCCGCCAGATCCCACAGTGCCATCTCGATGCCGCAGACCCCGCCGCCCTGCCGCGAATGCCCGCCAAACTGTTTGATTTTGCGGAAGATCTTATCGATGTTGCAGGGGTTCTCCCCTATGATGCGGCTCTTCAAAAAGAGCGCGTAAGTCTTGCTCGCCCCGTCGCGCACCTCGCCCAGACCGTAGATTCCCTGGTTGGTGTCGATCCTTATGATGGGGCACGTCATGGGAGCGCCGCGCACCGTGAGCACACGCATATCCGTAATCTTCAGGTCGGAAGGTTTGGAGTTCGTGTTGGTGTTTTGCGGCAGCGCGTCCAGCGTTTGATCCGCCCAAAACCCAAGTCCTACCGCCCCCGCCGCACCTTTCAAAAATGACCGTCGCGCGTGTCTATCGTTTGGTTGTGACATTGTAAGTAAGTTCCTTTCGACAGAATCGCAGCCTGAGCCTTCCTCTGTTCTGACTAGTGTAAGCCGGTAGCGCTTCTGAGCGCCAGTGGGGCAAATCCCTGGCGTCACGCCCACATCCATCGTCAGCTTGTCGGGAGTGCTGTTATTTGATAAGTCCGGTTTGGCGCGCGTACTTCAGGGCCTCAATCGCCGCGCCGCGGGCGCCGGCGGTGTCGCCGTTGGGCATCACGTAGATCGGAATATCCGCCTGCTCTTCGCGCTGCGGAGGCATGCCCGCGCGAATTTCTCCGGTGAACCAACGCTGGAATTCTTCGCCCGTCTCCAATGCGCCGCCGCCCACAATCAACGCATCGGGGTCAAACGCATTCACCATTTCATCGAAGAAGAGCCCCAGCGCATGGGCCTGCACGCGGAAAATGTCCAGGCACATCGGGTCGCCTTTCTCCGCGAGCCCGCGCACCAGCTTGGAGGCTTTGTGGAGGTCGCCGACTCTGCCCAGGTCGTGGCCGGGATAGCGCGCCAGGAAATACGGCAGAAACGACCTTTCGATGGCCGTGAGCGAGCACACCGATTCCAGGCAGCCGGTGCGGCCGCAGTTGCATTCCGGCTCGAGGCCCTGGATGGCCATGATGCTCTGGTAGGGAATCAGCACATGCCCCAGCTCGCCGCCGAACCCCTTCCGGCCTTTGACCACGTTGCCCTCCACGATCACGCCGCCGCCCAGGCCGGTGCCGATAATGGCCGAAAGCGAGGTATCCCGGCTCGCGCCGCCGAACAGGGTGAAGTGCCCCCAGAGGGCTCCGGCATTGCCGTCGTTGAGGTAAGTCACGGGCTTGCCGAGGCGTCTCTCCAGGCTTTCGCGAATATCGTATCCCGCCCAGTTGGGATGCACGAAGTTGGTGGAACCCTTCGCGCTGAGCACGCCGGTGCGGCTGGCCGGGCCGGGAGTGTCCAGACCGACGGCCACCACGTCGGAAAGTTGAACGCCCGCCTTGCCGGCCGCGATCTTGAGGCCGTCTTCGATCTGTTGGAGGCAGATATCCGGCCCCTGTTTGGAGAGGGCGGGATATTCGCATAGGCCCTCGATGAGGAACTTTTCTTCTCCGCTGACTAACGTGTAGTTGACGGCGGTTCCGCCCAGATCCACTCCGGCCACGATTTGCACGCGTTGTTCTCCGTTTTCGTTTTGACTGCCTAAACCTCCAAGGTTAGCAGGATCCCGCGCGCCGCGGCCCATTTCCCGCCAGCTACACTGGGAGAACACATGGAGAATGACACTGTCGGCATCGTGGTCCACGCCACCGGCGGAACCGGCGTTCTGCACCAGTTGACCGGGGTGATCGCGCGCCATGAAGGCGACATTACGTCGGTCGAAATTCTGGACAACCGGCCGGCCGAAGCTCGCACGTATTTTGAAGTAATGCTGCCCGGCGGCCCGCAAGACCTAATGGAAGATCTGCGCGCCCTGCCGATTGTGCGCCGTGCCGAGATTGTTAAGACGCTCCAGGCGATTTACGGCAAGCGCATCATCATCATGGGCGGCGGAGCCCAGGTGGGGCAGGTAGCGATTGGCGCCGTGAGCGAGGCGGACCGCCACAACATTCGCGGCGAACACATCTCGGT
>JANYAH010000175.1 GCA_025361425.1 Candidatus Solibacter sp. | reverse complement strand
ATACTTTTCCCAGTAAAGGACAGTCTGCATTGATGGTGGGGCGGACCCTCCGTCGGCTTGCTGCCGTGTGTATGAGCTGATTTCATTGGCGAAAAGCGGGTCCGGGGGGACCCGCGCGGACCAGGGGGTCCGCCCCACAATCTCTGCAGGATTCGCAGATTTTGCAAAAAGTATGCGGCATTGGACTAAGAGTCTGCGCCACGTCGGTGGCTGGAAAGTTATTGTTGGGTGGTCCCTTAGTGAATCAGTTGCTCGATGATCCGGTGCGCCGACTCCAAAGTGGCCGGATGCAGCATGGAGGCGGCGCATCCAGCCGCCAGCGCCAACCCCGCTGCCATCAATCCGGGGTTGCGGGATTGCACGGGCGCGAACGGCGCGGGACTCAGCAGGCGGTCCACGCGCGCCGAGATTTCGCGGCTATCTCCCAGAAAAGAGGTGGAGAGCGGTGACGGCGACGCAGTTCCTCCCATGCGGGCCAGGCGCACCAGCGCGGCGGCCAGGGACAGGGAGAGGCGGGTGTCGCCGGCCACGGCGTCGTCATCGGCGGCCCATTCGGTGAAGCGTGCCCAGCCGCGTTCGATGGCGGCGAAGCCGTGGAAACCAGGCAGAAGACCGGGTGCCAGCAGCAGCAGCAGGCGTTTCAGATTGTCGCGCGAAACCTCGTGTGCCTCCTCGTGGCGTAGGGCGGCGGCAAGCTGTCCAGCCGACAGCGCGCTCAGCACCGGACTCGAGATCACCACCCGCGAACGGAAGACGCCCACCAGTGACAGTAAGGGTGCTGGGGCATCCAGAATCCAGACCGGCAGGCGCGAGCCAGGAAGGTGGGAAAGGCGGCCCAGACGTTCGCAACCGCGGGCGTGGCGCGCCGAACGGGCGGCGGCGCGCACCCCGCGAGCGCCAGAGATGGTCCACAGCGCGGCCGCCAGAATCGCTGCCGCCAGGCAGCCGGGGCCCACCTCTTCCGCGTTGGTTTCGGGCTCCAGCCACAGGTAGCTGGGCACGCAAAGTCCCGCGACCACAAATAGCGCCAGCACCGCCGGCAGCAGCCGCAGCGCCAGCAGAAACCTCCCGGCCAAGCGGGGGCGCATGCGCCGCGCGGCGCGCACCGCGGCGGGGCCGCTGAGGGCAACTATCAAGCCCACCGCGCAGTGGAGGACGAAAAATACGGCCAGACAAAGGCAAAGCAAACGGAGCAGGTAGGGCGCCATCATGGCTTTGGCCTCCGCCACAGTTCCTTACGTCGCCGCTTGATCTTCTTCTCCAACTCGTCGAGCAGGGCTTCATCGTGCCGGCCCACCGCTTCCACCAGACAGGAGATCAGCAGGTCGCGGGAAACCTCCGCGACCGCGAGGAAGCCGGTCACAAAATCGCCGGCGCGCTTATGCTCCCACTCCGCACGGTTCAGGGCGGGTGAGTAAAAGAAGGCTCGGTCGGATTTACGCCGGGCCAGCAGACCCTTCTTGAAAAGCCGGTCGAGCGTGGTCATTACCGTTGTGTAAGCCAGAGGACGAGCCAGGCGATCCACCACCTCACGCACGTTGCATTCGCCGCGCGTCCAAAGGGTCTCCATCACCGTGACCTCCAGCGGACCTAACGGCTGGTGTACGGGGGCACGGTCTTTGAAAAGTCCCATAATGGGTCTCGAGAGCGGACAGGCTGAATTCTACCGCATTCACGCGCTGGCCCGCCAGCCACCGCAACATGAAATATTCTGTGACTCGCAGTCCGGTTGCGTGACGGGAAATTTACCGGAAGAAACGGGGAAGCGGGCCACGTTTGGCTCATAAAAAGCCTGAATCTGAGCGGACCGCACATTGACGGCCCTTACCGCTGCTATCATCTGGGTATATCGGAATTGGAGATCCCATGGCGGACGAACTCAATCGGCGTGATTTTCTCAAGACGGCTGCAATTGCCGCGGGCCCGGCCGTGATCTCGGCTCAAGGCGCGAATGACAAAGTGAATGTCGGCTGGATCGGCGTGGGCACGCGTGGCTATTATGGCCTCGACTGGCTGCATACCGCGGCTGCGAATGAAGTCCAGATCACCGCGATCTGCGATACCTACGAGGGCTACATCGCCCGCGCCCAGGATCGCATGCAGACCGTCTGGGGCAACAAGGCCAAGACTTTCGTCGACTACCGCGAACTGCTGGCCGACAAGTCAATCGACGCGGTCTATATCATGACCCCGGAGCACCTGCACCACGATATGACCATCGCGGCGCTGAAGGCCGGCAAACACGTCTACATCGAAAAGCCCCTCGCCCACACCATCGAAGAGGGCTTCGAGATTGTCAAGGTGTGGCAGCAATCCAAGAAGATTGTCCAGGTCGGCACCCAGAACCGCAGTTCCGCGCTTTATAAGAAGGCCAAGGAACTCATCAAACAGGGCTTGATCGGCGACGTCCACTACGTCCGCGCCTTCTGGTACCGCAACTCGCTGCCCAACGACCCGGCCTGGCGCTACGTCATCCCGGCCGAAGCCACGCCACAGAACACCGATTTCAACCGCTTCCTTGGCTCTGCCCCCAAGCGCGCTTGGGATCCGCAGCGATACTTCCAATGGCGCCTCTACTGGGATTACTCCGGCGGTATCTCCACAGACCTGCTGGTGCACCAGACCGACATTGTCAACTTCATGCTGGATAAGACCGTACCCAAATCCTGCATGGCGAGCGGCGGCATTTACCGCTGGAGCGACAAGACCGACAACCGGGAATGTCCCGATACGCTCAGCGCCATCTACGAGTACGATAAGTTCCACATCAACTACTCGTGCTATTTCGGCAACGATCACTATGGCTACGGCGAGCAGATCTTCGGCAACGAAGGCACCATCGAAGTCATGAATCGCGCGGAACTCACCTTCACTCCCGAGACGTTCCGCGGCAAGGCGCCGGAGAACATCAAGAACCGCAAAGCCATCACGCTGACCCGCAAAGATCTCAACCAGGCCGACGACGGCGTGTTCGCTCACTTCCGCAACTTCATCTTGAGCGTGCAGGGCAAGGAGCAGCCCATCGCGCCGCCGCCCATTGGCCAGCAGGCGGCCATCGGCGGCCACATGGCCACGCTAGCGTTCAAGAGCCAGAAGAAGGCCATCTGGGACGAGGCCGCGCAAAAGGTCCGCTTCGGCTAGACGCGAGCGAAAAGAGACCGACCACCTAAGGCGATGGTCTGTCCCACCCGCTTCACGCTACTCTGAAAGTTGATCCCCTATCTCACTCCCGAACGCCGCGCGCGCCTGGAATTCTTCCGGCCCACGGCCCGCTACCTGAGTGGAACCGAGGTGCATGTCTACGCTCTGGCGATCTCGGCCAGCGTGCTGCTTTCCTTTTTCCCCTTCCTGAATGTGATGCTGTCGCTTTGCCGGAATGTGCTGCATTCGCGGGCGGCGGAGGATGCGATCTATCTCGCGCTCAACGACTATTTCCCCGGCGAACTGGCCAGTTTCCTGAAACGCAACCTGGCCCCGCAAGGGCGGCTCCAACTCACCAGCATGGTGCTTCTGCTGTTCACCGCCAACGGCATCTTTGAGCCGCTGGAAGTGGCGCTCAACCGCGCATGGGGCGAGGTGAAGAACCGCTCTTACCTGAAGAACCAGTTGGTCGCGTTGGGCATGATCTTCCTTTGCGGAGCGCTGGCGCTTCTTTCCCTGATGCTCACCGCACTCAACAAGCAGTGGACCTCGACGTGGGAATCGCTGGGACCCGTGCAGGGGTGGCTGAACTTGTTGATGTTCAAACTCGCCGCCGTGCCGATCTCGATTCTGGCGCTCTTCCTCATCTACTGGCTGCTGCCCAACCGCAAGATCCCGCCGGCGCGCGTGGTACCGGCGGCCATCTTCGTCGGACTGATTATCGAAGCCCTCAAATACGTGAACCTGGCCATCACGCCTTATCTCCAGGCGAAGCTCGAGCACGAATACTTCATCTTCCGCCATTCGGTCGCGATCCTGCTATGGAGCTTTATCGCCGCCATGGTGGTTTTGGCGGGCGCCGAATGGAGCGCGCGCCCCAGGCCCGAAGATTCGCTATCGTAAGTGTCATGAAGAATTGGGTAGGTATCGCGCAGGCCCACGGCCTGAGTCTTTCCGCGAGCGAATTGGAACGCATTGCGCAGGCGCTCGCCGCGCTGGAAGAAACTTTTCGTCCCTTGGTGAAACAGCTCACGCCCGATCTGGAACCCGACCTCGAACTGCACCTCGCGGAGGATGGCGAGTGACCATACGGGAAGCTGCCGCGGGGCTCCGCGTGCGCCGGTTTTCGGCCGTGGAACTGGCCACCGCCGCCATCTCGCGCATCGACCGGCACAACCCCAGCCTGCGCGCGTTCATCACCGTCACCGCGGAGCAGGCACTGGACCAGGCGCGGCAGGCGGACCGTGAGTTCGCCATGGGCCAAGACCGTGGGCCGTTTCACGGCATTCCGGTGGCACTGAAGGATCTGTTTTTGACCAAAGGCGTACGCACCACGGCGGGCTCCAAGGTCTACGAAAACTTTGTGCCCGAGATCGACGCCACCGTGGTGGAGAAGTTGCTAACCGCGGGCGCGGTGCTGCTGGGCAAGCTCAATATGCACGAACTGGCTTACGGGATCACTTCGGCCAACCCGCACTTCGGCGCGGTGCGCAATCCGTGGAACCCGCGGCACAGTCCGGGTGGGTCGAGCGGCGGTTCGGGCGCCGCCGTGGCGACGCAAATGGTCTTCATGGCGATGGGCAGCGATACGGGGGGCTCGATTCGCATCCCCGCGTCGTTCTGCGGGACCGTGGGACTCAAGCCCACGTATGGGCGCGTCAGCCGCTTCGGCGTCCTGCCGCTGGGTTTCAGCCTGGACCACGTAGGTCCGCTCACGCGCTCTGTGCGCGACGCCGCGCTGGCCCTGAACGCGATTGCCGGCCACGACCGGCGCGACCCGACTTCTTCGCGCCGCCCGGTAGCGGATTACGTGCCGGACGAGGCTTGCTCCATTTGCGGCGTGCGCATTGGTGTTCCGGACAGCTTCTTCTTTGAGCACCTGCATGAGGATGTGGAATCGGCGGTGCGCGGTGCCATCGCGCGCGCCGAGTCGCTGGGCGCGGTAATTAAACCCGTGCGGCTGCCCGATATCCCGGCGTTGAACGCGACCGCGCGGATTGTGCTACTTTCCGAGGCGTCGGCGGTCGCCGAGCCGTATCCGGAAGATCGAAGCCTCTACGGCGCGGACGTTCGGGCGTTGCTCGACCAGGGGCGGCTGGTGCCGGCCACCGATTACATCAATGCGCAGCGCTTGCGCCGCAAGATGCGGTGTGAGTTCGACCAAGTGTGGAAGCAGGTGGATTGCTTGATCACGCCGGCCACGCCCATCCCCGCGCCGCGCGCCGGCGAGACCACGGTCCGGCTGGGTGGCCGCGATGAGGACGTGCGCCTGGCGTCGACGCGCCTGGTGCGCGGCGTGAACGCGCTCGGATACCCTGCGCTCTCGCTGCCGTGCGGA
This sequence comes from Candidatus Solibacter sp., assembly GCA_025361425.1. Lineage (GTDB taxonomy): Bacteria > Acidobacteriota > Terriglobia > Bryobacterales > Bryobacteraceae > Solibacter. Next base: position 17,858 of record JANYAH010000175.1, on the reverse strand, counting down.
TTGAGCGCCTTGGGTCTGCCGGTGGGCATGCAGATTATCGCCGCGGCGTTCGAGGAAGCGCTGCTGTTGCGCATCGGCGCGGCGCTGGAAGATGGCGGCGTGGGGATTCCGCCGTGTCCGGTGGGATGAGGGAGTCAAAGCATTGATTCGAAGGTACCTGGAGTATTGGCCATTTCGAGTCAGTAATTCTGTACCGGGTTTTCGGGCTAGTTTATACCGAACTTGGTATCCCACTTCTTTAGAATGTCATAGGGCAGTAAACCCTAATTCGCTCAGCATCTTAGAGGGTAATACCACCCATTTGGGGGCAGGGTCACCCACACTGAACGCTGTGCTGTGGATTTGCCACCGGAAAGCCATTTAAAGAAATGTGGCTAAGCTCTTTCTTATCAGCAGAGATTAAGCTCTTCTTAATATGGCATACGACTTGCTATATAAGGTCTCATAACCGCGGTTAGCACGTTTGAGAACGTTCATGCCAACTGCCGGAACTCTAACAGAGGTTCATAGACGAATGAAAACCAAAAACCTACGGCTTTTCGGACTGATATTATTGGCCTTGGCAGCGTGCCCTGGCAGCTTTGCCCAGTCTATCAGCGGCGACCTGATGGGTACGATTTTTGATGCCAGCGGTGCGACGGTACCGAATGCGACGATCGTCGGGAAGAACGATGCCACGGGCGTCGAAACCACAACCAAGTCCGGGGCCACTGGCGAGTATCGTATTTCCAACCTGCCGCCGGGAAGTTACACGGTGAGCGTGACCGCTCCTGGTTTCACGAAGGCGCAAATTCGCGGCGTAGCCATAGCGCTGAGTAAGACCTCCACCACCAACGTAAAGTTGGACGTTGGCAGCAACGTGGAAATCGTGGAAGTATCCGCCTCGGCGGCAACCATCGACACCACTACAGCCTCCGTGCAGACTTCGTTTTCGAGCGCTTCCATGTCGGACTTGCCCATCGCATCCGGCGGGAGCGGCGTAATCAACCTGTCGCTACTGAACGCCGGCGTCGGCTCTAGCGGCGCGGTTGGCCTGGGCACTGGCCCGTCGGTGGGTGGACAGCGTCCACGCAACAACAATTTCACCATCGAAGGCATTGACAATAATAGCGGCAGCGTGACCGGTCCGCTGGTGACTGTGCCTAACGACGCGGTGTCGGAACTCAGCGTACAGCAGAACCAGATCTCGCCGGAATTCGGCCACTCTTCGGGCGGCCAGTTCAACCAGGTGGTGAAGAGCGGCGGCAACGTGCCGCATGGCACGGCATACGAGTACCTGCAAAACCGTAACCTCAACGCCGCCGACAATCTGTCGGCTATCCAGGGAAATCCCCTGCATCCGCGCTATGACAGCAACCGCTTCGGCGGCTCGTTGGGCGGCCCTATCCGGAAGAATAAGATCTTTTTCTATGGCCTCTACGAGTACAACCCCACTGGTAACAGCTCTTCGGCCGGCGAACTCTATGCGCCCACGGCGGCGGGATGGAATACGATTTCCTCCTTCTCATCCTCCCCCGGCTTTAACCGGACCAGCATGAGCCAGTTGAAACAGTACCTGGGCACCGCCAGTTCGGCTGCTGCTCAGGGCGGCACTCCCAATGGCGCGTATCCGCTAGTGGGACCTGGCAATATCAGCCTGGAAAATCAGGTTGCCGCCACCGCCAAGCCGGTGGAAATCGGCCTTCTCGGCATCACTTCCCCGGCTTACCAGAATTCCGAATCCGGTGTGGCGTCCATCGATATGAACATATCCGATAAGGATAGTCTGCGCGGACGCTTCATCTTGAACCGCACCGGCTTCATCGACACCGCCGCCAGCTTGCCGATCTTCTACCAGACGGTACCTTCGAATAACTACCTGATGGCGCTGACCGAATTCCACACCTTCTCGCCCTCGCTGACCAACGAATTCCGATTGGGCTACAATCGCTATTCCAATAACTATTCGGCGGGCGACTACAAGTGGCCGGGTCTGGACGCGTTTCCCAATGTGAACGTCTTCGACCTGAACGCCCAACTTGGTCCTGACGGCAACGCACCGCAATTCGGCTACCAGAATCAATATCAGTTGACGGATAACATTTCCTGGACCAAGGGCAAGCACAGCCTGAAGTTCGGGTTTGACGGCTGGAAACAGATTTCTCCCCAAGCCTTCACCCAACGCTCGCGGGGCGATTACGAATGGAACAATCTCTCCGACTATCTGTTCGACTACAACCCGGACTACGTTGCGCAGCGTTCGCTGGGCAATTCCGTGTACTACGGGGACCGAGTCTTCACCGGCGTCTACGTGAACGATAGCTGGAAGGCGACGCCGCACCTGACGGTCAACATAGGCCTGCGCTATGAATACCAGACAGTGCCGTACAGCGAAAGACTGCAGACCCGCAATGCGATCTCCAACACCCCGGGGGTGATCGAGTTCCAGAAACCGACCGCCATGACGACGGCGTGGATGCCGCGTGTCGGATTGGCGTACTCGCCGGGAACCAGCGGCAAGACCTCGATTCGCGCGGGCTTCGGCCGTAGCTTCGACGTGCTGGTAGATAACTTCGGCTTGCTGACGCTGCCCCCACAGGCCAACACCACGAAGGACGTGACCGGTGAGGACCTGGGCGGGTTCCTCAAAGGCGGCGGCATCGCTCCGAACGCCGCCGGGGATACACTGACGCCGGCTCAACTGCGCGCGGGCACTGGCGGATACGTTCCTAACCAGACGCGGCCGCAGTCGATCCAATGGAACATCGGAATTCAACACGTGTTCCATGAGAACTACACGTTTGAATCCCGCTATCTGGGTACGCGCGGCCTTCACTTGCCGGTACAGGCTCAGTTGAACCGTATACCGGTGGTGGATGGCTCCAACGCCCTGCCCTTCTACACCGCGGCCCCCAGTCAGGCCACTTTGAACGGGTTGACCAGTTCGCTGACGAAGTTGACCAACCTCTTCAATGCCAAGGCGAACGTGGATCCGGCATACCTGAAGGCCGGATTCACCGGCATCATCACCTCGTATCAGCCCTGGGGCAGTTCCACTTATCACGGCTGGGCGAACCAGTTGACGCGCCGCCTCTCTAACGGCCTCCAGTTCATGGCCGCGTACACCTTCAGCCACAACATCGACGATTCCACCGCCGAAGTCTTCAGCACTTACACCACGCCGCGCCGCCCGCAGAATATTCGCAACCTGCGTGCGGACCGCTCCAGTTCCGCGCTGGATCACCGCCATCGCCTGACCTACCAGGTTCTATACGACACACCCTGGTACAAGGGCTCCAAGAGTTGGCTGCTCAAGAACCTGGTGGGCAACTGGGAAGTCGCTCCGATTTACACCTATCAGACCGGCAACTGGTTTACGGTGCAGAGCGGAACCGATTCCAACCTGAACGGCGATTCCGGCGGCGACCGCGCATACCTGAACGCCGGCGGCAACCCGCTGATCGGTTCCGGAACCTCAACTCTGAAGAACAGCGCCGGCGACATCGTGGCCTTCCTGATCACGAATCCGGCGGCTGGATACGTGACCGCCCCCAAAGGTGGCCTGGGTACAGCGGGCCGCAACACCGAGCGCCTCAACCCGACGAACAACTTTGATGTCACTTTCGCCAAGTCGGTGACCTTCAGGGAAAACGCCAAGTTCCGGTTCGACGCGCGCGTCTTCAACATCCTTAACCACGCCGAGTATGTGGGTGGCTTACTGAGCGACGTCAGGGGCATCGGATTCACCGACACTGCGACGCACAACTTCACGATTCCGTCCCAAGGGGTGTTCCACCAGGCTACGCAGGTGTTCTCCAGCAATCCGCGCAGCATCACCCTCTCGGCGAAGATCATCTTCTAAGATCTACCGGGAACGGTTTGCAATACGGGGAGCCTTCGGGCTCCCCTTTTTTGTGCCGGGGTAGGTTGGGTACGGGCGCGTGGGTGCCGCCGGCGCCGGGGGGTGTATCCTGGACGTGGGGAAGGGTCCGCCGACATGCTGCCAGGGGGTCACACTGCGCGAATTCTGATTGCGGCATGCCTCGGGTGCGCCGCGATGCGGGCGCAGGTGGCGATTGCCGGGCGTGTAGTGGATGAGAACGGCGCGGCGGTGAGCGGGGCGATAGTGGAATTGCGCGCGGCGGCGGGCGTATTTTTCGCCACCGTGTCGTCCGACCCGGCGGGTAACTTCCGGACCAATCTGCCGGCACCGGGCGAGTACACCATCCGCGCGGAACGGGTGGGCTTCTTTTTGTACGCGGGGCGCGGGCAGCAGTTTGATGCGGGGGGCCAGCAACTCACCATCCGGCTGAATCACCTGCAGGAGTTCGCGGACCGAATCGATGTGACATACTCGGCGCCGGCGATCGATCCGCAGCAGACCTCGGAACGCAAAGAACTGACGAATACCGAAATCCAAGGCGTGGCGTACCCGGCGCCGCAGGACTATCGCAACGCGCTGCCGCTGCTCAATGGCGTGGTGCAGGACCACGCGGGGCGAATCCACTTCAACGGCGGCGATACCAACCAGGCGAACTATACGCTGGACGGGTTTAACATCTCGGACCCGGTGACGGGACGGCTGGAGGCGCGGCTCAACATCGAGACGATTCAGTCGATGGATTTGGAGAACAGCCGTTTCGCGGCGGATAACGGCCGGGGCTCGGCGGGCGTGCTCGATCTCAAAACCAAAATGGGCGACGACCGCTTTCGGTTCGGCGGCACCAACTTCATCCCGGGTGCGACCAGCGACGGTGGTTTCTATATCAATAAATGGACGCCGCGGCTGGAGTTCTCCGGCCCGATCGCCAAGGGGCGCGCCTGGTTCCACAACGGGTTCGACGCGTTTTACAGCAAGGACAGCGTACACGGCCTGCCGCGCGGGGCGAATCGCACCAGCGGCCTCGCCACCAGCAACCTCACGCGCTTCCACGTGAACCTGACGCCGGCCAATATTTTGACGGCGAGCTTTCTGTACAACCTGGCGGATACCAACCGCTACGGGTTGAGCATTCTGAATCCGGTGGAGACTACGACGAATATGCGGCAGGCGACGTACATGAGTACCGTTCGCGACCAGCACTACTTCGGCGGCGCGCTGCTGGATGTCGGGTTCGCCGATACACGCGGGCTGCTGAACAATCCGCCGCGGGGCACCGTGGTGTATGAGATCACGCCGTCCGGCAATCGCGGCAATTATTTCAGCGGCGTGAATCGCCACTGGTACAGCAGCAGGCGACGGCCAACCTCTTCCTGCCGACGGCGCATTTCCATGGCGAGCATCACCTGAAGTTTGGCGTCGATGTGGAGCGGGAGAGCTTCCATCAGCAGGTGGAGCGGCACGATTACCAGGTGCTGCGCGACGATAATTCGGTGGCCCGCCTGGTGACGTTCGCGGGGCTTCCATTCCAGGGGCGCAAGAATCTGGAGGCGGCGCAGTATGTGCAGGATCACTGGACGCCGCGGGAAGGATTAACGCTCGAAGGGGGCGTACGCACGGAATGGAACGAGGTGGTGCGGGGTCTTGAGGTGGCGCCGCGCGTGGCCGTGGCGTGGGCGCCTGGGAGGCTGCGCGGCGCCAAGATCTCGGCGGGGTGGGGTGTCTACTACGACGCCATCAGCCTGGGGACGCTGGCGCGCGAGCAAGGCCAGATGAGCTTTTCGACCTTCTTCCTGCCGGGCGGAGTGGTGCACGGTCCGGTGCCGACGTCCTTTGAAGTGAACGATCGGGCGCTTTCGACGCCGAAATACCAGACGGCAAACCTCACGGTGGAGCGCAAGCTGCCGTTCGAGTTCTACGGGAAGGCGAGTTACACGTGGCGAGGCGGCGGGCGTGGGTTCGTGTTCGACACGCCCTCGCCGGACCGCGGGCCAATGTTCTACGAGGGCGCGGTGTTCCAGTTGCGCAACTCGCGGCGGGAGCGCTACGACGCGGTGGATTTCGCCGTCCGGCGCACCTTTGCGGGGCAGTTCGAGTGGTTCCTGGGGTACACGCGGTCGAGCACGCGAAGCAACGCGGCGGTGGATTACAGCCTGGAAAATCCCGTGTTCGCGCCGCAGATGCCGGGGCCGTTCGCCTGGGACACGCCCAACCGGGTACACATGTGGGGATGGGCGCCCATGCCCAAGCGGGTGCTGCCGCGGCGGTTGGAATTCCTGCTGCGGAATACCACGGCGGCATACCTGGTGGAATACCGCACGGGTTTCCCGTTCAACGTGGTGGATCAGGAAGGCTTCCTGGTGGGTGCGCCAAACGCGCGGCGGTACCCGGATTACTTCAACGTAAACCTGCACTTCGAACGGCGATTCCGCGCCCTTCACTATTTGTGGGCGTGGCGGTTCGGGTATAACAACCTGACCGGCAACTTGAACCCGAATGTGGTGGAAAACATTCAGGGCTCTCCGAAGTTTCTGACTTATGGCCGCGGGCAGGCTCGGGCGTTCAGCGTGAGGCTGCGGCTGCTGGGACGGAAGTAGAGTCAATCCGATCCGCATGTTCCAGGGCCGATTGATTTGTGGCTGAATTGGCGATTGGATTTGGTTACTGGCCCAATAGATACAGCAAACCGGCTCAATCGCAGGCGCGGGGTCGGGGTAAACTGGAAGTGGAAATCTACGACCCTCATGGCTTCTCCGCCCATTCCGCCGCAGTTGGACCATCTGATCACCCGTCCGTTCTCGTTCTACCCGCCGATTATTGGGATCGAACATAACGAGTGGTTGTACCGGAAGGCGAGCTGGAGCGAAATCCTGGTAGTGAACTGCAAGAGCGGTGAGGAAGTCTGGATTTCACGGCGGTATATCGGCGAAGTGTCGCGGGTGGACGACCCGGTGTTGATCGTAGGGTTGAACCGCGAACTGGAATACACGGCCGGTATGGTGGTGCCGTTCCAGCGGCGCGTGATCGAGATGCCGGTGGCGGTGGGCGGCAATCCGGCGAGGCCGAGAGAGGCGGCACGGCTGGCGCCGGGGCTGATTGTCGGCATACGGATGGCATCGGAGCAGGACAAGCGCATCTTTAAGCTGATCGGCGCGGCGGTGACGGCGGCGATCCTGCTGTACGTCCTGGCGGTGAGCTTATCGCGGCAGCGGGTGGTGTTCATGGCCAAGGATCAGACCTACCTGGGGCTGACCGCACGCGACGACCGCACGGAAGTGGTGGTGAAACTGGGAGAGCCGGCGACCGACCACTGGTCAAGCGAAGCGGGGGCACTGCAATACGAGGCGCTGGATTATCCGGACCGCAAGCTGACGGTGATCCTGATGGGCAGCGACCGCAACAGCGCGCAGTATGTCGGCACCATGGACAAGAATTGGCAGCCCGTCCACTCAGTGCCTTTGCGGCCGGCCGGAACCACGGACAGCCTGTTGCGCGGACTGAAGCGCTTTTAGGAGTTGTTCCGAAACAACGACGATTGAACTGGCTATTTCCCGACAGCCCATTAGTGGGCGCCAACTCGACCTATTGAAAAGCTGCGTTTCCGCCGATAGAGCAGATGAGTGGGAAATACGCAGTTCGCCATGCAGAAATGGGTTGCAGCCTTCGCGTTAGCTGTGTTTGCTCCGGTCGTGGTCGCGCAGGATCGCGACCTGTGGCGATTCTGGACAAACGCCGACGGTTTGCAGGAGACTTACAGCTACTCGTTGGGATTGGGCCCAGGCGGTTCGGTTACGATCCGCCACGGCGCGGTTCCATTCATGAGCGTCCTGGATGGCTATGGGGTGGTTCGCATACCAGATCTACACCTGCCCGGCAGGGTGGATGGGGTCACCCGCGGACGGGCAACGCCTGGGCCAAATGGTTCCACCTGGACGGCAATCGATGGAAACCTAATGGAATACCGTGCCGGCCGGTGGGTACTGCGATACCAGACGCCGCCCGGCCTGCGCCTGATCACGGCGGCGCCGGCTGGGAACCGGGTGATTGTGTTGTTCTCCACCGCGCTGCGCGAATACGATCCGGCTAGCGGGACGTGGATGCCCTGGAGGAACCGGGACACTACAGGCCTGGGGGGCTTCACGGCGATGACGGCGCGTGCTCCGGATTTCTGGATTTCCGGTAAGCGGGGTCTAGCCCGATTGCGGGTTGCGGAGAACGGTCCGCCCGAGTGGAGCGAGATATCCGGGGAGGGCGCCGGGCTCAGCGACTTTCAGTATCCCGTGGCGGGGCGTGATGGTGAACTGTTCGCACAGGCAAAGGTCGACGCGGGGCGAATGGCGGTGGTCCGGTGGTCCGCCAAGGGCCTGGAGAAGGTCTACGTTTCCTCGCACGGCGCTCCCCGCGGGTGGCGCGGGCCGGATGGATCGGTGTGGATTCTGGAGGGTGCTTCGCTATTCCGCCTGACGGAAGGCGGAAGGGCGCCGGTGCTGCGCGATGGGGCGCTCTCCGGCAACGTGTTCGATATCTACTCCGAGGACGGCAAGGCATTCTGGCTGGCCGGTTCCGAGGGCGTGGCGCGCTACGCGCCACTGCTCTGGCAAGCGCCGGAAGGCCTGGCCGGATTCGACCGGCCGGTGCATGCGGCGTTAGAAGACCGCCAGGGGCGCCTTTGGTTTGCGGCGACGGACTACCTGCTGGAACTGGATGGCAAGGTGTGGAAACGCCATGCCATGCCCGCCGGCTTGCGGACCCATACGACCCAGACCGGAAGCGTGATGGAAAGCCCGAACGGGCGCATCGTCGTCAACTGCCTGACGCAGGATCAAACCGACATCATGCTGGAGTTCGATCCGCGGAGCCGCGGGTTTCACGCCATCCACGCGCCCGAAGGACGGCAGATCGTGCTTATGACGCCGCGCAAATCCGGAGGTCTATGGGCCGCCACGGCGACGGAGAATAATCAAGGGCTCCGCTTGGAGGTCTACGACGGGAAGGGTCTCACACCGTTCCTGGATGTGGGAAAGGAATGGGACAGCGCCGATTTGCGCTCCCTCGTAGAGCGTCCGAACGGGGAACTCTGGTTCGGGGGGATCAACGGCGGCCGCCTTTACCAGGGCGGCCGTTTCACTAATCCGTTTGTCAAGAACCTGGGGTACACCGATCGCGGCGCCTTTACTCTTTACGAACTGCCGGATGGCTCGTTGCTGGCCGGCGGGCGGGATGGCGTGTTTCGCTGGACGGGTTCCTCCTGGAAGCTGCTGCGCAGCGGACTGGATCGCGTACGCAGTTTTGTGCAGGCGCGGGACGGTGCTTTATGGGTGGCGAGCGCCACCGGAGTGCATCGTTTGACGGACGGCAATTGGCTCGACCACGGGGTGGAGGAGGGGCTGCCTTCGAACATCGCCAACCGGGTTTTCCAGGATAGCTTGGGCCGCATTTGGGCAGGCACCACGCGGGGCCTGGTGGTGTATCACCCCGATGCCGATTCGGACCCTCCCGTAACGCTAATCGAAAAGGGCGTCGAGCCCAGGGACGTGGTGGCTTCCGGAGCTGTACGCTTTGGCTTTTCCGGTCTGGACAAGTGGAAGCAAACCACGGCGGAGCGGTTGATGTTCTCGTACCGGCTGGATCAAGGCACCTGGGCGCCTTTCCGGCCTGGCAACACAGCCGTGTTTCAGAAGCTGGCGTCCGGGAATCACCGCTTTGAAGTGCGCGCCATGGATCGCAATGGCAATGTGGACGGGCACCCGCCGTCGATCCAGTTTCAGGTCTTGAACCCGTGGTACCTGAGCGGCGACTTCCTGCTGCTGGCCGCCGCCGGGATCACGCTGATAATGACCCTGGGGTGCCTCGCGGTCTCGCAATACTTGCGGCGCGGCGAACTGATTGTGGAACTGCATCGCGCCAAGCTGCAAGCCGAGAGCTCGAGCCGGCATAAGACCGAATTTCTGGCCAACATGAGCCACGAAATCCGCACTCCGATGAACGGCATACTCGGCATGACGGACCTCGTCCTGGATACGCCGCTCCGGCCGGAGCAGCGCGAGTATATGGAGACGGTGAAGAGTTCCGCCGGGTCGCTGTTGAGAGTGCTAAACGACATTCTGGATTTCTCCAAGGTGGAGGCCGGGAAAATGGAACTGGTGGCGGCGGATTTTGATTTCCGCAAGTGCCTGTCCGAGGTGATGGGCGTGATGGCGTTCGGCGCCCGTCAGAAGGGACTGGCGTTGGTGTGCGAGGTCGATCCGGCTGTTCCGGAGTGGCTGTGCGGGGATGACGCGCGCCTGCGGCAGATTCTGATCAACCTGGTGGGCAACGCGATCAAGTTCACCGCCGTGGGGAGGGTGGAGGTTCGAGTGCGGCGGGCGAGCGGGGCCGCGAAGGAGGGACACTTGCACTTCGTGGTTGCCGACACCGGCGGCGGGATTCCGGCGGACAAGCAGGCTTTGATCTTCGCTCCCTTCGAGCAGGGCGACGCCTCAATGGCGCGTCGCTTCGGCGGAACCGGTCTCGGTCTGGCCATCGCGTCCCGACTGGTCGGGATGATGAAGGGAAGAATCCGCGTGGAGAGTCCCTGGCGGGCTGCCGGTTCGGAGGACCTGATGGACGGGAGCGCCTTCCACTTCACGGCGTGCTTCGCTCCCGGAACCCCCGCCGTGGCGGCGCCTGAAACGGTGGCTGCCGCGGTGCAACGGCCGTTGCGAATTCTGCTAGCTGAGGATAACGCGGTGAACCGGCGGCTGGCGTGCCACCTGCTGGAAAAGAAAGGGCACTCGGTGATCACCGCCCAGGACGGCCGGGAGGCGCTAAGGGTGCTGGAAACGGAAACTGTGGATCTGATCCTGATGGACGTGCAGATGCCCGGCATGGATGGAGTCGAGGCCACACGCGTGATCCGCGCCAGGGAGACGGCGGGTGGTTTCCACCTGCCCATCGTGGCTCTGACCGCGCACGCAATGAGCGGCGACCGCGACTATTGCCTGGCGGCCGGAATGGATGACTACCTGACCAAGCCGATCCAGACGGAGGACCTGCAACGGGTGCTGGCCTCCGCGGGAGTGCCTGACTATCCAGGCCGTGCGAATAGGCGCAGCGCATCGAAGTAACTGGTTTCTGTTGCGAAAACTGCCGCGCGGCAGCGAAGCAACCACTCCCTTACGGGCGTGGCTTCCACGGGTTAGTCGATATTAGAGACTTCGCATCGGAGATACGACCGTAAGGGAGCGGACTTACGCGTGGAGACCGAGTTTTGCCAGAGAAACTAACTAAGGTCGCTAGGATGGCAGGCGCGGCAGGCCCGAGCGCGGCCCACCCGGACGGGTCGTCTCCAGTGACGGGGAGCTTCGGGTGGGGGGCGGGGCACGGCCCCGTCAGAGCGACTGCGGGATTTCACTTGATTTTCACTTTTTGTTCGCCCACAATAGACGCAGGGAGTTTCGATGGCACTGACGAAGCGGCAAAAGCAGGTGCTGGATTTTATCGCCACTTTTATAGACGACAATGGCTACTGCCCGAGCTTTGAAGAAATCGCGCGGGGGCTAGAACTGGCGTCGCTGGCCACGGTACACAAGCATATCTCGGTGCTGGAGGCCAAGAGCTACCTGAAACGCGGGTTTAACCAGAGCCGGTCGCTGGAATTGACGCCGAAGTACGTGCAGGAGCAGCGGCGTCCGAAGGCGGTAGTCACGGAGATTCCGCTGTTAGGGCGGATCGCGGCAGGCGCACCGCTGGAAGCCGTGCAGGAGCGCGAGGTGTTGCACTTCGCGGATTTCGTGGGTCACGGCGACACGTACGCCTTGGAAGTGCGCGGCAACTCGATGATCGACGACCATATCTGCGACGGCGACATGATCCTGCTCGAACGCGTCACGCAGGCGCGGGATGGCGATATCGTGGTGGCGTTGGTGGCCGGCAGCGATGCGACGCTGAAACGCTTCTACCGCGAGGCGGGAGATATGGTCCGTCTACAACCAGCCAACACAACAATCAAACCGATATTGGTTCCTGCAAAGGATGTTCAGATCCAGGGGCGGCTGCTGGCCGTCCTCAGAAAGTACAGGTAAGCGGGAAACTACTTGACGGTGTAAGCGGCGCGGAGTTCCTGCTCGGCGCGGAGCCAGTCCGCCGCGGGGGAGCCGCCCTGGCATCCACGTGCTTCCCAATACAAATATGCCACACGAGCCACGGCTGCCCGGAAAGATTCGGCGGGCGTCACCACTTGGGCGGCTGGCGCAACGGGTAGGACATTCGGTTCGGAGGCAGGGGTGTTGGAAGCGTCTACCGCGGCGGGACGAGAGAGGCGCTGAGGGGTTGCAGACTTGCGGCGAGCCGGTACGGCGGCTGCGCTGGACACCACGACTTGGTTCTCGGAAATACGCTTTCTTGCCATATAATTATGTGCTTTCTGACAGCGGAATTTTCTCTCTCTATTTTAATCGATCCTTCGTTACACTCGCATCAAAACTTTCTATCGATTGAATTACAAGCGGCGAGTTTTCTTACCGATGCGGCTGGCATAAGTCAAGCGGCGTTGGTGGCGCGGCGAGAGGTTTCGGACAGGCTGATCCGCTGGGTGTATATTGAGGTAGATTGTGCAAGTACGCGCGAGTTTGACATTGGCGCTGGCGCTGGCGGCACACGCCGTTGGTGCAACCCCTAAGATCATCGCGGTGGACGTGAACGGGATGGTGCATCCCATCACCGCTGAAATTGTGGGCGGCGCGCTGACACAAGCTAAAAACCAAAATGCATCGCTGGTCCTGGTGCGGCTGAACACACCGGGAGGATTGATGGAAGCGATGCGCGCCACCATTGAAAAGATGCTCGCCTCACCGGTTCCGGTGGTGACCTACGTGGCTCCCAGCGGAGGGCGCGCGGCGTCGGCCGGATTCTTTCTGCTGGAGGCGGGCGATGTGGCGGCGATGGCGCCGGGGACGGCTACCGGGGCGGCGCATCCGGTCCTGCTGGGCACTGAGATGGACCCCGTAATGAAGCAGAAAGTGGAGAACGACGCGGCGGCGTACCTACGCAGCATTTGCGGGCAACGGGGGCGCAACAGCGCTCTGGCGGAGACGGCCGTGTTGGAAAGCAAATCGTTCACGGAGCGCGAGGCGCTGGAGCACAAACTGGTGGATTTGATCGCGCCGGGCGAGCGGCAACTACTAGCGGAATTGGACGGGCGCACGGTGACGCGGTTCGACGGCAGCGTGACCACCCTACACACGGCGGGCGGGGAGATTGTGGAGTACCGGCGCACCCTGCGTCAGAAGATCATCGCGGGCGTCGCGGACCCCAACATCGCGCTGGTGCTGCTGGTAATCGGCGCGTTGGGGATTTACGTGGAATTCAGCTCGCCGGGGCTGATCGCGCCGGGGGTGTTCGGCGGAATTCTGGTACTGCTGGGCCTATCGGCAATTTCGATTCTGCCGATTAACTGGCTGGGGGCGGCGCTGCTGGCGCTGGCCTTCACGCTTTTCGTGCTGGAGGTGAAGTTCACCTCGCACGGAATTCTGGGATTGGGCGGCACCCTGGCTATGGTGTTGGGAGCGGTGATGCTGATCGAAAGCCCGGTGCCGGAATTGCGTATTCGCTGGAGCACGGCGCTGGCGGTGGCACTGCCGTTTTCAGCGATCACGGTGTTTCTGTTGACCATCGCGGCGCGCGCGCGACGGAATAAGGTGGAGACCGGGAGCGAGGGCATGATCGGGCAGATCGGCGAGGCATTGACCGAACTGGCGCCGGAGGGCAAGGTGTTCGTCCACGGCGAGTATTGGGACGCGGTAGCGGTGCGCCCGGTGGCCGCGGGGGCACGCGTGAAGGTAACGGCAATCGACCAATTGAAACTAACGGTGGAGGCGGTGGGTTAGGAGACAATTATGAACGACCTAAGTCCGGTGTTGTTGATCTTCGTGATCATCGTTGCAATCTGGCTGCTGAACTCGATCAAGATTCTGCGTGAGTACGAACGAGGAGTGATTTTCCGGCTGGGGCGGCTGCTGAGCGCGCCCAAGGGCCCGGGGCTGATTTTTGTTTTCGCGCCGTTGGACCACATGGTACGGGTTTCGCTGCGCATCGACACACTGGAGGTGCCGGCGCAGGATGTGGTGACGCGCGATAACGTCTCGGTAAAGGTGAACGCGGTGATTTATTTCCGGGTGGTCGATCCGCGGCTGGCGGTGGTCGAGGTGACGAACTTTCTGTACGCGACGTCGCAACTGGCGCAGACCACGCTACGCAGCGTGCTGGGCGAAGTGGACCTGGATGGATTGTTGGGGCAGCGCGAGAAGCTCAACGTGAGGCTGCAAGCGATTCTGGACCAGCACACCGCGCCGTGGGGAGTGAAGGTGACCATGGTGGAGGTCAAACAGGTGGACTTGGCGGAGCAGATGATCCGCGTCCTGGCGCGGCAGGCGGAGGCGGAACGCGAGCGGCGCGCCAAGATCATCCACGCGGAAGGCGAATACACAGCGGCGGAGAAACTGGCCATGGCGGCGGAGATTATCCAGAAGCAACCGGCGGCGATTCAGTTGCGCTACCTGCAGACCCTGGTGGAGATTGGAGCGGAGAAGAATACTACCATCGTTTTCCCGCTCCCGCTCGATATAATTACTTCTTTGGGGCGAGCGCTGGATCGAGCGGGGAGCGGCGGGACGCCCGGCACGGGAAATTCCTAGAAGATGAGAAACAACGAGACCGGCGAGTTCGAACTGGTAGTAGGCAACAAACAACTGCTGAGCGGTTTCTTTATTGTAGTGCTGCTATTCGCGGTGGCGTTCGCCATGGGCTACGTGGTGGGACAGAACACCCAGCGGCCAGCCAAACTGGCGTCGGAAGGCGGCTCCGCGAGCACTGTTGCAAGCAGTGCGGCGGATTCGCGCCCGCAGCCGGCATCGCCGGTGACGCCGTTTCCGGTATCCCCCATGCCCGCACCACCGGATGCGGCCACGGGACCGCAACTGCCACCGGACGCGCCGCCTCGGCCCACCACGCAGCCGGCGCAAGGGTCGCAGCCCGCGGCCAGCGAGAAGCCCGTCGCGGCGCCAGAAAAGTCGGGGATCGTTGCCGCCTCCGAATTGCCGCCGGGATCTTACTGGCAGGTCATCGCAGTGAATCCGGGAGGCGTCGAGGCGATGCGACAGACGCTGAAGGACAAGGGCTTTCAAGTGGCGCTGACCCCGGGGAGGAGCAACCTTACGCGCGTTCTGGTGGGGCCGTACAACGACACACCTTCCTTGGGCAGGGCCAAGACGGAACTGGAAGCTCTCAAATTCCAGCCGCTGCGGTACAAGCGTGATTGATTCGCTGGTCCAGATTGGCAGCGGCGCGGAGTTCGCGCCTCGACGCCCGCGCCTTCCCGAGTGGGCGCGGCGCGGCAAGACCCACTTCGAATCTCTGAATCACCTGAAACGCGGGCTGCGTGAGCTGAAGTTGCACACGGTGTGCGAAGAGGCGCGCTGCCCGAACATCCACGAGTGCTTCCACCGCGGCGCGGCCACCTTCATGATTCTGGGCGAGCGCTGCACGCGCGGCTGTGGGTTTTGCAGCGTGCAAAAGCTGAATCCCAGGAAGCACGACGTGCAACTGGACGCCAATGAGCCGGCCAACGTGGCGCGGATGGCGCGCGAGATGAAGCTGCGTTACGTGGTGATCACCAGCGTCAATCGCGACGATCTGGAGGATGGCGGGTCGCATCACTTTGCGGAGACGGTCCGCGAAGTGCGGCGCGCCTTGCCGGAGGCGCGGGTGGAAGTGCTCACGCCGGATTTTTGCGGGCGTCTCGACGCGGTGGCGCGGGTACTGGACGCGGGCCCGCACGTGTTTAATCACAACATGGAGACGGCGCCGCGGCTGTACTCGCGGGTACGTCCGCAGGCGGACTATCGGCAGTCGCTGGACGTGCTGGCATTCGCCCGGCGGCACGCGGCCGGGGTCCTGACGAAATCGGGATTCATGGTGGGGTTGGGCGAGACGCCGGACGAGGTGCGCATGCTGTTGCGCGATCTGCGCGCGGCGGGCACGGACGTGGCGACCATCGGGCAGTATCTGCAACCCACGCGGCGTAACCTGCCGGTGGTGGAGTTCGTGGAGCCGCGGCAGTTCGAAGAGTATCGCGAGTACGGTTTGGCACTCGGCTTCAAGGCAGTGTTCAGCGGACCGCTGGTGCGCAGTTCCTATATGGCCGATCTGGTCAGCGAGGAAGCGCAGCGGGAGTCGTGCTGAACTGGCTGCTGGCGCTGGCTTCGGCGGCGCTGCTCATTTTTACCTTTCCGAAATTCTCCATCGTCTGGTTGGCGCCGGTGGCGCTGGTCCCGCTGCTGGTGGCGATGGCGCGCGAGCCGCGCTGGCCGCGACGCTTCCTGTTGGGCTGGAGCGCGGGCGTGGTGTACTGGTTCGGCGTCTGCTACTGGATTCAGTTCGTGCTCTCCTTCCACGGCGGGCTGGGGGACGCGGCGGGCTGGGCGGTGTTCCTGTTGTTCGCGGTGGCGAAGGCGCTCCACATGGGCGTGTTCGGCGCCCTGGCCGGCGTCCTGATGCGGCGGTGGTGGGCCTCTCCAGCGGTGGCGGCGCTGTGGGTAGCGGTGGAAATGACGCACGGGCCGCTTGGCTTCGCGTGGCTGGCGCTGGGGAATGCCGGAATCGATATGGGGATCCCGATGCGCCTCGCGCCGTTCACCGGCGTGTACGGGCTTTCGTTCGTGTTCGCCATGATGGCGGCGGCGATGGCGATGGCGGTGATGCGGCGTCCGCGCGTGGAACTGCTCTGGCTGGCGCCGATTCTGCTTCTGGCGCTGCTGCCCGAACTGCCGCCGGCGGAGCGCGGGCGCGAGACGGCACTGCTGCTGCAACCGAACATTTCCGAGACGGAGCAGTGGACCGCGGCGAGTGTCGACGCGATGAAGCGGCGGCTGGTCATGCTTTCATTGCGTGGAACGCTTGCCGAACCCGGGCAGCCGAGCTCGATCATCGTGTGGCCGGAAGTACCGGCGCCGCTGTACTACTTCGAGGATCCCGTGCTTCGCGGCT
Organism: Candidatus Solibacter sp.; assembly: GCA_025361425.1. Classification (GTDB taxonomy): domain Bacteria; phylum Acidobacteriota; class Terriglobia; order Bryobacterales; family Bryobacteraceae; genus Solibacter. The sequence continues at coordinate 976 of JANYAH010000175.1, read as the reverse complement.
ATGTGGACAATCTGGCGCGGGCCGCGAAGGCGTACGTGCTTTTGGGCATTGTGGCCCATACGCCGGGTGGGGCCCCGCTGAATTCGGCGGCGCTAATCTCGCCCGAGGGTGAGCCGGTCAGCCGATACGACAAGGTGAACCTGGTGCCGTTCGGCGAGTTCGTGCCGTGGCCGCTCGGGTTTGCCAACAAAATTTCGACGGAGATTGGCGACTTTGCGGCGGGAAACCGCGTGGTGGTTTCGCCGGTGGGGGCGCACAAGATCGGCACGTTTATCTGCTACGAAAGCGTGTTCCCAGGGTTCGTACGCAAATTTGCGGCAGGCGGGGCGGAGGTTCTGATCAACATCTCCAACGACGGATGGTTCGGCAGAAGCGCGGCGCGAGAGCAGCATCTGAGCATGGTGAGGATGCGCGCGGCGGAGAATCGCCGATGGATTCTACGCTCAACCAACGACGGCATCACGGCGACCATCGATTCGGCGGGGCGAATGCGCGGCACGCTGCCGCTGTATACCGAAGCGACGTCGTACACGGGGTTCAGTTACGTCCAGACGCAGACGGTTTATACACGGTTCGGGGATTGGTTCCCGCTGCTCTGCGCGATGGTGGCCGTGTTGGGGCTGGTGGCCGCGCTGGTTACCGGTGACCTGCCAGGCTAGCGTAGTGTCCACGAAATAGAGGGACAAACGCGGGGCAGCCAAGCTTGGCCCACTATCGCGAATCCTGCGCAAGTTGTGGGGCGGACCCCCCTTATAGTGGCTGCAGGAGAGAAAATGAAAATAGAGAGATATCCACAGTAGTAGCCGCGCCCGGCTGTGGAAAACCGGCGAACGAGCCGTTTATTCTTAGCTCCTGCTTTCGCGCATTTTCGTGATACGTGTGAGAGGAGCGGGCATCCCGCTGCTACGACTTTGACCCCCGGTACGCATAACGTCTAGACCAGAGTGTCGAGCAGCGGGCTGCGCCTTGTTCCCAA
>JANYAH010000153.1 GCA_025361425.1 Candidatus Solibacter sp. | reverse complement strand
GACCAGGCGCGCGGACACAACGGATGGTTCGGATCGCTGGCTGTTCACGCGGTGAGCAGTAAGGCGGTGGGGCCGTACAAGGATGCGGGTTTGACGTGGCCCGACAGTCAGGGTGGCAAGGGGCACAACGTGACCGCGCTGGTGCTGCCGGATAAACGCTATGCCGTGGTGGTGAGCGAGACGAGGCCGGGCGACGTGTTCGTGTCGAAATCGCTGGAGGGCCCGTGGGAACAACTCGGCTCGATCAAGGTCGATGCCAACGGGTTCAATGCGCGTGACGGGCGGATGTCGAACGTGAGCATCATGCTGCGGCCGGACGGGAAGTTCGAGATCGTAGCGCGCTCGGGTGCGATCTGGATCAGCGCGGACGGCATCCTGGGGCCGTACAAGCTGCAGGGTCCGAGCATCTATCCGGGAATGCCCGGCCTTCCCACTCGCAACCTGGAAGACCCGGTGGTCTGGTATAGCGGCGGCATGTATCACATCGTGGTGAACTGCTGGAGTGAGCGGAAGGCGTTTCACCTGACGTCGGCGGACGGGATCACCGGCTGGAAGAATCGCGGGCTGGCGTACGATCCGACGACGAATTTCGTGCGCTACAAGGACGGCACGGTGAATCACTGGGACAAGATCGAGCGTCCCGGCGTGTTGTTGGAGAACGGGCACGTGGCGTACTTCACGTTCGCCGTGCTGGATGTGCCGAAGGATCAGGAAAAGGGCAACGATAATCACGGCAGCAAGGTAATTGTGGTGCCGTTCGATGGAGCGGCGTTGGATCGCGACATACAGAAGATCGTCAAAGCCGAGCAGAAGGCCAAATAGGCGAGACGGCGGGGATGGCACGCTCCAGTTCCCCGTTGTGACCGAGGAGCCATGAAACTGTATTGCACTCTTGCGTTTCTGACGGCATTGGCATGCGGACACTACGTCCCAACCCACTGATGCGTGTTGCCGTCTACCGCTACGAATAGGAAGCGATTTTGAAAACAGCCATCGTCATTGCTCTTGCTTGGGTTCCGCTGCTGACCGCGGCCGACCCGGCGCCGGCGTTTCGCCTTGGAACACGAGTCCTGTTCCAGGGCGATTCGATCACCGACATGAATCGCGGACGGACCGCCGACCCGAATCATATCCTGGGTCACAGCTATGCCTTTCTGCTCGCCGCGAAATACGGCGCCATGCTGCCGGAGAGGCAACTGGTCTTCATCAATCGCGGGATCAGCGGCAACACGGTGGCGGGGCTGGCGAACCGCTGGCAGGCCGATGCGCTGGACCTGAAGCCGGACATCTTGAGCATCCTGATAGGGATCAACGACGCGTCGCGCCACACGCCGTTGGACGAATGGGAGAAGGGCTACGATAAGCTGCTCGCCGATAGCGTGGCGGACAATCCGAATTTGCGGATCGTGGTGGGTGAGCCGTTCACGATGCGTGCAAGCGCGCGCCCGCCGATTACTGGATCTGGGACTTGATACATCCTACCTACTCGGGGCATCAGTTGATGGCCGATGAGTGGGCGCGAGTGGTGCTGGGGAGGGCAAGTGAAGAGCCGGCGGTCCTTTCTCCTCGGGATGGGCGTTGCAGCGGCGGCCTCGCAGGAACTGCGTGCGCAGCCGGCGAGAGTTCGGACGGGGCTGCCGGAAATCCTGCGAGCGCCGGATGGGATCGCTGCGATTGGCGAGGGCAGGGCGGAAAACGTGACGCTCGCGCGGTCGGGCGAGCGTTGGCAGGGCGGCGACATCGAGGTCGCGGTGGAGGCGCGCAAGGGTGGCCTCGCGTTCGTGGTGAGCGCGCCGAAGACGCGTCTGACGCGCCTGCGGGTTCGCTGGCACTGCGCGTTCCCGGCGGGGACGAGATTTCTGGGTGATCACTGGGAGCGATCCTACGGCGACCTGGAGTGGCGTGGACTGACCGGCGAGCGGCTGATGCCGTGGTATTTCCTGGCGTCGCATGGCGGCGCGACGAGTGGTTACGGCGTGAAGACGGGCGCGGGCTCGATCTGCAGCTGGCAGGCGGATGGCGGCGGCGTGACGCTCTGGCTGGATGTGCGAAACGGCGGCTGGGGAGTCGAATTGGGCGCGCGGCGGCTCGAGGCGGCCACGGTTGTGGTGCGCAAGGGTCGCGCGGGCGAGAGCGCGTCGGCGGCGGCGCGGGCATTTTGCGGGGCGATGTGCGAGAAGGCGCTGTTGGCGGCGAAGCCGATTTACGGGAGCAATAACTGGTATTACGCGTACGGACGGAACGTGTCTGCGGCGGGGAGTTTGAAGGATGCGGCGCTGCTGGCGGAGCTGATGCCGAAGGGCGACAATGCGCCGTTCGCGGTGATCGATATGGGTTGGGGCGCGGCGCGCGACGGCGCGGGACCGGTGGCGCAGGCGGCGAAGAGCTATCCCGATATGGCGGGGCTGGCGAAGGCGATGAAGGACCTCGGCGTGAGGCCCGGCATCTGGACGCGTCCTACCCTCACGACAGAGAAGCGTGCCGAGGCGTGGCGTCTGCCGGCGGCGGGCGGGCGTCCGAAGGGTGAGTTGATCGCGATGGATCCGAGCATCCCCGAGGCGCTCGCGTACATGGGCGAGAGCGTCGCGACGGTGCGCGGGTGGGGGTACGAACTGATCAAGCACGACTTTTCCACGTTCGATCTAACGGGTCGGTGGGGCTTCGAAATGGGCCCCGACCTCACGGAGCGCGGCTGGCATTTTCAGGATCGCGGGAAGACGACGGCCGAGGTCATTTTGGACCTTTACCGGACGATTCGCAAGAATGCGGGAGACGCGGCGCTGATTGGGTGCAACACGATAGGGCATCTGGCGGCGGGGTTGGTGGAGGCGCAGCGAATCGGCGATGACACGAGCGGCCGGGAGTGGAGCCGCACCCGCAAAATGGGCGTGAACACACTGGCCTTCCGCATGGCGCAGCACAACACTTTTTTCGCCGCGGATGCGGACTGCGTACCGGTGACGCGCGCGATCCCATGGAGCCTGACGAAGCAGTGGCTCGATCTCGTCGCGCGTAGCGGTACGGCGCTTTTCGTGTCGGTGGACCCGGCAGTGGTCACGGCGGAGGACAGGGCGGCGCTGAAGATCGCGTTCGCGGCGGCGGCGCGGGTCCACGAGCCGGGTGTTCCGCTGGACTGGATGGACACCACGTTTCCCGCGCACTGGAAGCTGGATGGCAAGACGACCGACTACGACTGGTACGAAGGCGAGTAGGTGGCGGTGATGAAGATAAACGCTTGGGCGATGGCAGTGGTGTGGTCGGTGGGAATGGTAGTGGCGCAGCCGCCGCCGATGGCCGTGGTTTCGCCGAAGGTCCATGCCGACCGGACGATCACATTCCGGATGATGGCGCCGAATGCGAAGGAGGTGACGCTGTCGGGAGAATTCGCGCGCACCACGATCGCGATGACCAAGGACGAGAAGGGCGTGTGGTCGGCGAACGACGCCGGCAGTCCGGCCGGATGTGTACGGGTATAACTTCAAAGTGGATGGCTTCAATACGCCCGACCCTTCGAACACTTATGTGCGGGTGGGCAGCCTGGCGCTGGCAAGCCAGGTGGATGTGCCGGGCGACGAGGCGCAATTCCTGGCCATCCGCGATGTGCCTCACGGGCAACTGCGCGATATCTGGTACCAATCGAAGGCGACGAATACGGTGCGTAGTGTTTGTGTACACGCCCCCGGGGTACGAGACCGGCGCGGTAAAGAATTACCCGGTCCTGTATTTGTTGCATGGAATGGGCGATGACGAGGCGTTCTGGACGAGCGTGGGGCGGGCAAATTTCGTGTTCGACAATCTGCTGGCGGAGAAGCGGGCGAAACCGGCGGCCGGCTCACGACCCCCGCTTCATGACGCTCGATGGTACGTTCATCGTCGATGAGGAGGGCCCCTAAATGGTGTACTGCCGTGAATGGGTTCAGAAGATCGATGGCGGCATCGAGGCGATCCCGCTCACGCCCGATCTTCGCGCGGCGGCGGGCGACCCCATCCTGTTGGTCCGCGGTTCCGACGCTTCGTGGCGCAGGCGCGCCAAGGAATACAACCAGGAGACGGCGCCTGCGATCAACGCCACGCAATCGGCGCCGTATGTCACCGACGGCTGTGAGCTTTCGAGGACGCCCAACGGCTCTCTGCTGATGATTTGGACGGGTCCGGGCGGCCGCTGCAGCTACAACGAGGTGCAGGCAATCTCGCGGTCGGGCCGAGTGCGCGGTCCGTGGGAGCAGGTGTACCGCGAACCGTTCATGCACGGGAATCGCGGCCACGGCAACCTTTTCCGGACCTTTGAAGGGAAGGCGATGTTGGTGGTGATGAATCGCTCCGCACAGGGCGGCCTCGCCAACGGGACTCGTTCGGAATACTACGATGTCGAGATCACCGATGAAGGGGTGAAGGTGCTGAAGCATCGGCAGGACCTGGATGGACAGGCAGGCCTGTCACTCGAGGACAAGACGCCGCCCGATCTCTATCTCCCGCCCAACCAGGTTGTCGATGCCACTTCGCCCGCCGGCGCGGCGGTGAGTTACACGGCCATGGCTCATGACTGGAGGCAGGGACCCGTGCCGCTGAAGACCTCGCACAATTCCGGCTCCGCGTTCGCCATCGGGACCACCACGGTCGCATGCCGGGCGGAGGACAACGCCGGCAACGCCGCCGAGGAAAGCTTCACGGTCCGTGTTAAGGGGGCGGGCGAGCAGATCGCCGACCAACTCGCCCTCATTCAACTGGCAAGGCCAAAGAGCGCGAAGTTCAAGGATGCGGTGAATGCCGCACAATCCCGCCTGGAGGCGGGCGATACGGCCGGAGTCCGTAAACAGCTCACCGCTTTCAAACAGTTGCTCCGGGCGGAGTCCGGGAAAGCGCTTAGCGTTTCGCTCACGAACAAGCTCCTCGTGAATACGGAGCGGATTGCCGCGGTAATCGGCTCCTGGCCGCGGAGATCAAGCGCATGATACAAGAGCGTCTAGAGCGCAAGTCAGTTCCGCCATTGGAATCAAACGTGACAATTATGACAAAAACCTCAACTTGCCTCGCAATTCTGGCACTTGCATCCGCAGTACTGGCGCAAGACTTCAAGACTGCGGCCACCTCAAACCTCTCTACCAGCGGAAAGTTTCAGCCGACGGATGAGTCGTTCAAGCAATATCAGTAACCGGAGTGGTTTCGCGATGCCAAGTTCGGCATCTGGTCGCACTGGGGGCCTCAAGCCGTGCCGCGCCAGGGCGACTGGTATGCCAAGAAGATGTATATGCACGATGTTACGGGACGGGGTGGCCAGGCCGCCAAGCCAGACCCCAACAACACTTACCACGTCGAACACTACGGCCATCCTTCTAAGTTCGGTTACAAGGACATCATTCCGCTCTGGAAAGCGGAGGAGTGGGATCCCGAGCAACTCATGGCCCTTTATAAGAAGGCCGGGGCGAAGTATTTCGTCAGCATGGGCACGCACCACGACAACTTCTTCCTTTGGAGCTCGAAGATCCATCGCTGGAACGCCAGCCGCGGAGGTCCGAATTACATCCCTGGGCCGCAATTCCAAACTGGCTGAGAAGCGGGTAGGGTCCGTGCAGTTACTGGGGAGCAAGACGAAGCTCGAGTGGAAACTGGAAGACGATGCCGTCGTAATCAAGAGACCAGCAAATCTGCCGCCATCAGCCGCGACCGGTTTTCGAATCACCTTTGCCAACTGAGCAAGCATCCCCCGGGCAGATGCTTGCTCGCGTATGGGGCAAAAGACATCATGTACAGAAGCCAGGGACAAGGGGAATCTGTACCGTTGTCATAAATTGCAGGTCAAGGCGGCTCAAGGCGAGTCCGCGCGTCAAGGTGCTCGGGCCGAGAACGCTGGCGCTGCGCCTTGACCAGCGATTGATTCACGAACCGCAATGTGACCGTCGAGCGTCGGGCGGGCGGGATGACGGCGGGTCCGGGGACGGAGTTCCACTACCGCGTGCCGGTGCCCTACCGGCTGGAGAAGGCGGCCCGCCGCGCAGCACCAGTTTCTTCGAAGCCTGCCACGCAAAGCCGGCGCGCGGGCCGAAGTTATTGTGGTCGCCATTCACCATCGGGCGGCTGAAACCAAAGTAATCGGTCTCCCACGGACATCGGCAACTGGATCGCTACGTCCCGGAATCGCGGAGACGCTGACTCTGGGAAGATCGATTGGTAAGCGGGATAGTCGATGGCGATAGAAGGCGATTGCGGTCTGGTTTGGGCGGTGGCCAGGACGACAGCGACCACCCCAGCCATGAAAACGTGAAGTCCCAGGCGCTGTGTTGTGTTCGGCATCGTCCGTTTCGTGCGACGAAACCTTGCAGAAGAGGCAGGCCACCAAAAGCGATGGCCTGCCCGGGTGAAAAACTAGAATGTCAGACGAAGCCCGAGCTGCAGGCGGCGGCCGTAATCCTGCGAATAGATATCCGTGGATCTTCCGAACTGACTACTGGTAACACTCATGTTCGGATTGTTGTAATTCATGTTGTTCAGCGCATTGAACGCGTCCATGTGCAACTGGAAGCGGATCCTCTCGGTAACCGAGAAATCCTCGCTCAGGGTGCCGTCGATGTTGAAGTATTTCGGTCCCCGGATGTTGGGATAGTACCAGGGGTTGGTGCGCCGGGTGTAGGCGGGCAACTGCTTGAACACCGAGGTGTTGAACCAGCCTCCGGGCCCCGGGTTGGCGAGGGTCGGGTCGCCAGAGACCAGCATTCCGCCGAAATTCAGGAGCGTGCCGGAATGCCATGTCATGGTGCCGGCCAGGTTCCAGCCGCCGATCAAGGCGTCCAGCAACCGGGGAGCGTTGGGCATGAAGTGACGGCCTTTGCCGACGGGCAGAGCCCAGGTGCCGGAACCAATGAGCCGGTGGCGGGACGTACCCGAATCTTCGGAAGTCCATTGCTTTAGGTAGTTATCCACGTTGTCGTAGAACTGTTGATTGGTCTGAAGGTGGTAGTTGTAAGCGATCAGCAGCGTGTAACCGCTGCTAAGGGACTTCACGCCTTTGATTTGCAGGGAGTGATAGATCATGTCGCCGCCGTTGACGCCGTCGATCACGGTCAAGGCGCCGGAGTACTGTGGATACGGCCGTGCGAGCGTCAGGATGGAAACAGTGGACTGGTTATACAGCCCGGACGGAGACAGGTTGGGGGTCGCCAGGTGATAGAACGGGTTGGCCACTTGGACATTGGTGGCGGCTCCTTACTGCAAGGCGATCCGGGGATCGACCTAGTTGATGTCGTAATTGACGGTGGTGATATGACTGGACCGGTTCGGCAGGTCGCCATTCACCGCGCGGCGCGGAATGCCGCGCATGATGTGCATGCCGAACTTTAAGCCCTTGGAATGCACATAGTCCGCCAGCGGCTTGAAGCCTTTGCGCGTGGCGAGTGCGACGCCGGAGAAGACCGTGGCCTCTGTACAGAAGTGCGGCTTGCCCTGATTGCGGAGCAGCGGAAAGATGTCGAAATACATGGCGTCGACTGCGATGTCATCGAGGCCGTCGTTGTCGTAATCGCGAAAATCGGCGCCCACGCTCGCCACCGCATTGCCATTGGAGAGATAGGCCACGCCGGCTTCGACCCCAGATTCCTTGAACTTGCCGCCGCCGAGGTTGCGGAAGAGGAAGTTGGGCACCGAATCGTTGGCCACGAAAACGTCGGTCAGCCCATCTCCGTTGAAATCGCCGAAAGCGACTCCCATCGCCTTTCCGATGCTGGCCCGTATGCCCGAGGTCACCGAAACATCGGTGAATGTGCCGTCGCGGTTATTGTGGAAGAGCTGGTTCGGTAGTCCTTTGTAAACGCGCGGATGACAATGTACGGAGCGTTTACAAGAGTGCAGCCATCGGCCCCGGCCGTCCACTGGACATAGTTAGTGACGAACAGGTCGAGGTAGCCGTCATTATCGTAGTCGAACCAGCCGGCCGCAATGGCCCACATCCTTCCGTACTTCGGATCAAGCCCGCCGAGCCCCGCCGGAACGGTGACATCCCGGAACGTTCCGTCGCCATTATTGTGGTACAGCACGTTGCCGTTGACGCCGGTCACAAATAGATCGGTAAAACCATCGTTGTCATAATCCCCAGCGCCCACGCCGATGGCATCCCGCGAAAGACCGGCATCGGCAAGCCGCTTCACGTCTTCCATGAAGGCAGGCTGCGAGACGCCGGCGATAATCTTCCGGTCGAAGAGGCGAATACCGCGGACCAGTGAGTCCTTCCGCAGGGCTGCCAGGTTTGCGCGGAAGGACTCGGTGCCCGCCTCCAGATTGGCCACGAACGCCAGGATCATCGGCGTCTTCTTCACCAGGTCGAGAACGCACTGGTTGTCCTCAGGCCTGGAATTGGCCTCGATGACCACCGCGCCCTTCACGCCCAGCGGACCCGCGGTTTCGGCGAACAAGTGCGGCAGCACGGGTTTGTAGAGCACCGTGTCGCTCTTGGGCGGCCACGGAATTCCGTCCTTGCGGCGCGGATTGTAGAAGTGGATATGGGTATCGATGACGGGCGCGGCTGGTGCCGCGGACGCGGCCGGCAGCACGAGCGAAGCGGCGGCACTGCGAAGGAAATTGCGGCGGTTCAGGTCTTGGCGCATGTTACTGCCTGTACGCTTTACGGTTCACTTTGTCCCGGAATCCAGTTCCGCTGTCGCGGGAGCGGCTGGGCCTGGACACTGCTACCGAATTCGATTACCCGCGTATCCTTCCCGCTCCACGATAGCCACACAGGCAGGCCTTTGCCATTGAGATCGCCGGTTGCGGCGAAATTGACCCAGTACGAAGACATCATGTCCGCCAGTTTACGATCCCACTTGCGGCATAGGGAATGCCTTCAAATGCCGTTACGCCCGCCACCGCCGAAGGGATGCCCTCGAGCGGTCCGCTATCGATGTACACCGGCTGTGCGATGCCTGCGAATGCCGCGGGCGCCATCGCCACGACCAGGAAAAGGGGATTGAGCCTCATCACGGTTCCTGTCTCGGGGTGCCGTTAGCGGAACAACAGCGGCGAGAGCTCGTGCAGGTCGCCGCCTTAGTTTTGGATTTGGCCGTTGCTCTTGCCTCGGCCGTTTTCGTGGTGATAACAGCCGCCGTCGTCGGTGCGGTGGGAAAGTGAGAATCTCGCCTCTTTGGCGAGATTCCCAAGGGAGTGTGCCGTTGTTATCCATCTCAAGCCGCACGTCGCAGTTTCAGGACATGCCACATCGAAAGGGCAGAACACTGTCGGCCGATATCGGCCAAGCAGCCTTGGCAACTCTGGCATCGTGTTCGAATCCCCCGCTCTCCGGATCCCAAATCGCATCAATCTCTTGGAAGTGTACCCGCTGGGTCAAATTGCTTGATCCGAGGGGCAAATGAGGGGACGCCCCGCGCGCGGTGTTCGAGTCGTGCTATAAATCGCCTGTTGAGCCACACTAGCATCTCTTCGCGGGACAGGTTGCGCACTGCCCTGGACCACCGCGAACCGGATCGGATTCCGCTTGATTTTGGAAGCACCGCGGTAACTGGCATCCACGTCAGTTGCGTGGCCGCGTTGCGCGACTACTACGGGCTGGCCGCGGGGCCGGTAACGGTACACGAGCCCGGTCAGATGCTGGGCCGGGTGGAGGACGATCTGCGCGCGGCGATGGGGCTGGACGTCACCGGCGTGTTTCCGCGCAAGGCCAAGTTTGGCCTTCCCGCCACGGACTGGAAAGAGTGGAATTTTCGCGGCCTGAATGTGCTGATGCCCGGCGATTTCCGGGCCAGGACGGAGCCTAACGGCAACATCCTAACCTATCCCGAAGGCGATGAGACGGTGGCGCCGAGCGGCCGTATGCCGATGGGGAGTGCCTTCTTCGACACCATCATCCGGCAGCCCGAAATCGACGAGGAGAAACTCGATCCGGCGGACAACCTGGAAGAGTTCGGCCCGATTTCCGAAGAGGATCTGAACCATATTGAGCGCTCCGTGCGCGTGGCTTGCGGGAGCGGTTACGGTGTGGTGGCGTCGTTCGGCGGCACATCGTTCGGCGATATCGCGCTGGTGCCCGCGCCCTCTCTGAAGAACCCCAAAGGCATCCGCGACGTCGCGGAATGGTACATGTCGACGCGGACGCGGCGCAGCTACATACACCGCATCTTTGAGCGCCAGTGCGAACTGGGCATTGAGAACCTGGCGCGCATCCACGCAGGCATCGGCGACGCGGTGGACTGTATGTTTGTCTGCGGCACCGATTTCGGCACGCAGACTTCGGCGTTCTGCTCCGTCGCCACCTTCCGTGAACTGTGGTTCCCGTACTACAAGTTGGTCAACGACTGGGTTCACGCCAATACGGCCTGGAAATGTTTCAAACATTCCTGCGGCAGTGTGGAGCGGTTCTTTGAGAGCTTTATCGAGGCCGGGTTCGACATTGTCAACCCGGTGCAGTGTTCGGCGGCAGGCATGGATCCGGCCGAACTGAAGCGGAAGTATGGCTCGCGCCTGGTGTTTTGGGGCGGAGGCGTGGATACGCAAAAGACCCTGCCTTTCGGTACGCCGCAAGAGGTGCGAGAGGAAGTCTTGCGCCGCTGCGAGATCTTTGCGCCCGGCGGCGGGTTCGTATTCAATTCGATTCACAACTTGCAGGCCGGCACCCCGGTGGAGAACATCGTCGCCATGGTGCGTGCCGTGCATGAATTCAACGGAGGTTCGCATGCCTGATCTGGACAAGCTGCATCAAGCGGTGATCGAGGGAGACTGGAAGGCCGCGGCCGCGGCCACGCAGGCGGCCATCGCCGCGGGGGTGGCGCCGCTCACCATCGTGACTGGATGCCTCGTGCCTGCCATGGACGAGGTGGGCCGGCTCTTCGAGTGCGAGGAGTACTTCGTGCCCGAGATGCTGCTTTCGGCGCGCGCCATGAAGGCGTCGATGGCGATCGTCCGCCCGTTGCTGGCGGCAGCGGGCACTGAGCCGGTGGGGCGCGTGGTGATCGGGACCGTGAAGGGCGACCTGCACGACATCGGGAAGAACCTGGTGGCATCGATGCTGGAAGGAGGCGGCTTCGAGGTGATCGACCTGGGCGCGGACGTGGCTCCGGAACGCTTCATCGAGGCGGCTACCACGCGCAACGCCAACCTGGTGGCCCTTTCGGCGCTGCTAACGGTGACGATGCCGTCGATGAAAACCACCGTCGACGCCTTTCAGTCCGCGGGACTACGCGAGAAGGTGAAGATCATGGTGGGCGGTGCGCCCGTCACCCAGCAGTACGCCGACGCGATTGGGGCCGACGGTTACAGCGAAAGCGCCGGGGGCGCGGTGGCGCTGGCCCGCAGACTGGCGGTTGTATGAGGGTGCCTGCGTATGCGGTTGCAGAAGTTCACTAACGTATCGGGAATCCGCTTGTTTAGGCGTGCGGCTCCGACCGGTACGGCGGGTCGGCGGAGTTCTTCGCTTGGCACTACGCGGCCTTGCGCGAGGCCGGACTTGAAGCGCGCCCTGGTGAGCGCCCGATGCGCCTCAAGCTGATCAGTTGCGAAGTTCTGTTCCGCGAAATGTGCGATGCCTGCGCGCATTCGCAGCACCAGGTGGACCCGGAGTTTCTGCCCAAGGGACTGCACGACCTGGGCGGCAAGCCGATGGCTGCCAAGATTCAGGAAGTGGTGGACCGGACGCCGGAAGGCGTGTACCAAGCAATTCTGCTGGGCTACGGGCTCTGCGGCAACGGGCTCGACGGGCTTATCGCGCGGCATACGCCCCTGGTGCTGCCGCGCGCACACGATTGCATCGCGCTGCTGATGGGGAGCGGCGAACGCCACCAGGCGTACTTTGAGGAGAACCCCGGTACTTACTACCGGTCGACCGGCTGGCTGGAGCGCGGACAAGGCTTGCAGCAGTTGACCCACAATACGATGGGGTTCGACGAGTCGCTGGAAGCGCTGATCGGCAAATACGGCGAGGACAACGGGCGCTACCTCTACGAAGAGATGACGCGCTACCGCTCCCAGTACCGCAAGCTCACGTTCATCGAGACAGGGCTGGAGGCGAGCGGAAAGTTCATCTCCGAAGCCGCCGCCGAAGCTAAGGAGAAGGGCTGGAGCTTCGAGCGGCTGGCGGGCGACCTGGCATGGCTCGGGCGCTTGGTCGATGGTGAGTGGGCGGAAGCTGAGTTTGTGGTCGCCCAGCCCGGCCAGCGCATCGCGGCCAGCTATGACACAGGGGTGGTGAAGGTGCAAACATGACGGGCAAGGAGCGCATTCTCGCGAAACTGCGCGGCGAAGCGACCGATTCGCTGCCGCTGATGCCGATTACGATGATGTTCGCCGCCGACCTGGCCGGCGTGCGCTACATCGACTACGCGCGCGACCACCGCGTGCTGGCCGATGCGCAGGTGGCTGTGGCGGACTACTTCGGCTTCGACCACGTATCGGCGATTTCCGATCCGGCGCGCGAAGCCTCGGACCTCGGCGCCGCGGTGGAGTGGTTCGACAACCAGCCGCCTGCGATTGTGGAGAGCCGCGCGCTGCTGGATGAGAAGAGCAAGCTGGCGGGTCTGCGCCTGCCCGATTTGGCCGCACCCGGACGCATGCGCGACCGCATCGAGGCGGTGCGGCTGCTGGCGGAACGCACCGGCGCCACGCGCGTAGTCGAAGGGTGGGTGGAAGGGCCGTGTGCGATGGGCGCCGATCTGCGTGGGCTCAACACGCTGATGCTGGATTTCTTCGACGACGGGCCCTTTGTGGAAGCGCTCTTCGACTTCACGGTGCGCATGGAAGTGGAGTTCGCGCGGGCGCAGGTGGAGGCGGGCGCGACACTAATCGGCGTGGGCGACGCGGCGGCTTCGCTGATCGGGCCCAAGCTGTATACGCAGCACGTGCTGACCTCGGAGCAGCGGCTGATCGCGGCGATCCACGCGCTCGGCGTGCCCGTGCGGCTGCACATCTGCGGCAACACCAAACGCATCGTGGAAGGCATGGGGCTGACGGGCGCCGAGATCATCGATCTAGATTTTCCGACGCCGCTCGGCCACGCGCGCCGCGCCATGCGGGAGACGCAGGTGCTGCTGGGCAATATCGACCCGGTGCGCGCATTGCGCGACGGCACGCCTGAATCGGTAGAGGCGGCGCTCGCGGAGTGTTTCGAGCAAGCGGGCGCGGCTTACATTTGCGGCGCCGGCTGCGAGGTGCCGCGCGGCACGCCGTACGCCAACCTGGAAGCGATGGCGCGATTTGCGCGCAGCCGCCGGTGAAGCTCGAACTCCATCCCCACGCGCGGCAGACGCTCGCCGATGGGCTCTTTGCGGCCGGCGTCGAATTCCCCTGTGGCGGCGAGAGCGCTTGCGGCGGCTGCAAGGTGCGGGTGCTGGATGGCGAAGTGCCGGTCACTCTGGCGATGCGCGACGCACTCAGCGAAGAAGAGATTCGCGACGGCTGGCGCCTGGCCTGCTGCGCTCTCGCGGAGGGCCGCGTGGTAGTCGAAGTGGAGCAGTGGTCGTTACGCGTGCTGACCGACGAAGCGCGCGTGCCCATTGAGCCGCGCGCGGGGCGAGGGGCGGTGATCGACCTGGGTACCACGACGCTAGTCGTCCAAGTGGTGGATCTCACCAACGGCGAAGTGCTGCGCGTGGAAACCGCGCTCAACCCGCAGGCGCGCTACGGGGCCGACGTGATGAGCCGCCTGCAATACGACCTGCGCCAGCCGGGCGAACTGGGCCGCGTCATTCGCCAGGCGCTCGGGCGGATGCTGGGCAGTGAGTCGCTCCGCGAGGTGCTGGTGGTGGGCAATACGGCGATGCACCATCTCTTCGGCGGCCTCAATGTGGAGCCGCTGACGCACGCGCCGTTCGTCTCGCCCACGCTCGGCGGTTTCCGCTTTGCGGAGGAGGAGTTGGCGTGGCCAGGTCCGGCCGAATTCCTGCCGTGCCTGGGCGGATTCGTAGGCAGCGACCTGCTTTCTGGCATCGTGGCCACGCGCTTGGACCAGCAGACGCGACCACACGCGCTCTTCGATATCGGCACAAACGGTGAGGTGGTGGTAGGGTCGGGGCAGGGGATTGTGTGTGCCTCGACGGCAGCCGGGCCGGCATTTGAAGGCGGGCGAATTGGCGCCGGAATGCGCGCGGGTACCGGTGCCATCGACAATGTACACGTGCGCGACGGCGGGCTCGATTGCCACGTCATCGGCGGCGGTGCGGCGCGCGGTGTCTGCGGCAGCGGCTTGGTGGACGCGGCGGCGTGCGGCATCGACCTGGGCCTGATCCGCGCCAACGGCCGCCTGACCAACGCGGACAAGCGCTTGCCACTGGCCGACGGCGTCGCTCTCGCGCAGAGCGACATCCGCGAGCTGCAACTCGCCAAGGGCGCCATGGCGGCGGGCCTGCGCATGCTCACCGGCGAAGGCGTCGAGAAGCTCTACCTGGCGGGGGCGTTTGGCAACTACATCCGTCAGGCGAGCGCGCGCGCCATCGGGCTGTTACCCGAGGACTTGGCTGTGGAGCCGGTGGGCAACAGCGCGCTGCGCGGCGCACGCATGCTGCTGCTCACGCCCTCCACGCGCAAGGCGCGGTTGCGGAAAATTGTGGCGCTGTCGCGGCATGTTGAACTCGCCGCCGACCCCGATTTCCAATATCTGTACGCCGAGATGATGGCGCTCTCCCGCTACCGTTTGAGCGGATAAGAAATCTGCATGCTTTCACCCTGGGTACTGGTTGGTATGATGAACACCGTGGCCAACGTGTTCACCCGCGCTCTCCCGCTTCTGATTGCCGTCTCCGCGTTGGCGCAGGAGGGCCCGCTGGTCTATCCCGGCGGGCACGGACCCGGCGGCGGGAAACATGTGGTGCTGATCGTTGGCGACCAGGAATACCGTTCCGAGGAGTTGATCCCCGCACTCGCCCAAATTTTGGCTGGCCGCCACGGCTTCCACTGCACGGTACTCTTTTCCGTCAACCGCCAGACCGGGCGCATCGACCCCAACACCGTCGATAATATTCCAGGCCTCGCGGTGCTGCGCCGCGCGGATCTGGTGGTGCTCTTCGCGCGCTGGCTGGAACTGCCTGACGAGCAGATGAAAGAGATCGTCGATTACACCGAGTCCGGCCGGCCCGTCGTCGCCCTACGCACCTCCACCCATCCGTTTAACTATCGGAAGCACCCGGAAAGCCCATACGCAAAGTACAGCTACAACGACAAGCAGTTCTCCGGCGGCTATGGCAGGCAGGTGCTCGGCGAGACCTGGATCGCGCATTACGGAGCGCATCAGAAGCAGAGCACGCGCGGCGTGATCCCGGCGGGAATGGAAAAGCACCCCATCCTGCGCGGCGTGCGCGACCTGTGGGGAGAATCCGACGTTTACGAGATCACCGCGCTCGCCGGCGACAGCCGGCCCCTCGTCCTGGGCCAAGTGCTAATGGGAATGGAGCCGGCCTCGCCGCCCGACCCGGCCAAAAAGCTCATGCCCGTCGCGTGGACCAAGACTTACACCGGCAGTGCGGGCAAGCCCAGCCGGATCTTCACCACCACCATGGGTCACGTCCTGGACATGCGCAATGAGGGCTTTCGGCGGATGGTCGTAAACGCCTGCTATTGGGCCGTGGGGCTGGAGAAAAAAATCTCTGCCACGCGCAGTGTGGAATTCGCCGCGCCCTATAATCCCCACGCGATCGGCGTTCGTGCCGTCGCCCCTTAACCGCTACAGCCCCAACTCCCTCAGCGACCATTCCGGCAGCGCTCCCGCCCGCGATGCCACCAGCGCGCCCAGCCGGTTGGCGAAATCGCCCGTCTTCGCCGCACTCCACCCCGCCGCCAGGCCGTGTAGAAATGCCGCCGCGAACGCATCGCCCGCACCCACCGTGTCCACCACCTTCACCGGGTAGCCCGGGCACTCTGCCCGATCGTTCCCGATGCGCACCGCGCAGCCCCGTTCCCCGCGCGTGACGGCCAACGAGGGAGCTTCGCCCAGGCCCGGGAACCGCTGCGCCTCATCGCCATTCAATTTCACCGCGTCGGCCAGTGAGAGCAACTCGCGAACCAACTCTTGCGTATAACAGCCGCGCCGCAGATTCACGTCGTAAAAGCGCCGCGCTTCCGGCACGGCATCCAGCAATCGGCGCAACACCTCCCGAGCCCGTACTTCCATCGGATACAGCGTCCCGAAATAGACCCAGTCGGGCCGCAAGTCCGCCAGCCGCTGCAACTGGTCTTCGTCCAGCGTCAGGCAATCGTAGGCCGCGGGCCGGTGAATCGTGAAGTCGGGCTGCCCTTCCCGATCGAGCCGCACCGACACGCTTCCCGTCGGCTGGCCCGCAGCCACCTGAATGAACTCTGCCGGCAGGCCCAACGCCGCGGCCCGCTCCAGCGCAGCGCGGCCTCGTTCGTCATCTCCCACCGCGCTCAGGAAAATCACTCGGTGTCCAAGCCGGTGAGCATGGACCGCGAAGTTGAAGGGCGCTCCGCCCAGCCGCACGGTATCGGGGAATACATCCCACAGAATTTCACCAATGCTGAGGATTGTCATCTGATTCTCAAGAAGCCAGCCTAACATTCGGTTAGGGGGCCACGCCACGGTGCCGGCCCATTATCGCAAGCATAAAAACTTTTGATTGGCGCTGGCCGCTCCATTCTCTTATCCTGAGATGGTAGGCAGATTTGTCCACGCCGACAGCTCCCAATCTCTAAAACTAAACGGAGGAAAACTGTGAGCAACAGGTGTCCGCGGCCTCTGGCCGCTCTCGTGGCGATCGTATGTCTGGTCTTTCCCAGCTGGTCGCAATCCAGCGAACGTTCCACAATCAGAGGGGAACTGCGCAGCGACGCACCCGTCTCTCTACATGAGTACTGGCTCGAACTGACCGACGTGAACCATTCCGACGACGTACATCGCGTAGACGTCCAGTTCGATGGCAGTTTCCAAGTGCGCGACATTCGTTTTGGCGTGTACACACTGCGCGTGACTACTCTCGATGGCGGACTAGTCCATCAGGAGTTGGTGACGGTGACCCCGCAGACCGGAATCCTGACCGTGCGTCTGCCGGAGTTGGCCAGAAAGCCCTCGGCGCCGGGCACCATTTCAGTGACCCAGCTGCGCCATCCGCCGGCCCGAAAGGCATTTCAAGCGGTGGTCTCCGCGCAGCGATTCTCCGAATCCGGCCAGACCGAAAAGGCCGTCGAAGAACTCGAAAAGGCGATCCGCATCTCACCCGAGTATGCGGATGCCTACAACAACCTGGCCGTACAGTATATGCGAATGGGCCGCTTTGCGGAGTCCTGCGGCGAACTCGCGCGCGCCATCGCCATCGCCGGACCCAGCTCGGTATTACACAGCAATCTGGCCTATGCGCAACTCCAACTCAAGCGCCTGCCGGAAGCCATCGCCTCCGCGCGCGCCGCCCTCCGCATGGATTCCAGCAGCCCGCAAGCGCACTTGATTCTGGGATCGATCCTGGCCGCCGATCTGCGCACGCGCGCCGAATCCATCGCGCACCTGGAGCGCGCTGCGGAGATCCTACCATCGGCGCGCGCCACCCTGGAGAAACTCCGCAGCGTACGCTAAGTGACCGCGGGAAGCCTGCCGCGCCTACTTCGCCCGCGTCGCGTCCATCTTCGCCTTCATGGTTTGTCCGCCCGCCGCCAGCGTCACATCGCCTTTGAGACGATCCCCGTCGAGCGCGATATCGAATATGAAAGCTCCGGTGGGCACCGGCACTTCCATCGTGACCTTGTGCCCCTCGACCGCGCCCTTCTCGATGGGCAACTGCTCGCTCGCGCTCGGTCCCGCCGTGCCGGTGAGTTTCACGCCCTCCTGTTTCAAAATCAAGTGGATCGTGTCGTCCTGCGTCTGCCCCTCCGGACCCGTTATCTTCAAGGTGCCGCTCCACGTCCCCGAAACATCCGCCGCGCTGGCGGCCAGGGCCAAAACCAGAGCCAGCAAAACTGCCTTAAGTACCTTCATGAATCCCCCGCTTCAGAGTAACGCAGTCCGCCGAACGGCCCCTCGCG
Organism: Candidatus Solibacter sp.; assembly: GCA_025361425.1. Taxonomy (GTDB): domain Bacteria; phylum Acidobacteriota; class Terriglobia; order Bryobacterales; family Bryobacteraceae; genus Solibacter. Next base: position 10,935 of record JANYAH010000153.1, on the reverse strand, counting down.
CATTGATCCCGTAGTAGCCTGAAGATACCAATGAGCACGTCGCGCCTCGGGCTCCTGACGTTTCTTCTCGCCGCCGCATTTCCCGCCGTCGCCCAGGAAGACGCCACCGCGCTCCTTGCCAAGGCCGTCGCTGCCTTCGAGGACAACCAGAAAAACGAGAAGCACTGGAACTGGAACATCATCGAGACTCGCCAACTGCTGAACCGGTCCGGCGAGACACTCCAGAGCTTCCCCTCCGTCACCTCCGAATCCGTGATCCGCAGCGATGGCCGTCGATGCAATGCCCTCACCGCGTGGGGTGATGGCCGCGAGCCATACATGAAAGATGCCGGTCCCGACGAACGCTGTCAAGCCTTCAATGCCATTGGCACGCCGTTTCAGATGGCTCTCTTGCTGCACAGCGCCAACGCCAAACTCATCGACCGATCGGCATCTGCCATACGAATCTCCGTCCTCCCGGATAAGTCGCGCACCAAAGCGCCCGACTACGGTGTGCGCTGCGCGGCATCCATCAAAGCTACCATTCAGCTCGATCCCGCGACCTTCTTCCCCATCCGCATCGAAGGCGATGTCACCGAATCCGGCTGCGACGGCGAATTCCAACCGGTGGTGCACTACGAGACCATGACGCGCCAGCCCATGCTCAGCCAGTTCCGCAAAGGCGCATCGTTCCGCGTCGTCTACGCTCTGCAAAAGGACAAGTTCGATAATCCCGCAAATAGTTGTTGGATTTCTACCGAGCAGCACTACCTGCAGCCATGGAATTCGGATGCCCGCGTGCTTTACTACTGGGGCCGTCAGGTTCCGGTACGCCGCACCACGGGTCATCGTCTGGTCAAAGACCTGAAGACCACGGCCCAGGAATTCGGCGCGGGCTCGCGACTTCGCTTCGACAAATAGCGGTGCACCAGGGGACTTCGATCTTCGACGGGCTAACGGTCAGACGGCCGGTCTCGGTGTTTCGACGGAATGCCACCATGGAATCGGCGTCGTGATTTGCGGCAAGCAGCCACTCGCCGGTTCTGCCGATCGCGATGTACCGCGGTGATGCCGTGGCAGAACCGACCGCCTCGCGACGCCGCTTTCACGATTAGCAGCGCCGATCGCCAGACGCGCCGAACCGGTGGAGCAGCACTCTGGTTGAAAAGAATTCCTGGAACCCTTACTCCTAATTTAGGATGGAATTCAGAGAACTGCGCAGCCTGGTGACTTTCGCCGACACGACCAGCATTACGTTGACGGCGGAGAAACTGTGCGGTGGAATCGCGTCGCTGGCCAACCGGAAGACCGGTGAGGTTCGGTTGCGCAACGCGCGTTTCGCCGGCACCATCGACGGGAAAGCATGCGAGTCCGAAGGAGTATGGCGCACACTGCGCTCCGCTGCGGATTCACGATGGGTAACTGCCAGGGAGACGGGCTCTATCGGCGGAATCCGCTACCACTTGGATGCCACGCAATGGTCCGATTCCCCGCGAATCGACCTGCGCGTCGAGTTCGAGTTCGATGGCCAACGCATCGGCACCGTCAGCGACAACAAACGCGACGCGAAGTCTCCCTTCATTCACGAAACCAAGCTCCGGTTTAAATTCTTCCCTGTGACCGGAGAAGGCGCCACCGGAATTCGCAACCTGCCGTTCGTGATCGCCGAGACCGCGTCGTCTTACGTGGAGGGCAACTACTGGACAGCAACTGGCGGTGCCGGCGGCGGGGTGGCCGTATTCAACCGCGGAGCGATGTGCTGCGTGCGCGAGGCCGACGGCGGCATCTCCATCCCGCTGGCCTATTCGATGTACTACATCTGGGGAATCCGCATGCTCTCTGGCAAGTATTCCTATGAGTTTGCGCTGTACCCGTTTGCGGGACCGTGGGCGGCGGCCGGGCTGCACCGGGCCGCGCTGGAGTACAACTTTCCCTGCCGGGCTCTTGCCGGCCAACCGGGCAACGGCCGATTGGGAAACCAAGTCGCTCTCCTGGATGCCGCCGGAGAAAGCGTCATTGCCTCCGCCCTCTATACGAAGGACGGCACGGCGCGCCTACGCCTCTACGAACACCAAGGTCGCGCGGCACAGGCGCGCTTGCACTATTCGGCCGGTCCGGCGAAGTTTGTCGAGACGGACCTGGCGGGAAATGCCGGGCGGGCGGTGGATTCAGTGGTTCCGTTCCGTCCGTGGCACCATGACTCCCGATATTTGCCAAAAGTAAACGAGAGATGAAAAAAATTCACTTGTGCGCTATTTCCTATCCCTTTATCATCGCCTTAGCAGTTCGGGCTGAAACTGCTGTTCTGATTCGCGCCAGGAAAAATGTTCATGAAACGCACGCTCGTATTAATCCCGCTCTGCCTGATCCTGCTCCCGGCCGTCCTGCCGGCCCAGACGGCATCGAGCGCCCTGCCGCGGCAGGTGTATGTCGCGCCTTTCTCCCACCTCGACTTCTTCTGGGGCGGCACGCGCGAAGAATGCCTCGCGCGCGGCAATCAGATCATTGCCAAAGCGGTGGAAATTGCCGTAAAGCATCCGGAGTTCCGCTTTCTCATCGAAGACGAAAATTTCGTCGCCAACTACGTGGATTCTCATTTGGGCACGAAGGATCTGGAGGATCTGAAGGCGCTGGTGAAACAGGCCCGTATCGAGATCGCTCCGAAGTGGGCGGCCATCTTCCAGGAGTTGCCCAGGACTGGATCCATGCCGGTACGCCGGAATACGGCTTCACCGTCGCGAGCGACCACCAACTGATGAAACTCGACGACGCCTGATTCGCGCGGAGATGGTTCGGGGCGTCAAATACACGTCGGTCAAAGTGGTGCGCGAAGGCCAGGTAAGTTCGATGGAATATCCGTTGTGAGGCTGCCGGTGGGGCGCTAGGTGCGGTCGGAGCGGGCGCGAGTCTGTTTTAGAGGAAGGCTCCGCCTTGTGCATCCGAGCGAGGCTCGTTACTATCCGCTGGTGCCCAACCCGATGCCGTCCAATCCGTTCGTGCGCATCCAGCCATCCTTGACAGTGAAGATGCCGGGGAACTTCTTCTCCCATCCCGCGTTGGCCGCCGGCACGTACTGGCGTGCATTGGCCTCCAGCGCGCTGGTCCCCGGAATATGCGCCGCGATGCCCACCGAATGCACCAGCGCCGCGCCCGGACAAGTCAGATCCTGCACGCAGCGAAACATCTTGTACTTTTGCGCGGCAGCCGCCATCAGCAGGGTTCCGGATTGTCCCTTGCACGCTTTCAGCGCCACGCCCGTATAGCCCATCTCGCGAGCCAGCAGCAGTGTGTCCAGGCCGGTCAGCGATTCGTCGATCACCACCGGACGGAGTTTCGCCGCCTCGAACATGGTGCTCCGCCGGTTGGCCGCCAGATCCCGCGCGGTCGGCTGCTCGATGTACTGCACGCGTTCGAAGGCGCTCGCCGCCTTGCCCTTCAACTGGTGCTCGAAATCTAAAACGTACTGCACGTTGGGGCAGCGCTCATTGAAGTCCAGCGAATACACCCAGTCTCGGAAGCCGCGTTTGGCCTGCGCCGCCGTGGTCACGCGATCAATCGCCGCCACGCGGTCCACGTCCCAGGCCAGATCCGCGCCGTTCAGCTTGATCTTGATCGCGGTCACGCCGTTGTACGGAATCCACTCCTCCAGCGTTTCCGGCAGGCCGTCGCCCACCGCCTTCTTCACTTCGTTGGCGGAGAGCGCGTCGCTCGCGCCCACGGAGTGGTACATGCGCACGCGCGGCGCCGGCTTCCTGAGGATGTACTGGTCCAGATACTCGCCGCGAAACTCCTGGTTCAAGTAGTGCGCCAGATCGTTGCGCACGAAACCCTGGCCGCAGACGGCATAGCTGCTACGGCCGTGCAGTTTTCCAAAGGCATCGTGAATCGCCGTATCCACCGGACTCGCCGTCACCAGCACGCACAATTTCGGTACCGGCAGCGGCAGCTTCCTCTCGCGCGTCACTTCCGCCGCGGCCTTGAGATACTCGGGTTCCAGAGCGTAATTCACGTCCAGCGGATGGGCGTACGCGGTGAACCCGCGCGTGATGCGCGCGATCTTTTCCGCCAGCGCCTTCATCGCGCCCAGCGTTACATCGTATTCCACACCCGGGGCAGGGAAGCTCCACACGTTCCCCAGGGACATGGCCGCGCCGCCCTCCGCCGATTTGCCGCCCCTGGCGCTCAGCCGGCAGCGCACATTCAGCATGGTGACGCGGTCCACCTCCTTGCCGCCGAACTTGTAGGGCGCGCGGTAGAGGTAATCCTGAAAGCCAATGCTGAGTTCGTCGATGCGCGCGTCGGTGGATGGGGCCGCGGCGAGGATTGCCGGCATAGCCAGGAACGCGCGCCGCTTCATAAACCGGCCTTCGCCAGCATTCCGCGGACTCTGTCCAGATCCTTCTTCAGTGCCGCGAAGACGTCTTCTTTCGGAATGGTGAGCGTGCGGTTTCCGTGCTCGGCGCCGCCTAGCGGATATTCGAAATGGATTTGCAGCGGACCCTCGAACGCCGTCTGCGCCACCATGTCGAAGAACTCCGCCAGCTTGACCATGCCTTCGCCGACGGGCTTCCACTGCGCCTGGTATGCTCCCTTGCCGTCCTTTCCCCAGGCGAAATCTTTCACCGCGATGCCGCGCAGATGGTTGCCCGTGATCTTGAAGCTGTCGATCCACCCGCCCAGCCCGCCCTCGATCACGGCGTGCGACACGTCGAAGTTCACGCCCACGGCCTTGGGATCCAACTCGCGCATCAGATACCAGAGATCCCAGATCGATGCACCCACCACGCCCACGCCCGAGTGCGTGTGATACATGGCGCACATCTGGTAGCGTGCGTTCAGCGCGGCGAGTTTCGCCAGGCGCGGCTTCATGGATTCCAGTTGCGCCTCGTACGGTTTGCCGGCATCCCACTTGAAGGCGCCGAACCGGTAGTTGCGGATTCCCAGCGCCGCGCACGCTTTCAGAATGTCTTCGGCGAACGGGGTGTCGGCATCGGCGATATCGGTGGTCACCATGGGCACTTCCAGCCCATGCTTGCGCAGCGTGGCCACCAGCGGCGGAAGATCCTTGGCCACGCTTGCCGGCTCCACGTGCCCGCCCTTGCGCAGGGTGATATCCACACCGTCGAAACCGAGTCCGGCGGCCGCGATGGCCAGTCCCTCGCCCTGCACAAACTGCAAGTGCTTGGAGAATACCGATACCTTGAGTTTTGCCTTCCCCCTGGCGGGGCGGCTCAACAGGAGTGCGCCGCCCGCCAGCAGCGCACGCCGCGAAATGGATGTATCTTTAACGTTCACGGACTTATGATAACTCTATGAACGTTCCCCGCCGTACGTTTCTGCTCTCCGCCGCGGGCGCCACCGCCGCCCGTGCCGTCCCGCCCTCGGACCAGGTCACGCTCGGGGTGATCGGCTCCGGAGGCCGCGGCACATTCGTCATGGGCGTGTTCCAGAAGGACCCGGCGCTTCGGGTGAGTGCCATCTGCGACGTCTACGAGCCCAATCTGGAGAACGCGATTTCGGCCGCATCCAAAGTCCTCGAGACCCATCCCAAGGTGTACCGCAATTACCGTGAACTGCTCGGCGATAAAGACGTGCAGGCCGTGCTAATCGCCACTCCCGAGCACTGGCACTACCGGATGGTGCTCGACGCGCTGGCTGCCGGGAAAGACGTCTACGTGGAGAAGCCGCTCTGCCAGACTCCAGAGCAGGGCGTGGCGCTGGTGGAGGCGGAACGAAAAACCAAACAGATCGTTCAGGTGGGCATGCAGCGCCGCAGCTACGACCTATATAAGGAAGGGCGCGCCATTGTGTCCGGCGGCAAACTCGGCAACGTGCGTATGGTTCGCTCCTGGTGGCTGAATAACTATCTCGGGGGCGCGCCCGCCACCAAACTGGCCGGCCCGCTCGATTGGGAGCAGTGGCAGGGACCGGCGCCGCGCCGCGCGCTGGACCCCAACCGCTTCCACAACTGGCGCCTGTACAGCGATTACGCCGGCGGCATCGTCGCCGATCAGGGGGCGCACATCTTCGACGGCATACAGATGCTGATGGGCGCCGGCTTCCCCAGCGCCGTCACCGCCGCCGCGGGCAAGACTCACAAGCAAGGCGTGGACCAGCCGGAATCCGTGGTGGCCATCGCCGAGTATCCCGAGGACTTTATCGGCGTCTTCACCGTGAACTACGCGGCCATGCAGTACAAGAGCCGGAACGATCAACTCAATCAATTGGATGGCGACCAGGGCCGCATGGACATTGGCCGCGAGGAGCTAAAGGTATTCCTGAAAGGCGCGGAGGAACAGGCCGCGATGGAGAAGAAATCCGAAAAAGGCTTTGGCTGGGCCACCGATCTGCACGTGCAAAACTTCCTCGAATGCGTGCGCACGCGCCAGACACCGGCGGCTCCCATAAAGCTCGCGTTTCAGGCCGCGCTGGTGGTGCAGATGGCGAACCTGTCACTGAAACACGGGCGCCGCATACGCTGGACCGGCGACAAGGCGGTCTGAGAAGCTGACCGCTGCTAAACTGGACGTGATGCCGCAATCGTATACTCCCCTCCGGGCGCCGCAGCGCCTTCTCTTCGGACCTGGACCCAGCATGGTCGCGCCTCGCGTGTACCAAGCCATGGCGCAGCCCGTGGTCGGCCATCTCGACCCGTACTTCTTCCAGGTGGTGGAAGAGGTCCGCTCCCTCCTCGGCTACGCCTATTCCACCAAGAACCAGTTCAACGTCGCCGTCTCCGGCACCGGCAGTGCCGGCATGGAAACCGCCGTGGCGAACTTCATCGAGCCCGGCGAAAAATTGGCGCTCCTCACCAACGGTTTTTTCGGCGACCGCATTGGCGAAATGGCCCGCCGCCACGGCGGCGAAGTCGTCCGCCTCGCCAAGCCCTGGGGCGAGCCCTTTGACCCGCAGGAGGCCCGCGACTTCATCCGCCGCGAACGCCCCCGCGTGGTCGCCTTCGTGCAGGCCGAGACTTCCACCGGAGTCTACAACCAGGCGAAGCCCATCTGCGAAGCGTCCCGCGAAGTGGACGCGCTCACCATTGCCGATTGCGTGACCTCGCTGGGCGGGATGCCGGTGATGGTGGACGAAAACGGCATCGACATTGCCTACAGTTGCTCGCAGAAAGGGCTCGGCTGCCCTCCCGGCCTGTCGCCGGTCACCGTCTCGCCGCGCGCCCTGGATCGCCTCAAGTCGCGCCGTACGCCGGTCCAGTCTTTCTATCTCGATCTGCAACTTCTCGACTCCTTTTACACCGGCCATAAGTATCACCACACGGCATCCGCCACCATGTTCTACGCCTTGCGCGAAGGCCTCGCCATGGTCGCCGAGGAAGGTCTGGAAGCGCGTTGGGAGCGTCACCGTGTCAACCAAGAGGCGTTCGTCGCCGGCATTGAGGCCATGGGCCTGAGCATGCTCGTTCCCGCCGGTCACCGTCTCTGGACGCTCAACACGCCGCGCATTCCCGAAGGCGTGGACGATGCCAAAGTCCGCCAGTTTCTCCTGGAGAAATACAGCATGGAGATCGCCGGCGGTTTCGGACCGCTGGCAGGCAAGGTCTTCCGCATCGGCACCATGGGCTACAGTTCCACCGCCGAAAACGTGCAACTCATTCTGCAAGCCCTCGCCGACGCCCTCCGCTCCGTGGCATAAGTCGGATTGGAGCCGCGATGCGCCAGCCAGAGCCGCGACAGGCTATCGAGTGGCAGGCGAAAACGCCGGCGAAAGCGCCTGCCCCACAATAACGCAAGCGCTTGCGCATCGAGGTGGGACAGGCGCTTTTGCCGGTCAACCCCGCGGGGGGAGGGTATCATGGAATTCATGCCGACTCGTGAACAAGCTTGGGACATCGTCTGCGAATACACCAAATCCGAGGGATTGCGTAAGCACGCGCTCGCCGTCGAGACCTGCGTCGCCGCCTACGCGAAGCAGTTGGGCGAGGACGAACATAAGTGGAGCATCACTGCCCTGCTGCACGATTTCGATTGGGAGATCCACCCGCGGGCGCCCGACCATCCCATGCTCGGCGAGGCCATTCTCGCCGAACGCGGGTTCGATCTGGAGACGCGCCGCGCCATCCTCTCGCATGCCAATTATAGCGGCGTGCCGCGCGTCTCTCCCCTGGAAAAAGTGCTCTACGCCTGCGACGAACTGGCCGGGTTTATCACCGCTATCTCCTATGTCAAACCCACCCGCAGCGTCTTCGAAGTCGACGCTGCGTCCGTCAAAAAGAAGATGAAAGACAAAGCCTTCGCGCGCAGCGTCAGCCGGCAGGACATCGTCGAGGGCGCGCAGCAACTCGGCGTGCCGCTCGAAGAGCACATCGAGTTCTGCATCAAGGCGATGCAGGCGCGGGCCGCCGAGCTGGGTCTCGCAGGAAACTCCGCAATCTCCGGTTAGCCGGCTCTTCGAACGCGCCATACACCAGCGCCGAAACCGCAATCACGATTGCGATGTAGAGCAGCGGCGGAAACTCCGGCGACCGCCGCAGGCACCACCACAAAATCGGCACGTGCAGAATGTACATCGCATAACTGGACTTTCCCAAGTAGACCGCCACCCGCGCGGATAGCCCGCGCGCCAGCAAGCCGCCGCCCATCGCGAGGCCGATCAGCAGCATGCCGTTGAGCGGGCGCAGCGCGCTGTTCAGATCGATGAACGCCGGCAGCACTTTCGGGTACGCAATCACGCCGGCCGCGCCCGCGAACCCAGGGACATAGAGCCACCACCCTTGCGGCGGGCGCGCGCGCCGCTGTAATAGACCGTAGGCGCAGGCGGCTGCGATTCCCATCAGAAAATCGCTCAGGTGGACTAGCGGCTTGATATCGTCGGAGATTCCCACCGCCCACATGGCACGCGTCAGGCAGCAGGCGACGGCGGCGGCCAGCGCGGTGCTCCGCCAGTTCGCCCGCCGGACAAAAACCGCGGCCAGCGGGAACATGGCATAGAAGAAGATCTCGCACGAAAGCGACCACGCCGGAGTATTCCAATTCACCGGGATGGCCCCGAGCCATGCCTGCACCAACAAGAGATGCGCCGCCACGTAGCCCGGTTTGCCCGATGTCTGGTCGGCGAAAATGAACGGCGCCACCACCGCCAGGCTGAGCAGGTACACCGGATACACGCGCGCCATCCGCCCCAGGGAATAGCGCAGCGTATTGTGCCGGTTCCACACCGTCGCCGCATAGCTGTGCGTGAGCACGAACCCGCTCAGCGCGAAGAACGTGGTGACCGCCTGGTATCCGCCGCGGATCAGCGTGAACACGCCGTGCGGCAGCAGCAGCGCGGTGGCTTCCAGTTTTTGTCCGGGTCCGGTGAGGTGATGAAAGATCACCCAGAGCGCCAGGAAGAAACGTAATCCGGTGAGTGCGGGAAAATCGCGGCGCTTCACCGCACCGCCGCATAGCCGAACGGCAAAGGCGCTTGTACCGGGCTTTCAATCGCCACTTCCATCTGTGTCCAGCGCACCGCTTCCGGCGCCAGCGTGGCGCGGAATTCGGCGAGATTGTTATCGCACAGCGCCAGCGCCACCGCAGCCTCGGCGCCGTTCCGCCGCACCCGCGGACAAAAATTGCGGGTCTCGAAAACGCCGACACACTGGCTCTCGCCGGAGCCCCGCGGAGCCGCGATGCGCAGTGTCCCCGCGCCGTCCATCCGGATTTGCGGCATTCTCCGATCGTAGCTTATGGCGATAATGAAACCGTGCAGCCGGAAACCCATGAGATTGCGCGAATTCGTTTTTCCTGCCGTGTTTCCGCCAGCGCGAGCCTATCGTCGAGGACGGTTTCGCCTGGTGCATCCGTCTCTGCTAAACTGCGAATAATAGGCGAACGTCTGATTCTTCTCCGGGAGTAACCCACTGTGCCGGCTGTAAAACCTATCAACGCGATCATATCGTCCGGTCTGTGCTTGTTGTTTCTCACCGCCTGCAAACCACAGCAAGCGGCCAAAGATCCGGCTGCCCCCCCGATTGTCCCGGTATCGGTGGCCAACGCCACGCAAGAATCCGTGCCCACCGAACTGCGCGTGGTCGGCACCGTGGAAGCTTCCGCCATCGTGCAGATCAAGTCGCAGATCTCAGGGCAACTCCTGCGGGTAAGCTTCACCGAAGGCCAGAATGTCGCCAAGGGCGATCTCCTGTTTGAGATCGACCCGCGTCCCTACGAAGAAGCCCTGCGCCAAGCCGAAGCTAACGTCTCCCGCGACCGCGCCCAGATTGGCCAGATGGAGGCCAACCTCGCCCGTGACGCCGCTCAGGCCAAATTCAACCAGAGCGACGCCGATCGCTACGCCGAACTTGCCAAGGCGGGGGTCGTCTCCCGCTCGCAATCCGACCAGGCCAAGACCAGTGCCGACGTCGCCCGCGAATCGGCGCGTGCCACCCAGGCCGCCATCGAGAGCGCCAAGGCGGCACTGGAGAGCGATCTCTCCGCCGTGGGCACCGCCAAACTCAACCTAAGTTACTGTCAGATCCGCTCTCCCCTATCCGCACGCACCGGCAACTTACTGGTCCACGCCGGAAACCTGGTCAAGGCCAACGACGTTCCGCTGGTGGTGATCCATCAGGTCTCCCCCATCTTCGTCAACTTCAACGTGCCGGAACAACACCTCGCGGCCGTCCGCCGCCTGAACGCCAACCACCAGCTCGCCGTTCGCGTGTTCGCCCAGGACGCCGCCGCCCGCGGCTCGGCCGGCACTCTCACCGTCATCGACAACACGGTGGATACCGCCACCGGCACCATTCACCTGAAAGCCACCTTCGACAACCGGGACGGCGCACTCTGGCCGGGCCAGTTCGTCACTTCCGTCCTCACGCTCGACACCATCCAGGGAGCTATCGTTGTGCCCGCCGAAGCCGTGCAGGCCGGACAGCAGGGCCAGTTCATCTACGTCGTCGGGCCGGATAACAAGGTTGCTATCCGCGTGGTCACTCCCGGCCGCGCCTTCGGCAAGAAG
>JANYAH010000149.1 GCA_025361425.1 Candidatus Solibacter sp. | reverse complement strand
TTGACGCTGGTCATCTTCCACAAGCAGCTCGATCTCTACGCCTTCGTCGGCATCATCATGTTATTCGGCGTGGTCAAGAAGAACGCCATCATGATGATCGATTTCGCCATCGACTCGCAGAAGAAGGGGCGCAGCGCCTACGATTCCATCTGGGAGGGCTGCCTGCTGCGCTTCCGACCGATCATGATGACCACCGTCGCGGCCCTCTTCGGCACCCTGCCCATCGCTCTCGGCTACGGCGAAGGCGCCGACGCCCGGCAACCGCTGGGCCTCGCCGTGGTCGGCGGCCTCGTCGTCAGCCAGTTCCTCACGCTCTACATTACCCCGGTAATCTACCTCTACCTGGAACGCCTGCAAGAGTGGCTCCGCGCCACGCCGAAAACCGCGGAGCCGTTGCCAACGTGAATTGAAGGACGCCGCTGGCGGATCGCCGATAACTCCGTCTACTTCGGAGGCAGCCGCGCCTCGCGGATCGTCCTACCGGTCATCCGGCCGTAGGGGCGGCTTACGATCGCGCGTCGCTGCGGGTGCGGATAACTGTTTGAGGTAGGCAGCGATCTGCCAGCGTTGCGGCTCCGGCAGATGGGAGAACGAAGGCATCCCGCGTCGACTCGATCCGCTGCGGATTACCCACTCTACGGCGCCGGGGGAGGCATCAGTTACGGATCTCGAGGCCAAGGGAGGTCGTGTTCCCACACCTTCACCGGCCCTGCCGTGACACGATGCACACTCGCGCACGTAGAGTTTTTCACCCGAGCGAATCGCGGCATTGTCCTCGGCATACGGATTCACCTTGCGATGCACTTTGGCAGGAGCTTCTTGAAGCAGCGACCCGGCGCATAGGGCGGCTGCGGATAAGACGACAATCAGGATAGTAGGGCGGAGTATATGACGCATATTTCCTCAGCGAAAGAGCCGGCTCGCGGCGCGTCCGAACTGCGCAATCTCATAAGACACGCCGAATCGGAGCAGAAAGGGCGCGCTCGAACTTGTGAGGCCGAAACCCGGTGAGACTTTGAACGTCGTACCACCGGCGAGTTGGAGGGACACGGTCGGAGCCAAATACTGCGAGGTACCGCGAAATCCGAAAGCCTCATGAGTCCCGAGGCCGCCGTATACTTCCGCGCCCACCTGGATGTTCTCCGGACAGACATTGCAGCGTTCAGCTCGAGCGGCCATCGCGAGCGGCCGGCTGGCAGCTACCGCGTATCCAAATTCGAAGGGCGCGTGCGCCAGATTCTTCTCCGCGATGAAGTTCTCGGACACGTTCCAACCTCTGAAGTTGCTGCCCAGAATCAGCTTCGCCTCAATCTCACGTTTGTGCTCAAGCCTGCCCTCGGCCTTGCTTCCGGCCAGGTCTTCCTGGCCGTCATGCCCGACGATCTCCAGCAGCACCCGATCGGCGCCATTGATCTTTTCGTATTCCAGGTACAGAACAGGGTTGATCCAATGTTCCCGGGACAATAGCCGGAACCGGTTCTCCCAGCGGTACCCCGTGAAAAAAGAGCTCTCTCCTCTGGTAGCTTGACCATCGAGGTACAGTTCGGAGGTCCACCAGCCCTTCACTCCATATTCCAGTTCCACTGCCGTGGCGGCGAAACGGTTTCCGCCCTCCGGCTTGCCCGTTACGCTCCGCATCCCGATTTCCAGATTGCCGGGTTCTTCCATCTGGTGTGAGTACGTGACGAAGTAGGGCCATTCCGCGGCCCTTGCGTCCGTCGCTACTGCCAGGATCATGGGGGGAAGGCTCCACCCGATCACGCGCCACGCGCCGTAAAGTATTCCGATCCAGTTCATGGTTCCTCTTCGGGCAGCTAGCCCGCTGTCTATTGCAAGTGACTTGCAAGAGAAAACTCATGTTAAGGCATATTACTGATATTCGTCAAGCAGAGATTGCAACTCATTTGCAAATGGCACATGCAGGCGCATTCACCAGGCCGCAGCGTCCTTTGCCGTTTCTTGCCCGGCGCGGTTACGTGCCGGGCGTTACGGCATCGCCCAGTAACCGGCGCGCGTACGGGCGGTCAACTCGGGATGGCCTTTCACTTCGATCCGAATGGCGTGATACTCTCCCGGCTTGCCCGGACGCGGCGTGAAGCTGACGATGTACTGGCGGTGTACTTCGGACGCGATCGCCTGAATCGCCTCTTCCAGCGCTTCCTTCTTGAGAAATCCGATGGCCCGCCCGCCGGTGGTGCGGGTAAGCTGCACGGAATTGTCGGGCTTGCCCTGTTGGGCGAGTTCGGTGAAGACGCTGAGCAGGTTGCCCGGAGCCATGTCGGGCGGCAGCGGTTCGCCGTCCTTCCTGGGATCTTTGCTCTTCACCTTCTTCGGTTTGGCCGTGAAGGGCTCCAGAAACGGAGAGTAAGTGAGCCAGTAAATGAGGACGTTCTGGCGTTGCGCTTCGTGCAGCACCACCGGGAACTTCACCTTACTGGAACGGTCGCGCTTCTCGGCGATCACCAGCAGAATGCGCCGCCGGTCACTCTTGCGTTTGGCCAGCATGGCGAGCGATTGCATCACGGCTTCCAGCGCTACCGCGCCGTTACCCTGCACGTGCAGCGAGCGCAATCCCGTGGAGAGGCTGTCGCTGCTGGTGGTGAAGTCGCGCAGGGTGCGCACTTCGTCGGAGAACGTGATTAGCGCGGTTTCGCCGCGATCTCCCGACAGCAGATCGGTGAAAAGGATGCCGCTGGCGCCGAGCTTGTCCAGGGTGGCGGCGGAGTTAGCGGAAGTCTGCACGGCCACCACCAGCGAGATGGGGTTGAAGGATTCGTCCACCTGTATCGGCTGGCGCACACCGTTGTCGTAGAGAACCAGGTCGGCGGGTTCCAGCGCGTCGATGTAGTTGCCCTTGGAATTGGTGATGGTGGTGGGCGCAATCACCAGGGTGGCGGTGCTTTTGAACTGCGCGCCCGCGATTGTCGCGGTGATAAGAAGAAGGGCGAAAGCGCGCATGAGAGACGTCTGTTGCATGTTCGGGGCCGGAGTACGTTTGGACGGTCCCGTCAGTCTCCGCTTTTGATGGCCTCTACCGCCTTGGCCAGATGACGCCGTTTTTTGGCCCACTCCGGCTTGTTCTCCTGACGCCCTCGGCCGATCGCCAGCGCGTCCGGCGGGACCGTCTGGGTGATCACCGAGCCGGCGGCCACGTAGGCGCCCGCGCCGATTTCGAGCGGCGCGACCAGCGTCGAGTTGCTGCCCACAAATGCCCCTTCGCCGATCTGGGTGGGGTGCTTCTTGAAGCCATCGTAATTGCAGGTGATGGTCCCCGCGCCGATGTTCACCCTGGCCCCGATGTCGGAATCGCCGAGATACGCCAGGTGGCCGGCCTTGGCGCCGGCGCGCATGCGGGTCTTCTTGAGTTCGACGAAGTTGCCGATGTGGGCGCCGGCTTCGACGTGATTGTCCATGCGCAGGCGGGCGTAGGGGCCGGCGTGTACGCCGCGCTCCAGTATGGAAGTGTTGACCAGGGTAAAGGCGCCGATTTCCACGGCATCGCCCAGATGCGAATTCTGAATAATGGAGCAGGCGCCGATGCGGCAGTTCTCGCCGACGGTGGTCTTACCGAGAATCTGCGCGAACGGTTCGACGATGGTATCCATGCCGATTTCGACGGCGGAATCGATAGTGATGGTTTCCGGCTTAATCAAGGTCACGCCCGCCGCCATCAGGGCACTCCGCTTGCGTTCGCGGAAGATGGCATCGACCATGGCGAGTTGCGCGCGGTCGTTGATGCCGAGAGCTTCGCCGGGGTCATCGATTTGCATAGCTTCCACGGTGTGGCCGGCGCGCGTCAGGATGGCCGGCATATCGGTGAGGTAGAATTCGCCCGCGGAGTTGTTGGGTTGGATCTCATCGACGTGCTTCCAGAAGAGATCCGCGCGGAAGCAGTAGATGCCCATGTTGGCCTCGCATATGGCAAGTTGTTCCGGGGTGCCCGCCTTCTGCTCCACGACGTCGAGAACATGGCCGCGCCCATCGCGGATCACGCGCCCGTAGCCCGTGGGGTCGTCCATTTGCGCGCTCATCAGGATGCCGGCGGCCGAGCCTTCGGTCTCCTGCGCGATCAGGCGGCGCAGGGTGGCGCTGCGCAACAGTGGCGAATCGCCGTACAGGACCATGAGGTAGCCATCCAGATGCGCCATGGAATCGCGGCCGATCATTACCGCGTGGCCCGTGCCCTTCTGCTCCCTCTGCTCAATGAAACCTATCCGCGCTCCGGCCACGGCTTGGCGCACCCGATCGGCCTGGTGCCCGATGACGGCGAAGATGCGCTCCGGCGGGGTAAGAGTGAGCGCGGTATCGATGACGTGCTGGAGAAGAGTTTTTCCGCCGGCTTGGTGCAGTACCTTGGCCTGACGGCTCTTCATGCGGGTGCCGAGTCCGGCGGCGAGAATCACGATGGTTACGGGCTTGTGCATTACTACTATTATGCGTTCTTGCGGCGGCGGCCTTCTTGTGCCAGCTTGACCACTATGGCGGCGGTGGCGTCCGGGTCGTGGCGGATCGTGTCGGTATGGGTGGAGAGGTTGCCGGCCATGACTTTCAGCCCCATCTTCATCAGAGCTTCAATATCGTTCTCCACGGGGAGGGCGGCTTGGCTGGCGTAGCGCTTCTTGACGGCGCTGGTGATGGAGCGGACGTTGACCACGGCATAGTTTAGGAACTTGCCGCCGGCGTGGCGGTGGAGGGCGCGCACGTGGTCGCTGGCGCGGAATTCATCGGTCTCGCCGGGCTGCCACATGAGGTTGACGAAGTAGCACTTGAGGGCGGGCGAGGAACGGATGGCGGCGGCGATGCCGTCCACCAGCAGATTGGGGACGATGCTGGTGAACAGCGAACCGGGGCCGAGGGTGACGATGTCGGCTTCGGCGATGGCGGTGAGCGCGGCGGGTAGCGGGCGGACCTTGCGCGGGCGCAGGCGAATCGACTGGATGCGATGCTTGCTGCGGCTGATTTTAGTTTCGCCGACGAGGATGGCGCCGTTGGCGAGCGTGGCTTC
>JANYAH010000081.1 GCA_025361425.1 Candidatus Solibacter sp. | reverse complement strand
TGAGTTTAATCGCTCCGGTTGACTCAAAGTTCTGACGAAGTGTTTCTTTACTGCATCCAACCAGATTGTCAATGATCTGCGCTCATCCCCTACGACATCGTAATATCGTAGAAAATGGCGGGCCTCGAAACTTGTTTCGGCTTTTGCGCTCACGCGTCCCTTACAGAGAGCGGAGCGAGCCGGAGAATTTCGTTTGATTGCCTCGACCAGAGTTTCGGTCTTGGCTATCGGCTGACTTAAATTAGAGTAACAAACCGGTGAGTGTTTGGCAAGTTTCTGAGAAAAAACTTTAATCGAGCCGATTAAATAACTTCACCGCCCGGAATTTCCGCCCCCTGCCGCTCCCCCGGCGGGCCCCCCTTGAGTCCCGATCCGCGCAGATAGACCGTGCGCGCCGGATACGGAATCGCGATCCCTTCCGCCCGGAAGCGGCGTAACACCCGCTTTTTCAGCTCGTTGCGCACGGAGAACTGGTTGGCGAACTCGGCCACGTGGAAGGTGGCGGTGAAGCCCATACCCGCCTCGCCAAAGCCGGGGTCAAAAGCCACCTCAGGCGGCGGATCCTTCAGCATACCGGGGACCTCGCCCGCGGCCTGCGCCAGCACCTCCGCCAACACCTGCAGGACGGCATCGAGATCGCATTCATACCCTACCGTCACCGCAAAGTTCGCCGACATGCGTTTCTCCGGCAGGTAATAATTGGTCACAATGGCTTGCGCCAGCTTGGCGTTGGGCACAATGATCAGGTTGTGGGCCAGCGCCCGGAAGGTGGTGCACCGCCAGCCGATGTCCGTAACATAGCCCTCCTCGCCGGTGTTGAGCTTGATATAGTCGCCCAAACGCACCTGCCCCGCCACGGCCACGTAGAAGCCTCCAAACAGGTTCGACAGGGTGTCCTGTAGCGCCAGTGCGACAGCCAGTCCGCCGACACCCAGGGCCGTGAGGATGGGCGTGAGCTTGACGTCGAAGTGGTTCAGCAGTATCAGTCCGCCCAGAATCACCACGGATATTTGCGCAAGATTCTGGGTGAGCGTGGTGACCGGCAGGGCGCCAGGGATTTGACTGCCGCTATAGCGCACCAGGTTGCCCACCACCCGCATAGACATCAAGGTAAGCGACACGATCCACAACACCAGGAGCGCGTTGGCCACCGGATTCGTGAACTTCCCCGGCAGGTCGGACCCCTGGAATGCCAGGTGCACGGCCAGGATCAGCGCCCAAATCAGGGTGGGCCCGGGCAGCGCTTCGGACAGCACTGCGCCCGCGCGGCTCCCCATGCGCTTTGTCCATGCGTTTAAGGCGCGCAGGACCAGTCGCCGCACCACCCAACACACGAGGAAGGTGGCAGCGAATATCCCAAGCGGCAGGATCACTTCCATCGGATCCTTCATAGTCAACTGCCGGAACTCCGCAAATCCGCTTCTCATAGCAACAGATTCGCACAGTAATATGGTTTGCACGCAGGAGGATGGCACCGCGTCATCATTGTGTGCGGATACGTGTAGCCATCGTTTGGCTCGCCTTGGCAGCGGCCCTGCCAGGGCAAGAACCCTCCGGCAACGACCTGTACCTGAGTGGCCGCAGGGCGGAGCGCGCCGGCCGCATGGCCGAAGCCTACCTGCTATATTCCCGGGCGGCCGCCATGTCGCCGCAAAACAAGACCTATTGGCAGCGCAGCCAGGCGGTACGCACCCGCGCCGCGCTCGAGGCCAAAGTGGCGCCGCCCTCCGAATTCTTCCGCGACGGGCCTCGCGCCGCCCCCGACGCTCTACCCGCGCCCGCGCTGCCCATCGCCACGGCCGACGACCGCGCGGCAGCCCGTAAACTCCTCCCCCCCGTCGAACTTCAGGCACAGAGCGGACGTCAGAATTTCGACCTGCACGGCGACGCCAAGGCGCTATTCGAAAAAGTCGCCCAAGCCTTCGGCCTGGACTGCCTGTTCGACGACGACTATCAGGCGAACGCCGGTTTTCGTTTCCAGATGGCGGACGCGGACTACCGCGACGCCCTGCACGGCCTGGAAGCCGCCACTGGCAGCTTCCTGGTACCGCTGAGCAAGCGCGTCTTTCTGGTGGTCAAGGATACGCCGCAGAAACGCATCGAGCGGGAGCCTACAGCCGCCATCGAACTGCACCTCCCCGAAGCCACCAACCCGCAGGATTTCAACTCCATAGTCATTGCCGTGCAGCAGGCCTTCGCCATCGAGAAGGTCGCCCTCGACACGCAGAACAACAGCGTGATCCTGCGCGACCGCATCTCCAAGGTGATCCCCGCGCGCCTCATGTTCGAAGACCTGAGTTCGCCGCGCGCCCAGGTGTCGATCGAAGTGAAGTTCCTCGAGGTCAGCCGCAACGACGCCATCACCTACGGGATCGATCTGGCTAATACCTTTTCGGTAGTGCCGCTCAAGCAACTGTTCACGTTCGCCAACCTGGCGCGTAGCGTGACCAGTTCCAGCCTGGTGGGGATCAACATCCTGAGTTCGGCGCTGGTTGCCCAGATGTCCCAATCCTCGGGCAAACTGCTGCTGGAGGCCGAATTACGGAGTGTGGACAATCAGCCGGCCACGTTCCACGTGGGAGACCGCTACCCCATCCTCACCGCCGGCTACTTCGGGCTGCAGAGTTCCAGCCAGGGCGGCACCGGATACATGCCCCCGCCGTCGTTCACCTTTGAAGATCTTGGCCTTAGCCTGAAATTGACGCCGACGGTGCATGGCTTGGAATCGGTCACGCTGGATATCGATTCCGAGTTCAAGGTGCTCACCGGGTCATCCATCAACGGCATTCCCGTGATCTCCAGCCGCGTGATTAAGAACAGGGCGGACCTGCGCTTCGGGGAGTGGGCCTCCGTAGCGGGCCTGGTGAATCGCGATCAGGCGCGCACCATCGCCGGGCTGGCAGGCGTCACGCGCATTCCCTTCCTTGGCCCCCTCACCAGTATGCACACTAAGAATTCGGACGAAGGCCAGGTGCTGGTGCTGATTCGTCCGCAACTGATTACGCTGCCCCCGGGCATGGCCGCCACGCATACGTTCCGCATGGGAAGCGACAATCGGCCGATCACGCCGCTGTAGCCAAACCCCGCGAAAACGGCGTGGAGGGCGTGGGACGGAGCGTCTGTTTGATAGGCTGTACACATGAAGCGCACAAATCTTGTGTTAGATGGACGCCGGCTCGTCCAAGCCACTCAAGGTTTGGGTGCGAAGACGTATTCAGCCGCGGGGAACATTGCCCTAAAAGAAGTGATTCGTCTGCGGTTCCTCTCGATCCACCCTCGCCATTCCAAGCACATGCAGAACCGAATTGGCGTTGGCCTGTGGGCGCTGGGCCTCTGGTGGCTGACATGCGCGAACTGCAATGTTCTTTGGGCAGGTCACGAATCGCAAGTCACGTTCGTCATTTCTCCGAATCCGGCATTGATGGATGACCGCGTCACCATCAAGGTAGTCCTGATGGCGGGTTCCCTGTACCCGGAAATCAACGGCGTGGTCGGAGTTTCGTCCAGCCACGTGCTTTGGGAAGGTGCGACGGCAAAAATGCTTCCTGGAGGGCCTGCTTGGACCCATGGCGGCAAACCGCTACCCTACGTTCCATTTCACATCGGCGCTGGTTTCGCGGCTCGCTATTTCTGGAGCGGTGTCAGCGGCCATCCGCTCTCATTGAAACCAATGTTCATCGATAGCCTGAGTCGTGTTGACACTGATGACGCGCAGATAGCGGTTGAGCGAATCCATGGTCCCGTGCTGCTCGCCTCCGGCGGTGATGACAGAGAGTGGCCCTCTACATTGATGTCCGCGCGTGCGATGGACAGACTGCGGCGAAACCACCATCCGTACTCGGACGAGCACTTGTCGTATGAAGGCGTCGGCCATTGGATACCCTCCGCATACTTGCCGACGGGCGGTTTGCGAGGCCTAATCGCGGACGAGATTGGCGGCGGACCGGCAGCGACCGCCAGAGCGCAGTCGCAGTGCTGGCCTAAAATGCTGCAATTCCTAACCGCGATCCCTTCTCAACGCGACACACGGTAGTGGCTGTCTATCCGTATTTCTTGTAATTTTCAGATTAGTCCAGGGCTGGCAGCCCGCCGCAGAATGCCATCCTGAATGCCATCCTGCCCCACAACCCGCCGATCACCCCGCTATAGTTCAAAGTGGCTAGACACATGAAACGCACAAATCTTGTGTTGGATGAGCATCTGCTCGCCCAGGCCACTCAAGTTTTGGCAGCGAAGACCTATTCGGCCGCGGTGAACACTGCCCTGGAAGAGGTGATTCGGCTGCGGAAGATCCCAAGCATTCCGCACTTCTTTGGATCCGGAATTTGGGAGGGAGACCTGTCGCAAATGCGGGAAGACCGGCCGCGGGGTACCCTCCGGGCCGGGCGCCGTCGCAAATGATTCGCGCTTCGTGACCTGCGGTCCGGTGGTTCAAGAGGTCCTCCAGGGACTCAGCCCGGGGTTACAGAGCGACGCGTTTCGGACGGCATTCCTCGCGATTCCAGTGCTCAGCGATCCGGTCCCGTTCGGCTTGTTCGTTTCCGCAGCAGGAATCTACCGGCTGGGCAGGCGGCGAGGTATCACGATCCGGTCCTCCGCGGATTGCCTGATCGCCGCAATCGCTATCGAGCATGGAATACCGGTGTGGCACCGGGACCGCGACTTCAGCGCGATCGCGCGGTACACCGAACTGGAAGCGGTGCAATCCGCACCAGCATAGGGCGGCGCGATGGCGCGCTGCCGCGCAACCCCTGCTATCGTGAGATCAATGTCCCGAATGCTCGAAGAAATCCGGCAGCAGCCGGAAGCGCTGGAGCGCACACTCTCCGCCGAATTGCGCAGCGTAGAAAAATTCAAGCGCCTGGTGGAAAAACAGCGTCCGCGGCTGGTGGTGCTGGTGGCGCGCGGCACCAGCGATAACGCCGCGCTGTTCGGCCGTTACCTGCTGGAGATCACCACCGGAATCCCGGTCTCGCTGGCCGCCCCCTCCATTGCCACGCTTTACGAAGCGCGCGTCGATTATCGCGATGCACTGGTGGTGGGGATCTCGCAATCGGGCGAATCCACCGACACCAACCTGGTGCTGGAGCGCGCGCGCCGGCAAGGCGCGCTGACCCTGGGCATCACCAACGAGAGCGGGAGCGCCATGGCGCGAATCGCCGAGCACGTTTTCCTGGTGCGCGCGGGCCGGGAAAAGAGCGTGGCCGCCACTAAAACCTACACCGGACAGATGCTCATGATGTATCTGCTCGCCTATGCGCTCGGCGGCGGGGTCAAGATTGCCGACCTGGAGCGCATTCCCGACGTGGTTCGCGCCACCCTGGCGCTAGAGCCCGAGATCGACGCGCTCAGCGAGCGCTACCGCTTCATGCGCCACGCCGTGGTTGTGGGGCGCGGACTGAACTACGCCAACGCCTTCGAAATGGCGTTGAAGCTGATGGAAACCTGCTACGTGGTGGCCGAGCGCTTCTCCTCGGCCGATTTCCTGCACGGTCCCATCGCCCTCGTGGAACAGAATTTCCCGGTCTTCGCGTTCGCCCCTCCCGGCAAGACGTGGCCCTCGATCGGCGAAACGCTCGCCAAACTGCAAGGCTTGCAGGCCGAGATCGTCGCTATTACCGACTCGGGCAACCGGGAAGTGGATGCGCGCGCCACCAGGGTCATCCGCCTGCCGCGCCGGGTCAAGGAAATCCTGACGCCGATCCCGTATATCGTCCCGGCGCAGATCTTCGCCGCCTGTCTGGCCGTACACAAGGGTCTGGACCCGGATAAGCCGCGCACGCTGACCAAAATCACGCTCACTCTGTAAAACGCCTGCCGACGGCGCTTGCACACTCCATCCGGGTGGATTAGGCCTGATGAGCGATGCAAGCAAACCGGCGTCAAATCTTCGCCGCGCTTGGCCGCGGCGGCAGCCCGGCAGTAGCGCTCGCCGGTGAATCCACTTGTAAACTCTCGACCCAAAGGAAGCGCCCAATTGCAGGTGGATTCGGAGGTTCGCTATCCTAAGATACATGATGAAACTGATGCTGCTGGGTTTGGCAATAGGGGCGATGGCATTCGGTGCTTCGAGCGTTTATGATTTCACGCTGAGTTCCATTGACGGCGCGGCCACGCCGCTCTCGTCTTTTAAGGGCAAGGTGGTGCTGCTGGTCAACGTAGCCAGCAAATGCGGGTATACGCCGCAGTACGCCGGCCTGGAAAAGCTCTACGCGACCTACAAGGATAAGGGTTTGGTGATTGTGGGCGTTCCGGCGAACAATTTCGGCGGGCAGGAACCGGGTTCCAACGAAGAAATCAAAACGTTTTGCAACCGTAACTACAACGTCACGTTCCCGATGATGAGCAAGGTCTCGGTGAAGGGCGCGGCCACGACGCCGCTCTACCAGTACCTGACCGACAAGACCGCCAATCCCAAGACCGGCGGGGACATCAAATGGAACTTCACCAAATTCCTGGTCGACAAGAAAGGTAATGTAATCAACCGTTTCGAGTCGGCGGTCACGCCGGAAGCGGCGGAGTTGGTCAAGGCCGTCGAGGCTGCGTTAGCGCAATAGGGACTCCACCTTAAGCTGGCCGGTATTTTTCCCAGTCGAAATGCCTCCCTGACACGTCTATATGTGTAGACAAAAATGGAGGAATCTATGGAAACCGCGCTGGCCCGGCTTCGCGCCAAGACAGATCAGGAGTTGTGCACTTTGGTTGCGAGACAACTGCACCGCTCCCGTAAGCTCGCCAAGCGCGGCGCTTACAGCGATGCAGCGAAGGAATTTCTCACAGCTCGGGCGCTGCTTTCCGTCGCCGTTATCCCCGCGGCGGAGCGCGCCCGCCTCGAACTCCTGATGCACGAAGTCAGGCAAACCATCGAGCTCCCCGCGACAGCGGTGGCCTGAGGATTTATGGCACGAGCTTTTTCAGCGGCGCCTGCACGGCCGGCACGTTTTCATCGCGAACCAGCTTGTTGAAAGCGGCCAAATCGGCGCCCATCACACCATCCAGCTTCTTGAATTCAGCATTCACCTGTGTCGCCAGATCCTCATAGACCATGTAGGATTGCTGCGTCGGCTGGTTATCCGAACTCTGCACCACCCCCAGCACGTGGGCCAACTTATTGTTGAGC
The DNA here is from genome assembly GCA_025361425.1 of Candidatus Solibacter sp. Taxonomy (GTDB): domain Bacteria; phylum Acidobacteriota; class Terriglobia; order Bryobacterales; family Bryobacteraceae; genus Solibacter. The sequence goes on along the minus strand of JANYAH010000081.1, from coordinate 12,294 downwards.
TTGATGGGATAGTTTAGCGGATCTTGGCTGGAGCGATTTTTGGTCTGGTAGAGAGCCTCTTCCACCTCCGTCAGCTTCTGGTTGAGCGCCTTGGCGGCATCGGCGACCTTCTTGGAATCGCGCTTCGCGTACTCGTCCAGTTGCTTGCGCAGTTCGCGGATGCGGACCACCGCCTGGTTGGTGTCGCTCAGCTTGTCGCGAACCTGTAGCGAGAGTGAGAGCTGCCGGGCGTAGTCCTGCTGCGTGGTGTCGAGGCGCGGGTCCTTCTTCACTTCGAAGGTCTGCGTCTGCGCCTTGCCGTCCGCGGTCAGCCGCACGCTGTACTTGCCGGGCGGCACGCGGGGGCCGGTAGTGCTGCCCGCCCACAAGATCATGCCCGGGAAAACGGTGGCGTCGGGATAGCGCAAATTCCACACGAAGCGGTTCATGCCCGTCTGAGCGGTGAGGCGCGCCGCAGGCCCGCCGCGGAAGGGGTTCTCGTCGCCATCGGACGGCGCGCCTTGCGGGCGCGGTTGCTCGCGCGAAGAGAATTTGTTGACCGGTTTCCCGGCGCTATCCAGGAACTCCAGCGTCACATCGCCCTGGGGACGCGCCTTGAGGAAGAACTGCACCACCGCGCCGCCCGGAGGGTTCTCGCCACCGCCCGCGCCGCCACGCCCGCCGCGGCCGTCGCCCCCGAAGCGATAGGTGTCTCTGGGCTGGAACAGCCTGGCATCTTCCGTCGCATTGAAGCCATTCAACTGGTAGAGCATGCCGACATCGTCCAGCACCCAGAACGAGCGGCCTTCGGTGCCGATGACCAGTTCCTTCTCGCGCTTGTGGAACTGCATGTCGGTGATCGGGGTGACCGGGAGATTCAACTGGAACGCACGCCAGTTTTCGCCAGCGTCAAAGGAAAGAAAGAGGCCGGTCTCCGTGCCCGCCACCAGCAGGCCCTTGCGATTCGGATCTTCGCGCACCACGCGGGTGAAGGCATTCTTGGGAATCCCGTTGACCGTCTTGTTCCACGTTTTGCCGTAATCCGTGGTTTTGTACAGGTACGGGCGGAAATCGTCCTGCTGGTAGTTGGTCGCCGCTACGTAGGCGGTCCCCGCATCGTGCGGCGAAGCTTCGATGGAATTAATACGGATCCATTCCGGCATGCCCGGAGGCGTGACGTTGTCCCACTTTTTGCCGCCATCGCGCGTCACATGCACCAGACCATCGTCCGACCCCGTCCAGATCACGCCCTTGGTGACGGGCGATTCCATGATGGTGAAGACGGTGCAGTAGTACTCCACGCTGGTGTTGTCCTGCGTGACCGGTCCGCCGGAGGTGGCCATCTTGGACTTGTCGTTGCGCGTCAGGTCGGGACTGAGCACTTGCCAACTCTGCCCTTCGTTGGTGCTGCTCATCAGCGTGTTGGAACCGATATACAGCGTCTTCGCGTCGTGCGGCGAGAATAGGATGGGGAAGCTCCACTGGAAGCGGTGCTTCATGGCCTCCACGCCGTAGCCCATGGTATTATCCGGCCACGCGTTGATATTGCGGCTCTGCCCGGTGCGTTTGTCCTGGCGCGTCAGCAGGCCATCGTAGGAGCCCGCGTACACGATCCCGGAATTGCGCGGATCGGGCGCGATCCAGCCGCTCTCGCCGCCGCCCACATCGTACCAATCGGCTTGCGTAATGCCGCTGCCGGCGGTGCGGCTGGGGATGCGCACGGTGGAGTTGTCCTGCTGCGCGCCGTAGATGTTGTACGGGAAGTCCTGGTCCAGCGTCACGCGGTAGAACTGCGCGGTGGGCTGGTTGTCCACACTGCTCCAGGTGCGCCCGCCATCGCGCGTGATGGTGGCGCCGCCGTCGTTGGCCTCAATCATCCGGTTGGGGTCGTTGGGCGCGATCCAGAGGTCGTGGTTGTCGCTGTGCGGCGGCTGTAGCGCGCCGAAGGTGCGGCCGCCATCCGTCGAGCGGTACATGCCCACGTTGAGCGCGTACATGGTGTCGGCGCTCTTCGGGTCGGCGTAGATGTGGGTGTAGTACCACGCGCGCTGGCGCAGGGTTGGCTGCTCGTTCACTCGGGCCCAGGTGCGCCCCCCATTGTCGGAGCGGAACAGGCCGCCATCCGCGGCTTCTATCAGCGCCCAGACGCGCTCTGGATTGGCCGGCGAGATGGTGACGCCGATGCGGCCGAGCACGCCGCCAGGCAGCCCCGGCGCGCGCGAGATTTCGTTCCAGGTGTCGCCGGCATCGGTGCTCTTGAAGAGTCCGCTGCCCGGCCCACCGCTGTCCATGCGCCACGGTTTGCGGCTGATCTCCCAGGTTGCGGCGTAGAGCACGCGAGGGTTGCCGGGGTCCATCGCAATATCCACCGCGCCCGCATTGTTGCTGCGCTTCAATACCTGTTTCCAGGTGGCGCCGCCATCGGTAGTGCGGTAGACGCCGCGCATTTCGTTGGGCCCCCACAGATGCCCGAGGGCCGCCACGTAGACGATATCGGAATTCTTCGGATGCACGCGCACGGCGCCGATGTGGTAGCTGTCTTCGAGGCCGATATTGCGCCACGTGCGGCCGGCATCCACCGACTTGTACACCCCGTCGCCGTGCGTCGCGTTGCCGCGCACGCAGGCTTCGCCCATGCCGGCGTAGATGACATTGGGATCGGAATCTGCCACGGCCAGTGCGCCGACCGAGCCGGTCTTCAGCTGGCCGTCGGAGACAGGCAACCAGGTCAGCCCGCTATCGGTGGTCTTGAATACGCCGCCGCCCACGGCGCCGAAGTAGTACGTGTCGGGCTGCGAGGGGACGCCTGCGACAGCCACCGAGCGTCCTCCGCGGAACGGCCCGATCTGGCGAAATTTCAGTGAATTCAGGAGGTCGACCTGCTGCGCGGCCAGCAGCAGGGGAAACAGAACCAAGGGTGTGAGTCGCAACGCCTTCATTGACTCGCATCGTAGCAGATGGCCGCACCCGCGCACTACAACGCCAAGTTCACGGCGGCCTGTTTCAGGGCTTTTCAGCGGCTAGGAGCTCGAGACGCAGCTACATTCTGCCATTTGATTACTGGCCTCGCGGGGGCTCTCTGGGTTAACCTATGCTCTCAAGGACAAAACATTGCTAAACGCCAAAATCAGCGCGCTCGGCTGCTATACACCGCCGCGAGTGCTTACCAATCAGGACCTGGAAAAACTGGTCGACACGAACGATCAATGGATCATGGAGCGCACGGGGATCCGCGAGCGCCACATTGCCGCCCCGGAGATGGCTACTTCCGATATGGCGATTGAGGCAGCGCGGTGCGCGCTTGCGCAACGGGGAATTGACGCGACGGAAATCAACGCGATCATCGTCTGCACGGTCACGCCAGACCACATGTTCCCTTCCACCGCCTGCCTGGTGCAGAACGGCATCGGGGCCAAGGGCGCCTGGGGCTTCGATCTGATCGCGGCCTGTTCCGGGTTTGTGTACGGCCTCACCGTCGGGGCGAACCTGGTGATGGCCGGCACACACAAGAAAGTGCTGGTGATCGGCGCGGACACGATGAGCCGGATTATCGATTACACCGACCGCGCGACCTGCGTGCTGTTCGGCGATGGGGCGGGCGCGATGCTGATCGAGCCTGCGGGTGAAGAGGACGGCGGCAACGGCTTCATCGATTTTATGGGCGAGATTGACGGCTCGGGCGGCAACTTTCTGAAGATGCCGGCGGGTGGCAGCCGGCAGCCGGCGTCCCATGAGACGGTGGATCAGCGGCTGCATTACGTGCACCAGGAAGGCTCGCAGGTTTTCAAGTACGCGTCGCGCAAGATGCACGAAGTCTGCCGCGATTTGCTGCAACGCAATCACCTGAAGGTGGAGGACGTGGGTATTATGATTCCTCACCAAGCGAACAAGCGCATCATTATGGCGGCGGGAGAGCGGTTGGGGATCGCGCCGGAGCGCGTAATGATCAACATCGAACGCTACGGCAATACCACGGCCGGCACCTTGCCTCTGGCAACACGGGATGCCATCTCGGAAGGGCGTCTGAAAAGAGGCGACATCGTGCTGTTTGCGGCCGTGGGCGCAGGGTATACCGTGGGCGCCAGTCTGTGGCGGTGGGCCTTCTAAAGGGTGGGACAGGCCTCCTGGGCCTGTCAGAGTAATCGAATCTAATCCGGGGCGATTTCCTTAATTCTGACCCCCACGGGCTTGCCGCGCGGCATATCCAGTTCCAAGATGCCGCCCCGGTCGGTATCGGCCTCGAAGATCTCTTCGTCATCGATCTCCACCTGGTAGGTGCGTCCCGGCTTGAGGCCCAGGATGAACACGGCCTCCTCTTCGTCCAGCGTGAGGCGGAATTTGCGCGCGCGCTGCGCGAAGCAGATCATCGCCTCTTTGAGCGAAATCGGCGGCCCATTGAGTTGCGCGCCGAGCGGCGTGAGGCGGCCCTGCGAGAACATCTGCATGACGCCATCGAAGTAGCCGAACCACTCGGCGTTCTCGTCCCAACTGGAGCGCACGAAGAGCTTGCCGAAATCGGCATTGTGATAGATCAGCGGCACGTGATAATAGCTCAGGCCAGGCTGGTAGGGGTTGGCCCACAGAAACTCGTAGGGAGCCCCGTAGGTGCCGCGCAGCATGAAGTGATCGTGCATTAGCCACCCCTGCAGCACTTGGCTTTCGGCGGCGTTGACGTCAAGCGCCACCATGGCCAGCTCGACGGCGCGGGATAAGGCGGCAGCCTGCAAATCGGGTTCGCCGGTTTTGCGAGTGATGCCGAGACGGTACTGGTTCTCCGCCGCTTCAAAGGTGGCCGGATAGTGGCTGAGCAGGTGCTCGATGGGGAAGTCCTTGAAGAAGCGGGGAACGCTTTCCCGCAGGTCGAGGTTGGTATTGTCGCGTACCGCGTGGAGGAACTCCCAGAGGGCGTAGGCGTCGTCGCGGGCCACAACGCTCTTGCCACCGCGCAGCGCAGGGACCATCTGGCGTTCCCACCACTGGTGAACGGTGGCATCGAGAGCGCGCTGTGGGGCCTGGGGCACATGGTCGAAGAGGGCGATGGCGGCGAGGGTTCTGGAACGTACGGCGGGGACGGCCGGGTCGGCGCCCTCGGCGATACCTTTGGAGAGGCGGGCCGTAAGGTCGCGGCTCTGCGCTTCGCTGAGCAGACTCTGGCACCAATCGAAGACCAGCGCCTGCTGGCGGAGGTCGGCTGCGGGGGTGAGCGCAAATTCGATAGCTTTGCGTCCGAATTCGGGTTTGCCGGTGACCTGGAAGTAGAGCGCCCAGGCGAAACCGCGCTCTGGCATGGGGGCGCCGCCGACCACCAGAGTCTCGAACTGCTGCCAGCGGGGGGAGGCGCGCTCGCGTTCCCGCTTGAGCAGGCGAATGCGCTGCGGGCGCAGGAAGATGCGGGGATGCTCGGTGAACACCGCGACTGGTTCGTCGGACGTTTGGGCGTCCAGTGTCACGCAAATACAGCAGAATACAGCGGCGAGCCCGGCTTTGGCCCTCATGAACTAGATTGTGTCATAGCGACACAGGCTGTGCCCACCCGGACTACAAAGCGGCACAAGTCGATTTGCGCACAATATTGATAGCAAAGTGGGTTAAAACCGATTGACAGATGGCTGTCCGATTGCTATTTGTAAAGGTGAATTGGCGAAGTACTTTCAAACCTGCCCTCTGCTTTAACAGGCGGACGAAAGAAGAGTGGGCCGAAGAAGACAGCGTGCTTGCGGGAGCCGATGTTTGCAAGAGTTTTAGCTCACCATTCTTTTCTCTGTTGGTTATCGCAGAGGGGTTTTTTTGTAAAACGCTTTTCATACGATCTCTCCGGGGGGTCACGGGTTGCGGTAGTTGTCTGGCGTTTCTGGTGAGGAAAAATAGGACGCGGACCTGACCAGGAATCGACAAGATTTTGTTTTGTTCCAGATAGCCCGACGCCAGATCCCAGCCCAACCTGGGCGAGCCGCATCGAATTCAGTCCCGAACGTCTTGGGATTGAACCGATGCGGTTTTTCTTTTTTGGGGACTCAGAAGCTTAACGTGCCGGTGCGCGGCTCTTCTTCGGGGTTGGGCAGGTAGAGCGTCTTGCAGTGCTCGCAGCGGTAGATTTCCACGTCAGCGCCGAACTTTTTCTTCACTTCCTCGCCGAAAAAATACCAGCGCTTGAGATGTCCGGCGCAGAGCTTTTCCTTGGCATCCTTCTCATTGCAGGCGCGCATGCGGGGCGTGCGGAGTTTCACCTTTGTGCCGTCGCTGAGCGTGTCCACCAACTCGGCCACCGGCACCGGCTTGTCGGAAGCCGCATATTTCGGAGTCGCCATATTTAGAACGTCGAGTATAACAGGTGGGTCACGCCTTCAGCCTGCAGGCTTCTTCGGCTGGCTTTTTCGACCCGCCCCTCTGCGATAGCAGTTATAATTTCTGCGCAGGAGGAAATGTACTGTGACGCTGCGATGGATCCCCGTTCTCGTGTTAGCCCAACTGGGCAACCTCGGTCTGATGGAGGCCCAACCCAAAGGCCAGGAACGCTGGGTGGCCACCTGGGCCACGGCACAAATGCTCGTTCGGCCCGCCCCGGCGAGGCCGCCCGCGGCCCCGGTAACTGCGCTTGCCGGCCCCGCCACCACCGTACAGCAGATCGGGACGCGCGGGTTCGACAATCAGACGGTCCGCATGATCGTGCGTACCAGCATCGGCGGGAAGCGTCTGCGCGTCCGGCTGTCGAACGCGTTCGGTAGCGCGCCGGTCGTGGTGGGAACGGCGCATCTCGCCATCCGCGCGAAAGACTCGGCCATCGTTCCGGATTCGGATCGCAGCCTGAACTTCAACGGCAAACCGGGGTGCACCCTCGCTCCGGGCGTGGTGCTGTTCAGCGACCCGGTGGAGCTCACCGTACCGCCGGTCACGGAGCTCGCCGTGAGCCTCTACTTCCCAGGCGAGACGGGCTCTCCCACCACGCATGCCACGGCCTTGCACAACACCTACATCTCCAAGGAAGGGGACCTGACCGCGAAGGCGGAGATTCCCGAGCCCGTCACCACGCAGTCTTATTACTGGCTGGCCGGCGTCGACGTGGCGGCTGCCGCGAAGGCCGCGGTCCTGGTCACCTTCGGCGACTCCATTACCGACGGCGCACGGTCCACCCCCGAGACCAATCACAGTTGGCCGGCTCTGCTCGCCGAGCGTCTTGCAGCCAACAAGAAGACGGCGACAATCGGCGTGGCCAACCTGGGGATCGGCGGCAATCGCGTTCTGCGCGACGGCAGCGGCGCCAGTGCGCTGGCGCGCTTTGATCGCGATGTGCTCAGCCAGCCGGGGGTTCAGTGGGTGACGCTGATGGAGGGCATCAACGATATCGGGCGCGAGGCGGCAGACCAGGCAGAGGCGGTCACCGCCGACGAACTCATCGGCGCATACAAACAGTTGATCGGACAGGCGCACGCCCATGGCGTCCAGGTGATCGGCTGCACGCTGACGCCGTATGAAGGGGCCAACTACTATCGGGAGAATGGCGAGGCGGTCCGCGAGGCGGTGAATTCGTGGATCCGCACCAGCGGCGCGTTCGACGCGGTGGTCGATTTCGAGGCGGCGACGCGCAACGCGGGCAATGCCAAGCGGCTGCGCGCGGAATTCGATCCGGGCGATCACCTGCACCCCAATGATGCCGGGTATCAGGCCATGGCGGATGCTTTTGATCTTTCCATTTTTACCGGCAAGCGCTAAGTGGGAAGGGCCATGGCCTTTTGTGGCCTGTCACTCCTCGCGGCTGTGTGACAAACGGCAAAAGGCGATCGTCCGCCTGCCCCACTTATCGTAATCCGCGGCCGCTCACCAGATAAACGGCGAAGCTGCCGAGCCAGTGCCCGCCTTCGTAGTGCTCGCTCTTGATGCTTTCGAGGCCCGTCACTTTGAGCTTGCCGGCAAGCGCGGTCAACGGCTTGCGGCGCGCGTCGGCGGCGGGGAGCTTGGAGACAATGCCTTCCAGCATCCACGCGCGGCTCAGGTTTAGCCCGGCCAGGTGGTAGGCCTTGCCATCGGTCACGTCGCCGACCCGCGTCGGCTCAAGATCCACGCGCGGCATAAACCCGGTGAACCACCGGGCGAATTCGCCGGGCGGCAGGACGCGGCGCACCGCGTCGGCTTCAGCCAAGCAGGGAGAAAGGAAGTCTTCGCCCGAAGGCTCGTAGGCAAGCGGGCAATTCCTATCCTTCAGGTAATAGTCCCGGACGCGCGATTCCACCGCTCTACCGAACTCCGTGTTGCCGGTGACGCGGGCGTAATCCAGCATCAAGCCCATGGAGAAAGCGGTGTTGTTGTGCTCGCCGGTACGGATGGGGTGTTGCAGCTTCGGCAACCACTCGGCGATCCGCGCGGTGACGGCTTGTTCCAATGGGTGTAGCGCGGCGGACCACTGGCGCGCCTCCGGGTCGTCGAACTCCTTCAGTTCGGCGGCCAGTTGCAGCAGCCAGGCCAGGCCGTAGGGGCGCTCGAAGGTATTGCGCCCACCGGCGTTGAGATAGGTCACTTCCTGCGCGATGTTGGCGGGCGCCAGACTACGCGCCACGGCGCGCCGCGCCTCGGGCGTGAACGGCGCTCGTGGAAACAGGCGCGCCAACCGGACCAGCAGCCAGTGGCCATGGACCGAGGAATGCCAGTCATAGCAGCCGTAGAAGGCCGGGGTGAGTTCGCGCGGCGGCTTCACATCGGCATCGGAATTCAACGAATGCGCGATCTTGGTGGGATAGGGTTTATGGACGCAGTCGAGCGCCAGAGCGGCAAAGCGCGCCGCCTGAGTCTGGTCGAGATCGGAATTCGCCATCAGGCCTCCACATAGGACAGCGGCAAGGATTACGGGCCGGAGCATGTTTGTATGGTAGCGGGTGGAGAGCGGGTGCTGCGAGCAGAACCTTGGACAGGACGGGCGGCCTGTCCTACTCTCGCGTCAGTTCGAAGCCGCGTTCGGGGATGCTGCAGTGCAGGGTTTCCGCTTCGTGGCCGTGCAGGCGGAAGATCTGGACCACCAGGCCGCACACACTCTCGTAACCACGTTCGAAGAAGACCAGAATGCTCGGGCCGGCGCCGCTCAGGGCGCAGCCCAGCAGGCCCGGGGCGCGCAGGCGCAAGATCTCGTGCAGGCCCGGCACCAGGGCTTCCCGGTAGGGTTGGTGGAAGCGGTCCTCAATCGCCGTGGGGAAGACCGAAGTCGTGCCGGTGGCCAATGCGGCGATCAAAAGCGCGGCGCGCTGCACATTGAAGACGGCGTCTTCGCGACTGTAGCCGGAGGGCAGCACAGCGCGCGCTTTGGCAGTGGGCAGGTCGAAATCCGGGACGACGATGGCCAAGTCGAAGCTTTTGGGCAGGTCCAGGCGGACGGCGCGGGTCACGCCGCCGGAATCGATCGCGCTGGCCACGATCGAACCCAGCGTGCAGGGGGCGACGTTGTCCGGGTGGCCTTCCAGGCGCGCGGCTTCATCCAGAATGCGCAGGGGCTTCCAGCCCAGATCCAGCAGTTCGTCGGCAATCACCACACCGGCGGTCAGCGCCGCTGCGCTCGACCCCATTCCCTTGCCCAGCGGGATCTCATTATGGATGTGCAGGTCGATGGGCGGCATGGTCATGCGGTGAGCCTTTGCCACCGAGAGGGCCGTCTGCCAAATCAGGTTGTCGGCCGTGCCGGGGATGGACGCGGCATCGCGGCCCGAGGCCTGAATGGAGAGCGCCTCGCTGCGGCGGAACCGGCACGTGAGATACACGCCCAGGGCAAGCCCAAGGGCGTCGAAGCCCGGCCCCAGGTTGGCACTGGAGGCCGGCACCCGCAGGGTGAGCCATCGATTCGAGTCAGATTGCATATTTACGGGGTTCAAGACACAAACGCCGCGGTTCTCAACGGGAGAGCCGCGGCGCGGAGACTCTTGAAACCTGCCGGTCTAACGGATCTCCAGGATATCCTTTTCCTTGGTCTTGAAGGCCGTATCGATCTTGTCCATATACGCGTCGGTCAACTTCTGGATTTCGTCGTGCGCCTTCTTGTCGTCGTCTTCGGTGATCTTCTTGTCCTTGAACAATTTCTTCACCGCTTCGTTGCCGTCGCGGCGGATGTTGCGCACCGCCACGCGGTGGTGCTCAGCCACGCCGTGCAACTTCTTGACGAACTCCTTGCGCCGCTCTTCCGTCAACGGCGGAATGGGCAGCCGGATGATCTTGCCGTCGTTGCCCGGGTTGAGACCCAGATCGCTGGTGCGGATCACCTTCTCGATCAGTCCGATCTGGGAGACGTCCCACGGCTGGATGGTGATCAGGTTCGGTTCCGGAACGTGCAGGTTGGCCACCTGATTGAGAGGCGTGGGCGTACCGTAATAGTCCACCCGAATGTTGTCCAGGATACTTAACGACGCTCGTCCGGTGCGAATCGTGGTCATGTCGTGCTGCAGGTCCGCAAGCGCCTTTTCCATCCTGGTCTTGATGCTCGCCTCGACTTCTTTCACCGAGTTGAACCCGGGAACGCTGGGTGCTGCTGCATGCTGTTCTGTCTTCATAGCGAAGTGTCTCCGTACAGCTGTAGGGCTAATGAATCACAGTACCGACGGTTTCACCCATCGACATATGCATTATACGACGAAGCTCCATTTCAAACCATTTGGAATCTTCAAGTTGTTGGTTCGTCGTGTGACCAAAATGCCGGAAATGACCAAAACGGATGGCCCACACGAAATGGTATCGGGTGAGGAATTCGCGAAGTTTCCGACCACCGCCGCCTGTGAGTACATCGACGAAGCCGGCGTGCGAGGTGCGAGGTGCGAGTTGCGAAGGCTACCGTAGCATCACCTCGGGCGCGAACAACAACAAGTTGCCGCCGTTCTCGCCGAACGGTAAGCGGGGAGCCTCCAGGCCGAGCATATCGAGGTGACGGGGTCGCCGCGGCGCGCCGGATTGAGGGTAAACGGAGCTTCCTACTATGCGTTGACAGTCAAAAGGGCCCGTTCCCCGTTGTCCACGGAAGTGGCCCCGCAAAAAGCTCCGGTCCCCGGTGTTCGAGTAGTGCGGCGAGTTCCGGGCAGCTTTGGCGGTACCCATGATGACGTTGGGATGCGTTGCGAGCCTCGCGTTTACTCGCAGCCTCCGGCGTCACGCCATAAGGATCCCGTTCGAAGAGGAGAGAGCGCGCTTGCTCAAACGGCAGATTCTGCGCCAGCGTCGGCGGATCGTTTTCGCCTTCATACCGGAAGCGCTCTTCGGGAAAGCGTAGGGCGCGCCGGTGGAGATCGAAACGCGCGCCTTTGAACTTCCAGCCCACCGCGGCGATGCGCTCGGGATAGCCGCCGGTGACTTCTCGAAAACGGCAGATCCCGTATAGAAGATTCTCAAACGAATCGAGCGAGAACTCTTCCGTGGTCGCGCGGCTGCGCACTGCCTGGTTGCCGAACCAGTCGAAGTGTTCGGCGGCCAACCAATAGCCCTGGCCTTCGCTGCGCGGACCCGCCGCGGCATCCGTTTGGCCTCCAGCAAAGATCAGAAGGCTACCGGCTTGTTGGGCGGCAACGGCCACGCCGCGTTTCACGTGGTCCAGGTAGAGCGGACCCTCTCCCGCTTGAAAGGGTTTGAGATACCATCCTTCGTCGTGGTCCAGCCGATCAAAGCGGTATGGAATCGCATGGCCGGGCACCAGCACCAGAGATTTCATGGCACCCGTTCCTCAAGCCTGAAAATTCTGTGCGACCGCGCAGAACGGAGGCAGCTACTGGCGGAAACGAGGAATCCGGATCCCCGCGATTCACGCGGCTTTAGACCTGGAAAGCACGTTGCGGGAAGCCACCGGCGCTCCAGTGCCAGGACGACTTTGGCCTTCTCGGCCTCGCGAAACGTATTGTGCTGCAGTCGATTACCTCCCGGCCCGCCAGCAACGTGATACAAACGGCAGCCCCTTCGTACAATAGATAAACGCTGGCTTAGCCACCTAAATAAAATAGCAAGCTAACACAAACTTTAAAGTTGTGTCAATCGCAAGTTCGGGCCTCTTCGCCTGTTTCCGCTTAGTGTTTAGTTTACAGTATTTTACGGACCAATTGAAGGGTTCATGCTGCAGCGGCGCTTGACAAGGCAACCCCCAATCAGCTTAATCTACTTGAGTAGCCATATGACATCCGTCCTTGTGAAAGAGCCGATCTACCATCAGCTCACGAATCACTTGCGGCAGTTAATCGCTTCCCCCGACGCCCTTGCGGAAGTCCAGCAATCCCTCCGCCACCAGGCCGGACAATACCTTGTTGGCAGTGGCCCTGCTGACGCCGAAGCGCTTGCAGATCTGCCGCTCCGTGAGGAACTGGCTTC
>JANYAH010000079.1 GCA_025361425.1 Candidatus Solibacter sp. | reverse complement strand
CGACTTCATCGGCGCGGTTGGCAGCCACGGCGGACGCGCCACGCCCGCGCTCGAAATGCACGAAAGCGAGGTGGGCTTCCAGGAAGTGATTGACCCCTACGCGCGCGCAGATTTCTTCCTCTCCTTCGGCGAGAAGGGCGTAAACCTGGAAGAGGGATACATCACCTTCACCGCACTGCCCGCCGGCCTGCAGCTGAAAGCCGGCAAAATGCGCGCCGCGTTCGGCAAGGTCAATACGACGCACAACCACGTGCTCCCTTGGATCGACCGGCCGCTAGTCAGCCAGAACCTGGTGGGCGGCGAGGATGGCATCAACGACGCGGGCCTCTCGCTCAGCCGCATTCTCCCCTCGCCTAAGGGGCTCTTCCTGGAAGGGACAGCGCAAGTCTTCCGCGGCGATAGCGAGAACGTGTTCTCCGCCGACCGCCGCAGCCACGTCGCCGCCGTGGGCCATCTGCGCGCCTATAGCGATCTCTCCGAATCCACCAACATTGATTTTGGCGCCTCCTATGCGCGCGGTCACAGCCCCTTCGCCGACGGCAACAATCAGCTCTACGGCATGGATGCCACCCTGCGCTGGAAGCCGCTGCGCCGCGCCATCTATCACTCCTTCATCGCGCGCAGCGAATTAGTCTGGGCGCGCACCAGCGTCGTCCAGCCGTACCTCTACGGCGTCATCAGCGGGACGGCTACCCTGCCTACCGTGGCGGTTCTCGCCCCGCCGCGCAGCCTCGCCAAGCCGTTCGGCTTCTACGTCTCCGGCGACTATCAAATCAATCGGCGGTGGATCTTCGGCAGCCGCTTCGACCGCTCCCAGCGCGGCCAGTGCCTGCCCACCAACCCGGCCACGACGGGCACCTGCGGCTTTACCTTCACGCCGGGCGTGAACTTCACGCGTAGCGTCCCGCTCCTTCAGGACACCGGGGGCTCGTTCCAACTGACCTACCTGCCCAGCGAATTCAGCCTGATCCGCACCCAATTCCGCCGCGCCAGGTATGGCGAAGGACTGACCGGCAACGAAATCCTCTTCCAATTCCAGTTCTCCATGGGCGCCCACGGAGCGCACCCTTTCTAACATGAACAACTCTTCAGTAACCCGAACCGGATCGACCACCGTCCCCCTTAGTAGGGTGGAGCTAAGCCCCACCCGGAAAGCCCGTACAAATATGTTCAAAAAGACCTTTGCCCTCGCCGCGCTCCTGCTCGCCACAGTCCCCGCCCAAGCCGCCTCCAAGATCTACGTGATGACCACCACTGAGGACCTCGCCGCCCTGGCGCGCGAAGTCGGCGGCGATCTCATCACGGTGGATTCCATCGCCAAGGGCTACCAGGACCCGCACTTTGTCGAATCCAAGCCCAGCTTCCTGCTCAAACTCCAGAAGGCCGACCTGCTGGTAGCGGTGGGCCTGCAGCTCGAAATCGGCTGGCTGCCGCCGCTGATCACGCAGAGCCGCAATCCCAAAATCCAGCCGGCGCAATCCGGTTACATGGAGATGTCTCAGTTCTGCAATATTCTGGAAATCCCGCAGGGCCAGGTGACCCGCGCCATGGGCGACGTGCACCCGATGGGCAATCCCCACTACTGGCTTAATCCCGAGAACGGCCGCCGCATAGCCAAAGCATTCGCCGACCGGTTCAGCTCCATGCAACCGGCCAACGCCGCGCAGTTCGCGCAGCGCTACACCGAGTTCGATAAACACCTCAGCGAAGCCGAGAAGGGATGGGAAGCCAAACTCGCGCCTTACAAGGGCCGCAAAGTCATTACCTATCACCGCTCATGGCCCAACTTCTGCGAACATTTCGGCCTCAACGTGGTGGATTATGTGGAACCCAAGCCCGGCATTCCGCCGACTCCCGCCCACACGCTCGACCTGATCAACGTGATGCTGCGGGAGGGCATCAAGCTGATCCTGGTGGAGCCCTACTTCGACCTGCGCACGCCCAATTCGATCGCCGCCAAGGTAGGCGGCCAGGTGGTGGTGCTGATGCCGTCTGTGGGCGGAAACAAGGAAACCACCACCTACTTCCAACTCTTCGATTACGACATTAACCTGCTGGTCAGCTCGTTCTCCAAGGTCAAATAGAGACTATCGATGGACACTTTATCGTTTCTCCTCGCCCCCTTTATCGCGAGCCTGATTCTGACGGGGATTCACGCCTACCTGGGGGTCCACGTGGTGGAGCGCGGCGTGATCTTCGTCGATCTCTCACTGGCGCAGATTGCGGCGTTGGGCACCACCATCGCCGTGCTCTACGGCATCGAACCGCACAGCACGGGCGCCTACGTCGTCAGCCTGATATTCACGTTCATCGGCGCGGCGCTTTTCTCCACCATCCGGGGCCGCCAGGTGCGCATCCCGCAGGAAGCCATCATCGGCATTTGTTACGCGGTGGCCAGCGCGGCGGCGATTCTCGCCATGAGCAAATCGACCGAGCAGACGGAGCACCTGAAGGAAATGCTGGTGGGCAACATCCTCACCGTCTCGTGGTTTGAAGTGGGCAAGACCGCCGCCCTGTATGGCGCTATCGGCCTGTTCCACTACGTGTTCCGCAAGAAGTTTCTGGCCATCTCCATGGACGCGGTGAAGGCGGAAGCGGACGGCATCAACACGCGGCTCTGGGACTTCCTGTTCTACGCCTCGTTTGGTTTCGTGGTGACTTCGAGCGTGGCCATCGCGGGCGTACTGCTGGTGTTCTGCTACCTGATCGTGCCCTCGGTGGGCGCCATGCTCTTCTCGGCAAAAATTGGCACGCGCCTGGCCATCGGCTGGACCATGGGCACCGTGGTCTCGGCCATCGGCGTCTATCTCTCGCTTAAGATCGATCTTCCGACCGGCGCTACGATCGTCTGTACTTTCGCCCTGGTACTAATTTTGATGGCTATCTTCCGCCAGTTCTTCTGGCGCAGAACGGCGTAAGTTACGGTGTGGGTAAGATGGGCTTGACGGATGGTTGCAAGAGCCGGGAGAGAGGCCGGCAACGGGCGGAGCAATGGGTGCCACGGCGGTTCGAGTTGCTAGTTACGTCGCGCGCTCAGCTCAACCCCGAGTAATTCACCAACTCGACGCCGTGCCGCAGCATGGCTGCCCGCACCTCCGGCGCCACCAGCGCGGCCAGTTCGACTTCCCGGCTCTCTTTCAATCGCGTGCGCGCCGCGCGCAGGGCTGGGCCGCAGCGCCCCGGGTGGACCATCAACTCGGTGCTGCCCTGCGGAATCACGGACATCAATTCCACCAGTTCCGCCGTGCGCAAGCGGCCGGTAATCTGGAAGCCCGCGAAGTGGTCCGTGGTGCGGCACCCGTGCTTCGTCAGGACGCGGTGAAACCGCTGCCGCATCAACCCCAGCATGTCGTTGGTCAGCCGCTTCATGCGCGGCACCCGGCCACGCAACGCGCGCAGCGGAAAATCGAAGGGCCGCCGCACCCAGTGCACGCCGAACTCTTCCGCCAGGCGCGCCAGCGCATCGAGGACCGTTGGCACCAGGTGGGTGTGCTTGTGAGTATCCAGGTGGGTGGGCTGTAGCCCGGCATCCACAATGCGCCGCACCTGCGCGGCCAACTCGTCATAGACACGAAGCCTGCCCATCGCCAGCGCGGCCACGAGTTGCGGCACCGTCGCCGGGAACGCCTTCCTGGTGACCAGCGAGTGGCCGCCGATCAGCACCAGATGACAGCCGATATCCAGCGCCGGCGTTTGGCGCGCCAACCGGACCGCATCCGCAAAGGCATCGCCGTTGGCCATCAGGGTAGTTGCCGTCAGAATTCCATCGCGGTGCGCTTCCACAATACCGGCATTGACGTCCGGCGTGAAGCCGAAATCGTCGGCGTTGACGACGAGTTGTTTCCGCGGGGTCAAAACAGCGCTAGCCGGATGGTGAGAAACTTCTTGGGATTGGCCCGCATGTCCTTGGCCAGGGACTGGAACTCGCGGGTTGCGCCGGTGAGCGAATCGTACAACCCCGGGTTGACCAGTATCTGCCCCAGGGTGCCCTGTCCGGCGTTGATCTTGTCGATGGTGCCGTTGAATTTGGCCACCAGCTCTTCCAGCCGCTGGTGCAGCGCGTCATCCTTCAGCAACTTTCCCGCCGTCCCCTTACCGGCATTGATACCGGCCAGCAGCGCGCGAATCTCGCCGAGCGATGCCTTGGCTTCGTCATAGAGGGCCGGGTCCTTGAGCAGTTTGCCGGCGCTTCCGTTTCCGGCCTGCAAGTCGGCCAGCAGCGCATCCACGCGCTTGATGGGGGAGCGGAGTTCCTGGTACAGCGCGTCGTCGTAGATCAGCTTGCTGATGGTGCCCTTGCCGTTGCGCACGTCGGCCAGCAGGCTTTGGCCTTCGCTGGCGATCCCGTTGAGGCGGTTGTAGAGCTCCTCGTCCTTCAGCAGTTTGCCGATGTTGCCCTTGCCCTGCTCCACGCCGGCCAATAGGGAATCCAGCCGGTTGACAATGGTCTGGAAGGTTTGCAGCAGGTTGGCGGACTGCGCCATCAATTCGGGGATGTCCTGCGCCTGGAGGCTCTTGATCTCAGCGCCGTCCTTCACCGTCTGTCCATCGCGTCCCTTGACGATGTTGAGAAACTTATCGCCCAGCAGGTTGGCGGCGCTGATACCGGCCACCGAATCCACCGGAATCTGCCGGAGAAACTTCTCCTGCACCTTCATGATGAACTCCACCGAGCGCTTCGGTTCGGCCGATTTTGTCAGCTCTACCTTGTCGAGCGAGCCGACGGTAAAGCCGTTGAGCCGCACCGGAGTGCCTTCCGCCATGCCGCTGGCATCGTCCATGAAGGTGTGCAATAAGGCGGTCTTCTGGAAAAATCCCTTGGAACTGGTGAGCAGAAAAATCAGTGCCGCCAGAATTAAGAATGCGGCCAGCCCCAACACCCCGACCTTCAACTGCGACCAGCGTACTTTTTTCGGATCCGCCATGCTCTAAACTCGCTGCTTCACGAACTTGCCGATATACGGGTCCTTGGAGGACTCGATGGCGTCCTGGTCACTCTCGAAAACCAGCCGGCCCTCTTTCATCACCATGAAGGTGGTTCGCGATTTCTGTTGGGCCCCGTTGCGCACCGGCTCTAAAGCTCCTTGCTCCGAATTGTAGCGGAAATTCGCCATCAGGTTCCCGTCCTGATAGCGGTGCGTCACCAGCAGGGTGGTGGCCTGGCTCACGTCTCGCTCTTTAATCAGCAGCGCCATAATGGTGTGCGCCGTAATCGGGTCCAATCCGGCGGTGGGGGAATCGTACATTTGTAGCGGTGGCTCCGTGACCACGGCGCGGGCAATGGCCGCGCGCCGCCGCATGCCGCCCGAAAGTTCACTGGGGAATTTCTCCAGCGTTTCGCCCAGTTCCACGAATTCCAGCGTCCGTTTGACGCGCGGCATAACCTCCGCGGCGGGGCATTGGATCGACGGCTGATTGAGCAGCGGGTACGCCACGTTCTCGGCGATGTTCAGCGAATCGAACAGGGCGCTCTCCTGAAAGAGCATGCCGATCTTGCCGCGGATATCGAACAGGCGTTTTTCGGGCATGGTGGAGATGTCCTGGCCGAACACAAACACCTTGCCGGATTCCGGTTTGGTGAGCCCCATGGCGGTCTTCAGCAGCACCGTCTTACCGCTGCCCGCCGCCCCCAGAATGATGCGAGATTCGCCCTCGAACGCCGCAAACGAAATGTCGCGCAGCGCCACGTCTCCATCGAAAGAGACCGTGACGTTTTCGAAGCGCAGTACCGCGGGGGTTTCCGCAGCCATTAAGATCCGCCCTGGCTGACGAAGACTTTGGTGATCAGCACATCCAGCACGAAAATCAGTACCGTCGCCGCCACCATCGCCTGCGTGGTTGACTTGCCCACGCCCTGGGTTCCGCCCGTGGTGCGCAACCCGTGGTAGCAGCCCATCAGCGAAACTACCAGCGCGAATACCAGCGGTTTGAGCAGCCCCTGCGTGACGTCGTTCCACTCCAGCGCGCGCCATACCGAGGTCCAGTACTGCCGGCTTTCGATGCTCAGAACAAACTTGGCGATCATGAAGCCGCCCACCATGCCCACGAAATCCGCGATGATCGTCAATAGCGGCAGCATCACACAGGTGGCGATGACGCGCGGCGTGACCAGTTTTTGGATGGGGTCCGTACCCAGCGCGCGCATGGCGTCGATCTGCTCGGTGACTTTCATCGACCCGAGTTCGCTCGCCATCCCGGTGGAATTTCGTCCCGCCACCATGATCGCCGTCAGCACCGGTCCCAGTTCGCGGACCAGAGTCAAAGACACCAGCGTGCCAGTCTTCCCCACCTGCCCATATTGCGCGAGAGCGCGCGACATTTGTAGCGCCATCACTACGCCGCTGAAGCATCCGATCATGACCACAACCGGCAGCGAGCCCACCCCGATCGCGTCCATCTGAAGGATGATATCGTCGCCGTAGTGAGGCCGGCGGAAGATGTTTTTCAGGGCCCGCCCTGCAAGCAAGAAAAACTCCTGAACATCCAGTACAGGCTCTTTCAGCAGATCCAGCAAGTAGGTTCGGTCCCCGCACTCCGATGCTACCATAGAAGATCCTGGAAACTCAGCTTTGAAGGGCCTTACAGACATCCCTGGGATCCGCGTCGGCTACGTCTCGGATTTTGACGCCGTCACTGGATGCACCGCCATCCTCTGCGAGCAGGGCGCTGTGGGCGGTGTGGATATTCGCGGCAGCGCCAGCGGCACCGAGGAGACGGACACCCTCAGCCCCGGCCACGTCACGGATCAGGTGCACGGTATCCTGCTGGCCGGCGGCAGCGCCTTCGGCCTGGAGGCCGCATCCGGCGTGCGCCGCTACCTGGCCGGCCGCAAGGTGGGCTACGCCTTCGGTGGCCAGCACATCCCCATCGTGCCCGGCGCCATTCTCTTCGATCTCGGCATAGGCAAACCGAACGTGCATCCCAACGCCGCCATGGGCGAGGCCGCCGCGGCGGCAGCGACCACGGACCCGGTGAAGGAAGGCTGCGTCGGCGCGGGCACCGGTGCCACCGTCGGCAAACTCTTCGGCCTCGCACGGGCGATGAAGGGAGGTGTCGGATCGTACACCGTCACCCTTCCCGGCGGCGTGCTGGTCTCCGCGTTGGTCGCCGTTAACGCCCTTGGCGATGTGCGCGACCCTGCCACCGGCAAGATTGTTGCCGGCGCGCGCACGGACCACCTTAGTCGCGAATTCATCGATAGTGAAGCCGAAATGAAGCGCGGCGCCGTCATCGGGGCGGCCCCTCGGAACACCACCCTCGCCGTGGTCGCGACCAACGCCAGACTGAACAAAGTCCAGGCCAACAAACTCGCCCAGTTCGCCTCCCTCGGCATGGCGCGCACCATCTATCCGGTCAACACCATGGCCGATGGCGATGTCGCCTTCGCCCTGTCACTGGGCGCACAGCAGGCCGACATCAACAATCTCGGCGTGGCCGCCGCCGAGGCCGTCGCACAGTCCATCCTGCGCGCGGTCAGAATGGCGACATCTCTCGGCGGCGTCCCCGGGCTCCGGCTCCGCGTCTGATCTTCATGCCAGTGCCCCTGAAGCGCCGCCACCTTCTCCATGTCCTGGTGGGTGCCATGGGAGCGATGGGCGCACTTTCCGCCCAGCCCGCACAGCCGCCGCCCGCCCCCACCCGGGCCGACATCCTGCGCGGGGAGTATGGACCGTATCGCGCGAACAACGATCTGCTCTTCTACCACTTGGACGTTCGGGTGGACCCGGAAAAAAAATTCCTCAGCGGCAAGGTTGCCATTCGCTTTAAGATGCTGGAGGATGGCACACGCATCCAACTCGATCTTCATGCCGCGCTCCACGTCGACAAGGTCCTCCTCGGCGAAACCACCCTCAAATACGAACGCGACAGTGGCGCCGTCTTCGTGGACTTCCCCGAAACCCTGCGCGCCGGCCGCACTTACAGCATCGATTTCCACTACTCCGGAAACCCGGTGGAGACCGGCCGGTTCGGCGGCATCACTTTTAAGAAAGATCCCGCGGGGCACACCTGGATCAATACCGCCTGCGAAGGCATCGGCGCCAGCGTCTGGTGGCCCAACAAAGATCAGTGGCGCGACGAGGTCGAAAGCATGGAGATCAGCGTCGCAATTCCCAACGGCCTGGTGGATGTCTCTAACGGCAAGTTCATGGGCAAGACCGACCTCGGCGACGGCTACACGCGGTGGGACTGGCTGGTGCAATACCCCATCAACAACTACAGCGTCTCGCTCAACATCGGCAACTACCAGCACTGGGCCGACCGCCTGGGCGACCTGCCGCTGGATTTCTACGCCCTGCCGGAGAACCTGGAGAAAGCCAAAAAGCAGTTCGCCCAGGCCAAGGGAATGCTGGAGGCCTACCAGCACTACTTCGGCGAATACCCTTTCCAGAAGGACGGCTATAAGCTGATCGAAGCGCCATACTCCGGGATGGAGCACCAAAGCGCGGTCACCTACGGCAACCACTTCGCCAACGGCTACCTGGAGCGCGACTGGACCGGCGTCGGCATTAGCCCGCGATTCGATTTCATCATCATCCACGAAAGCGGGCACGAGTGGTTCGGCAACAGTATCACCGCCGTTGACGTGTCCGACATGTGGATCCACGAAGGCTTCACTACTTACCTGGAGTGCCTCTACGTCGAGTACATGTGGGGGCGCGAAGACGGCTTGAAGTACACCAACGGGTACCAGGCGAAGGTGCGCAACCTGCGGCCCATCGTCACCCAGCGGGGCATCAATAGCGAACCGCCCCAGGACCAGTATTTCAAGGGAGCGCTGTTCCTCAATACGTTGCGCAGCGTGGTGAATGACGACGCCCGCTGGTGGACCCTGCTCCACGATTTTTACCAGCACTTCAAATATCGCAACATCATGACCGAGGACGTGGTGCGGTATTTCAACCAGCAGACCGGCATGAACCTGACGCCCATCTTCGACCAGTACCTGCGGCACACGGCGCTCCCCGCCCTGGAACTGAAGTGGAACGAGGCTAAGGGGACGGTCGCCTACCGGTGGAAGGCCGACGAGCCCGGGTTCCAGATGCCCATCCGGGTGGGGACCAAGGGCCAGTGGCAGACCCTCCAACCCACTGTCGAGTGGCAGACCCTGAAGACGCCGCTCAAGAAGAACGAGTTCGAAGTTGCCACCGATCTCTATTACGTCACCGTCGGCAAGCTCTAGCGCCACCCCGGCCCCCAGTCCGCTTCGTCGCGCGCTAGAATAAGACCAACGCCGTCATGCCTGCCCTACGCGTCTTCGCTGCCCGTTCGCTCTGCGGGCTACTACTCTGCCTGCCCGCGGTGACGCAGCAAACCACGCCGCCACCCGCCGCGCCGCAACCCGCCCAGCCCCCCGTCCAGTTCAAGGGATCCGCCATCGAAGTGATCGTGCCCGTCACCGTGACGGACGACAAGGGCCGCTTCGTTTCCAACCTGGTGCGCAAGGACTTCCGCGTCCTCGACGAAGGCAAGCCGCAAACCATCGAGTTCTTCAGCCACGAAGAGAAACAGCCCATAGTGGCCGGCTTCCTGATCGACCTGAGCAACAATTCGCGCATCCACTGGAAGACATACCAGGATGCGATTCTGGAGCTGGTGTGGAACCTGCTGACCGGCGATAAACGCTACACCGGGTACCTGATTTCCTACGGCAACACCGCCGATATCGCGGTCAACACCACGTGGGACTCCGAAAAGATCGCCGACAAGGTCCGTAAGATGAAGCCCGGCGGCGGATCGGCGCTGTATGACGCCATTTACCTGGCATGCACGCGGCGAGATCTGGTCAAAGGCGAGCCCTACGAACCGCGGCGCGTGATCATCGTGGTGGGAGACGGCCACGACAACGCCAGCACCCACAACCTGGAAGAGGTTCTGGAACTGGCCCAGCGCAATCTGGTAACGATTTATGCGGTCAGCACCATGGCGTTCGGCTTCTCCAACGAATCCCAGGATGTGCTGGAGCGCCTGACGCGCAAGACCGGTGGCCACGTGGAATACCCGCTGAATGCGCTCTACAAGGGTGTGTCCGGCTATCTTTCGAACCCTTCCGACGACGGCAACTATGCCCTCACCGTTGGCACGGGCGCCTACGCGGCGGAAATTTCCAACGGCATCATTAAGGCCGTGGGCGGCATCGGCGGCGAGATCACGACCCAGTACATTCTGCGCTACAAGCCGGATTTCGATGCGGAGGCCAAGCCCAAGACGTACCGCAAAATCACCGTGGACATTCCGGGATTGCCCAACGTAAAGATCAGCGCGCGCGAAGGCTACTTCCCCAATGAAGTACCCGGCGCCGCCGCTCCGGTTTCTCCTCCGGCCCCAGCCCCAGCCAAGGGCCGCTGACCGGAAGCCTTCCACGCAGAGACGCAGAGAAGCGCAGAGGAAGCGCAGAGAAGGCGGCGCAAACCATACCGCACAGCTGGAACCAGGGTTGGCTCGTTCTTGTTTTCCTCTGCGCTTCCCTCTGCGGTCTCTGCGTTGAATGGACATTCTCCACAGTTCTCGATTCACAGACGTAGCATTGTGTCCGATAAGTAGATTAGGATGAAAGCGTGACGTCCAGGGTGCTTCCCATCAGCGGATGCCGGCTGGGTACCTATGTACTCCTGGATGCCGTTCTGCCCGCGCGTCCCCCGTGCCCCATCGGCGTGCTGCTCATCGATCTCGATACCGGCCGGCCCTGGTTCCGCATGCGCCGCGACTTCCACGCGATCGCCGATTCCGAAGACGCGGAAGTCTTGGAAGCGGTGGAAGATCACATACGCCAGTGCCTGGCGGAATCCGGTGCCGAGACCTTTCTGAATTCGCTGGAGGACACGCTGTCGAACAGTTTGCGCGTCAGCCAGCGGCAAGCGGTCGCGGTGGATGCTTTCTCGCGCGTGCTCGACCGCCTTTACCGCGAGCACGTGGAAGATATGGCGGTAGAGCGCTTCGGCACCCATCTGCCCCTGTTCAGCCTGCGCGCCGCGGCCGGCGGTCTCGGCGATGAGATGTTATCCGAGGCGGAAGACTGGGTACCGGCTCCGGAGGGAATGCATCTCTCGCCAGATCTTTTCGTGGCCCACGTGGAAGGCCAGTCCATGGAACCGCGCATTCCCCATGGCAGTCTGAATCTCTTCCGGCTGCACCCGGCGGGCTCGCGGCAAGGCAAGATTCTGCTGATTGAGCGCTTGGGCGTGCTGGACGAAACCGCGCGCTACACCATCAAGCGCTACACCAGCCGCAAGGTCTACCGGGGCGAGGACGAGTGGCAGCACGAACAGGTCCGGCTGGAGCCGCTGAACCCGGAATTCGAACCGTGGGACGTCGATCCGGAAGGCTTCGCCGTGGTCGCCGAATGGCTGCGCGTCATTGAGTGAAACCCGGAGTGAAGCCCGCCCCGGTCAGTAAGGACGCCAAGGAAGTCAGCCGCCTGCTGCTGGGCTGGTACGCCCGCGGGCATCGCGATCTTCCCTGGCGCGATACGCGCGATCCGTACGCAATCTGGGTCAGCGAGATCATGCTCCAGCAGACGCGCGCGCAGGCCGTCATCCCGTACTATGGGCGCTTCCTCGAACGCTTCCCCACGGTTTCCGCCCTAGCCGCCGCCACCGAAGACGAGGTACTGGCTCTGTGGAGCGGCCTCGGCTACTACTCGCGCGCGCGCAATCTGCGGCGCGCCGCGCAGCTCATCGCCGCCGCCGGAGGCTTCCCGCGGGAGTATGCCGCCATCCGCGCCCTCCCCGGCATTGGCGATTACACCGCCGCCGCGGTGGGCAGCATCGCGTTCGGCCTGCCCTTCGCCGTGCTAGATGGCAACGTGCTGCGCGTGGTCGCGCGGGTGGTCAACGATGCGTCCGATATCTCCGCCGGACGCACCCGCGAGCGCTTCCGCGCCGTGGCGCAACAGTGGCTGGACGCGCGCGAGCCGGGCCATTTCAACCAGGCCCTGATGGAACTCGGCGCCACTGTCTGCCTGCCGCGCAACCCGCTCTGCCGGGTCTGCCCGCTCGCGGCCTGTTGCCGCGCGCGCCAGGAAGGCACCACCGGGCAAGTGCCGGTGAAATTGCGCAAGACGGAACCCATTCGCCTCAGCGGCACACTGCTGGTGGTGCGCCATGGCGGGCGCATCCTGCTGCGCCAACGCGATGCCGCTGCCAGCCGCATGGCCGGATTTTGGGACCTGCCCGCGCCCGAAGACCTCCCCGCGGCCAAACTCGGCGCGCGCATCGGCGAAATCCGCCACACCATCACGCACTATCACTACACGTTGGAAGTGCGCAGCGCCACCGCCAGCCCGACGGACGGAGACGGCTTCCGCTGGTTCACGATCGCACAACTTGGCGAGATTCCTTTCAGCACTACGGCGCGCAAGGCGCTCCACTTGGCCGGAATTGTTTACAAGTTGTGAAAGTTCCGTAAAACCTTCAAAATCAAGGACATTTCGCCCCTTAGCATCAAGTAATTCTCGCGGCGTCAGTGTGTAATGAACGTAGATATGGAACGCAAAAACACACATTATGCCGCCAAGGTGGCTGTGATACTGGGTGCCTTCCCATTGCTCCTCTGGGCGTTTTCCACTGGACCACCATCAGGCAAAGCCGGAGTTCCGGGCGAATCGAACTGCACCGAAGCAAAATGCCACGTGGGAACGGCTTTGAACGGCGGTGGCGGTAGCGTCAAGGTGACCTTCCCTGGTGGATCCACCTACGCTCCCGGCGTCAAACAACACTTGGTGGTCACCATCAGCGACCCCACCAACACACACTGGGGCTTTGAACTGACCGCGCGGCCATCCTCGGATCCCACGACCCAGGCGGGATCTTTCACCTCCACCGACAGCTTCACGGGCGTGGTGTGTGGCGTTCCCCCCTTTCTTGATTTTCAGGACGTCTATCTGGACTTCGGACAAAACCAGAACTGCCCCGCGGCCAAGCCGCTGGCCTACGTGCAGCACACCTTGAATGGCTTTGGGCGCCCCCAGTCCGGCTCACAACAGACCTACGAATTTGATTGGACGCCGCCCGCTACCGCTGCTGGAAACATCACCATCTACGTCGCCGGCAATGCCGCTAATGGCAATGGCCAGCCAACGGGCGACCACATCTATACCGCCAGCTACACGCTGACTCCCGCCTCCTCCGGGGGGACTCCGGGGATTGCGCCGGGCGGTGTGGTCAGCGCCGCCGCCTTCGGTGGCTTCACCTCGGTGGCCCCCGGCTCCTGGATGGAGATCTACGGCACCAGTCTCTCTTCCACCACTCGCCTCTGGGCCGGCTCCGATTTCACCGGTACCCAGGCGCCTGCGTCACTCGACGGCGTCAAGGTGACTATCGGCGGGCAGGCGGCGTTCATCGATTACATCCGCCCGACCCAGGTGAACGCGCAAGTGCCATCCGGCACGCCCACGGGTGCGCAGCAGATGACCGTTTCCACTCCCGGCGGCACCAGCTCCGCCTACAACATC
Source organism: Candidatus Solibacter sp. (assembly GCA_025361425.1). Classification (GTDB taxonomy): domain Bacteria; phylum Acidobacteriota; class Terriglobia; order Bryobacterales; family Bryobacteraceae; genus Solibacter. The sequence goes on along the minus strand of JANYAH010000079.1, from coordinate 1,735 downwards.
ATCGTCAATGCCCTGCAACCCGGCCTGCTGGCGCCATCTTCGTTCCTGGTCGGCGGCAAACAGTACGTGGTGGCGCAATTCCCCGATGGCACCTACGTCCTGCCTCCGAACGCGATTCCCGGAATCCCTTCGCGGCAGGCCAAGCCCGGTGAAATAATTATCATCTACGGCATTGGTTTCGGCAGCGTGCTCGATTCCGGCAACCAGAATATCCCGGCCGGCACCATTGTCACCGCATCTAACCGGCTCTTTAACTCCTTCTCGATGGATTTCGGCGGCTCCTCCGCGAACCTCTCGGACCCCCGTTCGTACTTCGGTCTTGCGCCGAACTTCGTCGGGCTCTATCAATTCAACGTCGTGGTCCCTAGCGTGGCCAACAACGACCTGGTTCCCTTGAGCTTCAAGTTGAACGGCGCGAGTGGCTCGCAGACGCTGTTCACCGCCGTGCATAATTAGGCGTGGAGCAATTCGACCTCGCCTTCGACCTCTTTCCGCAGCGCCGCGTCTTCAGCGTCAGCGAACTCAACGGCGCCATCCGCGCGATTCTGGACGGCGAGTTCTCCGATATTTCGGTGACCGGTGAAATCTCCGGGCTCAAACTCGCCGCCAGCGGGCACTACTATTTCACCCTGAAGGAACGCGATTCCCAGGTGAAGGCGGTGGCCTTCCGCTCCGCCCACCGCTTCTGGAAGTTTAAGCCGCAGGACGGACTCGCCGTGTTGGCGCGCGGCAGCATCGATGTCTACGAGCCTCGCGGCGAATACCAACTCCAGGTCGAGTCGCTGGAACCCCAGGGGCTCGGCGCACTGCAACTCGCCTTCGAGCAACTCAAAAAGAAGCTCGCCGCCGAGGGCCTGTTCGCGGCGGAACGCAAGCGTTCGCTGCCGCGCTTCCCGCGGCGCATCGGGATAGTCACCTCGCCACGCGGCGCCGCCATCGCGGACATGATCCAGATTCTTGCGCGTCGCTTCCCGGGCCTGCACATCAAGCTCTTCCCCGCGCTGGTGCAGGGCGCGGGCTCGGTGGAGGAAGTGGTCAGGGGTATCGAATATTTCAGCCGCACCGGGTGGGCGGACGTGGTGATTGTGGGCCGTGGCGGGGGCTCCCTGGAAGACCTCTGGACCTTCAACGAAGAGGCCGTGGCGCGCGCCATCGCCGCCTGTTCCGTGCCGGTGATCTCCGCCGTGGGCCATGAGACCGATGTCACCATCGCGGATTTCGTGGCCGATCTGCGCGCCCCCACACCCTCGGCCGCGGCCGAGATGGTGGTGTGCACGCGCGACGAACTCTTCGACCGCATTGCCGCCGCGCGCGCCAAGGCCACGCAAGCGGTACGCTACCGCCTGGCCATGCTGGAGCGCCGCCTGCGACAGCAGGGCATCGACCGCGCGCTTGGAACGCTGCACCGGCGCATCGGCCGCGGACTCCAGCAAACCGACGAGCAAGAGTACCGTATGCGCGAGCACATGCGCGCCGCTATCGAAAGCCGCGAACGGGCGCGGCGCTCACTGGAAGCGCGCGTCCGGCAGTTCGACGTGCGTCCCCGCCTGGCGGCCGACCACCGCCGCATGGAGGCCGTCCACAACGCCGCGCTGCAGCTCATGCGCACGCGCCTGGGGCAGCGTCGGGGCAGGCTGGATCAGCTCGCCGCCAAGCTCTCGCAACTCAGCCCGCTGCGCGTACTGGAGCGCGGCTACGCCATCGTGACGAACCCGGCCGGAGTGGTGGCGGACGC
>JANYAH010000162.1 GCA_025361425.1 Candidatus Solibacter sp. | reverse complement strand
ATGTGGACGCGGCGCTGTACTGGCTGGCGCGCATGCTGGAGGGCGGGGAAGACCGGATGTACCTGGCACGGCGTCTGGTGCGGATGGCGATCGAAGACATCGGCCTGGCGGATCCGCGCGCGCTGGAGCAGGCGATGGCGGTGCAGCAGGCGGTGCACTTTCTCGGCATCCCAGAAGGCGATCTAGCCCTGGCGCAGCTTGCGATCTATCTGGCCATCGCGCCGAAGTCCGATGCCTCGTACCGCGCTTTGAACCGAGTGATGGACGTGGTCCAGCACTCGACGTCGGACCCGGTTCCGATGCAGCTTCGCAACGCTGTAACGCGTCCGATGAAGGCGTGGGGCTACGGCGAAGGATACGAGCATGCGCATCGGGCGGAAGATGCGATGACCGACATGCAGTGTCTACCCGATTCGCTTGCCGGGAGCATTTTTTATGAACCGACCAACCGCGGAGTAGAGGCGCGAATCCAGGAACGTCTCAACGAGATCCGCCGGCGGCGCGGATGACTCGCAGACGCATGCTTGCCGCGCTCGGACTCACCGGCGCGACCCTGTCCGGACAGATGGCATCGCGTGGCGTCAAGTCCGTTGCCCGGGGCAAAGGATCGGGGCTGCCGTTCCATGCCCGATTCACGGACGTGGCCCATCCGGCCGGCCTGCGCGCGCCGGTGATCTACGGACCTCCCGACCGGATGGACTACATTCTCGAGGCGATGGGATGCGGCGTGGCGTTTCTGGACTACGACAACGACGGCTGGCTGGACATCTTCCTGCTGTCGGGGACGCGCAAGGAGGGCGAGGTGCCGGGCGCATCGAACCGGTTGTACAAGAACAATCGGGATGGCAAGTTCACCGATGTCACCGAGAAGGCTGGACTGCGGCGGCAGGGCTGGGCTTACGGCGTGACCGTCGGGGATTACAACAACGACGGCTTTGACGATATCTTCATCACGAGCTACGGCCAGAACATTCTGTATCGAAATAACGGGGACGGCACATTCACGGACGTGACCAGGCAAGCGGGGTTGTGGGTGGCCGGGAACCGCTTCGCGACCGGATGCACCTGGGTCGATTACGACCGGGATGGCAGGCTGGACCTGTTCGTCTCTCACTACGTGATGTTCGATTTCCAAACGGTCCCGCCAGCAGGCAAGGATCCGAGCTGCAACTACAAGGGAATTCCCGTGAACTGCGGCCCGCGCGGATTGCGGGCGGAGCGCTGCAGCCTTTACCACAACAACGGCGACGGGACCTTCACCGAGGTGACGGAGCGCAGCGGCATCTCGAAGGGGGGAGCGGCGTATGGGCTCACCAGCGTGGCGGCCGACTTCGATGGCGACGGGTGGCAGGATATCTACGTTGCATGCGACTCGACGCCCAGCATGTTCTTCCACAATCAGCACGACGGAACGTTTGCTGAAGAGGGTCTGGAGCGCGGGGTGGCGTTAAACGAGGACGGGCTGGAGCAGGCCGGCATGGGGCTCAGCATTGGCGACTTCTCGCTGACCGGCGCCTTGGGCGTGCTGAAGACGCATTTCACGGAAGACACGCCGGCTCTGTACCAGAACGACGGCAAGGGCAATTTCGTCGATTGCACTCTGCATGCGGGACTAGGCGTGGAAACCCGCTATGTCAGTTGGGGGGCAGGCATTCAGGATTTCGACAATGATGGTTTACCCGATATCTTCTGGGTGACGGGAAGCGTCTATCCGGAAATCGAGAAGTCCTACCCGGGCCATCCATTCCGGACTCCACGGGTGATATTCCGCAACCTGGGCCGGGGGGAGTTCGAGGAGTTGCCGGACCTGGCGGGGCCGGCGATCGGCGAGGTGCACGCGAGCCGCGGCGTGGCGTTCGGCGACTTCGACAACGACGGCGACGTCGACATTCTGATCATGAATATCAACGAGCCGCCGTCGCTGCTGCGTAACGATGTCACGGGGTCCCATCACTGGCTCAAGGTGCTGCTGAAGGGGACCAAGTCGAATCGCAGCGCCATCGGCGCCACCGTGATCGCGAGCTATGGGAGCAGACGTCAGGCGCAGGCGGTAACGGCGCAGTCGGGCTACCTTTCGGTGAACGACCGGCGGCTGCATTTCGGATTAGGCGATGCGCAGAAAGCCGACCTGGAGATCCTGTGGCCGAGCGGAGCGCGAGAGCGCTACGCCGGTGTCGCGGCGGACCGGCTGGTGACGATCCGGGAAGGCGCGGGCATCGAGAAGTCCGACAGCTTCCGGCGCTCGCCCTGAGGGCATACCGCTCCAGCCATGGGGGATTCATCGTTGACAGGTGCTTCACCCGGTGATACGCTCCTACCAAGCTGGAGCCCGGCTCCGCTACAAACTCGTGCCGGAGGAAATATGTCTGGGATTCGTTTCCTGAGTTGTCTGGTAGCGTTGTCTCTCAGTATTGCAACGGCTTACGCTCAAAGTCAGAATGCGAGCCTGGCTGGTCAAATAACAGACCCGTCCGGCGCTTTCATTCCCAACGCCAAGGTTACGGTTACCTCCACGGAGCGGGCTCTGCACTCCGACATCGCGACCGATGTCTCGGGCCGCTACGCGTTCCCGAACCTTACCCCCGGCACGTACGATCTGAGCGTCACTGCCGCCGGTTTTCGCACCTATGTGCAGCGTGGCATTGTGCTGTTGGCGAATCAGTCCCAGCGTGTGGATGCCGGCCTCGTGGTGGGCGATGCATCGACCCAGGTTGAAGTCACGGCGGAAACTACGACACTCAATCTGGACAACGGCGTGAAGCAGGAGAGCATCGCGCCCAGCGTCATCAACCAGTTGCCTTTGCTGGTCGCGGCGGGAACGCCGCGCAACGCAGTGCAGTTCATCAGCTTCCTCCCGGGCGTCAACACCGGCAGCAGCCCGCAAGCGTTCAACGCACGTATCAATGGCGGACTGAAGATGGGCGATGAGGCCATCATGGACGGCGTCAGCATGCAAGAAGGCACGATGTCGCAAAGCGGCATGGTGTCCTTCTTCGACTTCCCGACGACGCCGGACATGGTAAGCGAAGTCCGCGTGCTTACCTCGAGTTACGAACCGGAATACGGCATCACCACCGGCGGCTCGCTCATTGTCACCACGCGCAGCGGAACCGACACGTTTCACGGCGGCGGCTTTGAGTATCTCCGCAATAAGGATTTGAATGCCACCCAGTTCACGAACAACCGGGGGCCGGGCGACCAGCGGCCCAAGGACAACGAAAACGAGTACGGATTCTTCATTGGCGGACCGGTGAAGCTGCCGTTCCTGCCAGTCGTCTGGGGCGCAAAACACAAAACCTACTTCTTCCACGACGAAGAGTACCTGAAGAGCCTGGGCGGCACGACACGCCCGCTGGACACGATTCCGTCCATGCTCAACCGGACCGGCGATTTCACCGACTGGAGCACGCCGATCTACGATCCGGGTTCTACGTCGATTGTCAACGGCGTCATCTCGCGCACCCCGTTCAGCGGAAACAAGATCCCCACGGCGCGCCTCAGCCCGCTGGCGATGCAGTGGATGCAGTATCTGCCCACCCCGACCAGCAGCGGTCCCATCAACAACTACCTTGCCAATCCCGTCTCCGACGGCATTCTCTCCAACGTCAATCACTTCCTGTATAAGATTGACCACTACTGGGGCGACAAGGATCACTTCTTCGCCACCATCTGGCGGCAGCAGACGCAGCCCAACGAGCAATGCGCTCTCCCGATCTTGCTGTGTACGTCGAGTCCCGCCAACCCCGAGGATGCCTGGGTCAACCGTTTTAACTATGACCACACTTTCAGCCCCACGCTGCTGAGCCATTTCGCCATTGGCTACCTCAACCGGAATGAAGGCTACGGCTCGGTCACCGGGCAGGATCCGGCAAAACTGCCGCACATCCCCAACGCGGCGGCCTATAACGCCTCTCCGGCGGCGAACTTCGGCGGCAACGGAGTGACCAATTTCGTTGGTTGGGGCAACACGCAGGGCTATGGCCCGCTCAACAAATCCACTCGTCCTACGATCATCGCCAACGAGTTGATCACCTGGGTGCATGGCGCCCACACACTCAAGGTGGGCTTTGAGGTCCGGCACCTCCAGGAGGTGTTCCGTAACAACAATAATCAGTCCGGCACCGTCGGATTCGCGCAGAACAGTACCGGTCTGCCCGGCACGCCGAGCGGCAATCCGTTTGCCAGCTTCGACCTGGGCGCGGTCGACAATGGCAACCTGAGCGTGTTGAACGTGGCCAAGTACGGCGTCATGCAGCACGCTTACTCGATCTACGGAGGCGATACGTGGAAGATGACGCAGAAGCTGACGGTCAACTATGGCCTGCGCTGGGACCGTTTCTCGCCCACCTGGGAAACCAGCGACCGCTCGGCGTTCTTCGACTTCGGCCCCAACCCGGGCGCGGGTGGACTGCCCGGGCGGGTGGTTTACGCCGGCAGTAAGTGGGGAGACGCGAGCGCCGGAGTGCGCTATCCCGAAGAGAATTTCAACCGAGCGTTCGGGCCGCGCGTAGGCATGGCCTATCGAATCGGAGATAAATCCGTCATCCGGGCCGGCTACGGCGTGATGTACACGCAAGCCTTCTATCCCGGGTGGGGCGGCGGCATCAACCTGGATGGCTTCAATCCGTTGGTTAACTTCGGCAGCTCGCTGAGCGGTTACGTGCCGGCCTTTAATCTCGATACGGGCTTCCCCGCCTACAGCACGAGCTCGAATATCAGCGCCTCCGCCGACAACGGCACCAACGGGCCGAACTATCGCCCGAAGGATGGAAACCACCTGTCGTATACGCAACAGTACAACGTGACGTTTGAGCGGAAATTTTCCCAGAGCATCGTCACCGCGGCCTTCGTTGGGAACAGGGGGATTCACCTCCCGTCGGGACTCCAACCGATCAACGTGCTGAATCCGAGCCTGTTTTCGATGGGAAGCCAGCTCAATGCGGTGTTCCAGCCCGGCGATACATCGCTAAACGGCGTCAAGGTACCTTACGACGGCTGGATTCAGACGTTGAACAGCGGAAGCTGCGCGCCAACGGTAGCTCAGGCTCTGTTGCCGTTCCCGCAGTATTGCGGCGGTCTGTTCGGCACCAACGAAAATCGCGGCGTGTCGCAGTACAACTCGTTCCAGGCAAAATATGAGAGGCAGTTCTTCAACGGCATCTACGCGGGCGTGAACTACACCTGGTCCAGGCTGATGACGGACGCGGCCTCAACCACTCAGTCCACTGCTTCCGGATACGGGGCCGTCGGCGCGGTGATCAATCCCTACCAGGGCAGCCGCAACTGGTCCCTTTCTCCGGACGACATCGCCCACACCGTGGCGGCGACAGCAGTATACGATCTGCCGCTCGGAAACGGCAAGCACTGGCTGAACCAGCGGGGGCCGCTCGATTACATTGTTGGCGGCTGGCAGCTTTCCACAAGCATCAAGCTGACCTCCGGCCAGCCCTACTACTTCCGCAACTCGTCGGTCTGCGGCGTCCCCGGCCAGTTCCAGGCCCAGTGCATCCCGGCGATTACGGGCAACAATGTATTCGCGCAGTCCTGGGGTTCGGTGGACGTGAACAAGCCGCTGTTCAATACTTCCGCGTTCGAATCTGTTTCGAACTTCAACGGCTTCTATCTCGGCACCGGTCCGCGCGTCAGCAGCTTCCGGGGTTCGCCGTATCGCGACACCAATATCTCGATCCTCAAGACCTTCGCCATCAAGGAGCGGGTCAAGATGGAGATCCACGCCGAGATGTTCAACATCTTCAACAACCACTACTTCACCTGCGACGGGCAAGCCTTCGGCGACTGCATCCCGTTCAACAATGATCCATCCAGTACCTCATTCGGAGTTTGGAACGGAACCGTGACGGCGCCGAGGAACATCCAGCTCGTCGGCCGCGTCACCTTCTGATATCTTGCAAGTGAGAGCATTCGTTTCGGGGCCAGGACATGCGAATGTCCTGGCCCTATTGTTTGCAGGGGTGTTATGGTGCCAGACGCCGGCTGAGTGGCGGGATCGGGCGCGCGCCTGCCAATCGCAGCCCGATTCCGCGAGCTGCGCAGCGGACGCTTGGCGCCACGTGCTGCGCTTGCTGCCCGCGGATGGGGAGGCGCGGTTTTCGCTCGCCGGCCTTTACGAGCGCGAAAAGAAGTATCGGGATTCGATCCACGAACTCGAGCGGCTGCCCGCCGACGAGATTGCGCGTCCCCAGGCGCAGGTGTTGTTATGCGCCGACCTGGCGGCCCTCGGCCGGTTTGAGGATGCGCAACAGGCCGCGCGGCGGGCGGTTAATTCCACCGAGTTCGCGGCCGCCGACGTGCGGTGGCTGCTCCCGCGTCTGGCCTCGCCCGAAGCCGCGCCCTTAGTGGCGAGTTTCGTCGAGGCTCTCGTCCGGCGCGGAGAAGCTTCGATGGAAGAGCGCAGACGGCTGGTCTCCGCCTACGAGTCGCTTGGCCACTGGAAAGACGCGCGAGCCGTTCTGGAGGCCCTGGCAATCGACGAGCCGCGCAATCCGGATCATTTATTCGAACTGGCCCGCGTCGCCTACCGGCAGCGCGATTTCGAGAGCGGCCTGGGGTATCTGGGCCACGCCCGCGACCTGGTCCCCCAGGACGCGCGGGTCCACTTCCTGTTCGGAATGATGTTGGTGGACTTGAATCTGCCGTTCGAGGCGCGCAGGTCGCTCGAGAAAGCGGTAGAGCTGGCTCCTGACAATCCGGATTACCGGTTCGCGCTTGGTTCCGTGATTCTGCGCTTCCAGGGCCCTTCAGCGGCGATCGAGTGCTTCCAGAAGTACCTGCTAGCCCACCCGGGCGACGCCCGCGGGCGTTTTGCCCTGGGCGTGGCATTCTTTCAGACCAGCGATTTCGAGGCCGCCGCCAAGCTGATGCGCGACGTCCTGGCCGAACCGGCGACTCAGGCCGGCGCGGCGTATTATCTCGGGCGCATGGCGCATCTCGACCAGCAGTTGGACGACGCCGCGTCTTTGCTGGAGCGGAGCATTCGCGCGTTTCCGTCTTTTGCACAGGCGTATACGGAACTGGCGCGAGTTCGTTTAGACCAGGGCCGGGAAACGGATGCGCGCGCGGCGCTCGCTCGGGCACTCAAGCTCGAGCCCGACGACTTCCAGGCAAACAGCCTGTTGCTGATGTTCTATCGCCGCGCCCATGACCCGCGCGCCACGGCGCTGGCGGTGCGGTTGCGCCAGTTAAACGAACGCCGCAGCAAGGAATCGGAGTTGATGCTGCGCGGCATTGAGGTCAAGCCATACTGATGCTCTGTCGCGTTCTCTGGATTGGCTTCCTGCTGCTTGCAGACGACAACCTCGCGAGCCGAATCCGGAACGCGCCTCTCGGCGGCGCGCAGCGGCAAACAGTGCTGGAGATGTTCTCCCGGCGCGACTACCCCGCCATTGAGACCGCCCTCGCCGTCACGCCGGAGATGCCGCCCCCGCAGTCGGCCGCGATTCTGTCGCTGCTCGGCGCAATCGAGTTCGTTGCGAACCGCATGGAGCCCGCGATCCAAGCGTTTGAGCGCGCCGACGCCATCCGCCCGCTGGACGACAGGGACCGCTTCACGCTCGCGATGGCATTGGCCAACGTCGGCCGCGGCAAGGAGGCCGCCACCCACCTGTCCCGCCTCTCCGAACTCCACCCCAGTCAACCACTCTATCTGTATTGGCTGGCGCGCCTCGATTACTATGAGCGCCGCTATGAACCGGCGGTCGAGAAGTTGCGGCGCGCGATCCGGCTCGATCCGCGGTCGGCACGGGTCTGGGACAATCTTGGATTATCGCTCGATATGCTTGGCGATCAGGACGGCGCCGCACAGGCCTTCGAAAAAGCCGTCGAGCTGAATCGAAAACTGCCGGCCCCATCGGCGTGGACTCCGCACAACTACGGCTGCCTGCTGTTCCGCATGCAGAAGTTCTGTCAGGCCGAAAAGAGCCTGCGCGAAGCGCTCGCCTATGACCCGCGTTTCGCTCAGGCGCACTACTATCTGGGCCGCGTTCTCGAAAAGCTGAGCCGGGAAGAAGAGGCGATCGCGCAGTTCAAGACCGCCGCCGAGCTGGATACCGCACTGGCCGAGCCACTATACTCGCTCGGGTTGCTCTATCGCCGGCTGGGGCGGCTCGGCGAATCGAAGCTTGCTTTCGAGCAGTACAAGAAGAGGCGCCCTGGGGGACAGTAATCGCCCATTCACGCTGCGTCGATGGCCAGGGCCGTGCGGTTAGCCGACCGCGTGGCCGCTTCCTGTCCCCAATTCAAGTTGTCGCAATACGCCCCGGCGAAGTGAACCCTCCCGTGGGGCTGCATGATCTCCGGCCAAAACTTCCGCAGTTCACCCGGTTTGTAGGACGTGGTTTCGCAGGCCATCGCCCACGGGTCCTTGGACCAGTCGATTACCATCGCCTGTTCGATGTTTTCCGACTTGCCGGTGTAGCGCTGCCGGAAGACGGCGAGCGCGTCCTCCGCCTTCGCTCCCCCTTGCGCGGTTCCCGCAATCAGCCCGCGATTGGTCTCCACATCCTCGGCCTGTGACCAACAATGCTCCAGGGCAGGCGCGCCAAAGGCAATACTGGCGGTCGTCCGGTCTTCCTTCCAGAACTTGGTGCGCGACTGAAAAACCGGGCGCGTTGCGGTGTAGTAGGGCATGTTCTCAATCGCCCACCGCTTGGCCTCGGGCCAGGCCGGAGACACGGGAATCTGCCGCAGCATCACGGCGGACATGCAGCAGACCAGGTACTCCCCTTCCATGCGACGCTCTTTGCCCGCTTCGCGGTAGCGAACCGTAACGCGCTCTGAGCCGTGCTCGATGCCGGTCACCGGACATCCCAGGCGTACACGCTGTCCCAACCTCCTGGCGAATGCTTCCGGCAATTGGTGATTGCCGCCCTTCAGCCGGTAGATCCCGGTGGGAAACAGCGGCACGCCGCGTCGCTTCAGGATCGCGTGGTGCCACACCGACTGAAGAGCCGAACCGGCCCCGCCGAAGAAACGAAGGGCGGCCGCGGACGCGCCGTCCTTGCGCAGCAGATCGTTGAGAGCCATCGAATCCAGATTGTCGAGGCCGGCGCCGAACGGCTTGTACTCGTCTTGAATATGGTCGGAGTAGGCGGGCAGATAGAGATCGGGGAGATCCCACCACGCGCGGCGCCTCAGGAACTCGGTTTCCCGCCCGGAAAGTCCGAGGGCTGCGAGCACCTTGGGGTCCTGCAGTTGTTCCTGGGTCCAAGGCTTGCCATCCAGCCAGCGTACGAAACGCCGGCGGCGCTGGTCCTCTACGAAAGGCAGGTTGAACTCGGCCACGTAGCTCCAGTAGCGGTCGTAGCCGGGCTTCGTGAAGTGCTCCGCTCCGGCGTCCACGTAAAGGCCGTCCGCCAGTCCATCGCGCACGGTTTTCACGTGCCCGCCTGGGCGCCCGGAAGCTTCCAGTACGGTTACATCGTGGCCGCGCTTCATCAATTCGTAGCCGCAGCAGAGCCCCGCGATTCCGCCGCCGGCCACGATCACTTTTTTTGGCCGGCTTGTCTGCGGACGGAAAGGGTCCGCCAACGCCGCTGCTCCGGCGCTGGCGGCCGCCAGCAGAGATCGTCTCGTCAGTCCCAGGTCTTTCATGTTTGAACTACTCTATCGAATTCTGCTGCATTGTGAGGGCAGGCCATTCGCACAACCGGTTCAATTCCCCGCGATGGTGTAGGCGAGGCTTCGCGCCTGGGACTGCTCGCCCTGCATGGCGGTGATTCTCAGCTCGCATTGGCCCGGATGGGTCGCGGCCCGGACGACCATAGGGATCGCGCCCGTCGCGTCCGGAGCGGGGAGATCGGCGGTCTGGTTGGCCCGTACCTCGCCGCCGACCAGAAACTCGATCCGGATCTTCGGCTTGGCGGCGTTCGAGGGATCCGGGTACACCACAAAGTACACCGAGGGGTGGGCATCCGCGCTCAGGTTGGTCAGCAGCTCCGGAACGATCCGGCGGCTTTGCGGCTTGGCCGCTATCGCGAAGGGGTCGGATGGATCGGCCGCGCCTGCGGGTTCGGAGCGCTGCACGAGCATAATGCTGCTCAACCCGACGCCCTTCTGCTCCGGGCTGTCGAACGGGACCGTGGCGGTGCTGGCGCGATGAGACTCGCGATCGACGACGGCCGTTTCGATGGTGTAGTGGCCCGGAGGCAGGTTCACGGGGCGCGTGAAAGTAATCGTGCTGGCGCGCACCGCCGCCAGGTTCTCGGCGGCGATGTCATAAGGGGCATCCTGGCTGACCTTGTCGACCACTTGGCCGCCCGCGTCTTTCACCAGGGCCAGCATCGACACGTGTACGTGATGTTTCTTGCCGTCCGCATCCGGCGTGGCGGTGAGACTCGCCGCCGGCAGTTCGAACGCCACGACGTGCTGGGAGTTCGCCGGACCCGGCCGGAACTGCACGACAGCCGAGCGGAAATCAAAGGCGCGGGGCCGCGGATTGGAATTCAACGCGGCGAGCGCCACTACTTCGTGAGGAGCGAGC
>JANYAH010000360.1 GCA_025361425.1 Candidatus Solibacter sp. | reverse complement strand
TATCGCTGCCAGTTTATCAAAGCGCAGGATCTGTTCGACGAAATGTACTCGTCGCTGGCCGATCGTTCCACGCGCCAGTTAGTAAATCGGCTGGCACGCCTGGACGTATTACTGATCGACTTATGTGAAGTTGTCAGTAATGTGGAGTAGCCGCTCGAAAACCCAGTCATCGTTGAGGCTCGGTAGGTTTCAACTCCACATTAATTCGGTAGCATCGGACTGGCCGCCGTCTGGCGGCCGATACCAACTCAACGAGGTGAACGATGCTACAGACCCTTCTTCCCAAGGCGCACGCGAAGTTCCGCGCGTTACCGCTGCTGGGCGCGGTTGCGGACGGCTTTGACGATTGGCTCGATGCCAACGGCTATACGCCGGGGTCGCGAGAGTTCGCGATCCGGTTTTTGATAAATGCAGATGCGGATCTGCGGAAACGTGGAGTTCATGAGATCTCCCAACTGTCGCGGCCAGTGCTGTACCATGCCTGGCGTGACCTGATTGAGATCTTTCCCTGCCACGCCGGGACCGTTCGAACGCTGGCACGCTACCTGAATACCGCTGGCATCATCGAAACCGGCGCTATCGAAAAGGCTGCATCGATTTCTCCAGCGACGCTGCTCAGCGATGAGTATGGAATCTACTTGAATGAGGTCCGCGGCTGCGCCGCATCGACGATTTCGCACCACCGGCTCGTAGCACGCTGTTTTCTGGAACATCTGGAAACACGCAATGTCGCGCTGGCCGCTGTTCAGCCGGGCGACATCGAAGGTTACATCACACAAGCCGGCCAGCGCCTCTGTCGTGCGAGCCTGCAGCATGAGATAGCCGGCGTTCGCGGTCTGCTTCGGTACCTCTCTACGGATGGCAGAGTGCGGACCGGACTTGATCGCCAGATCGACACGCCCCGGCTGTACCGGCATGAACAACTGCCCCGTGCCCTTCCCTGGGACACGGTCACAACGCTTCTGAAAAGTATCGACCGAAAATCGGCAATGGGATTGCGCGACTACGCAATGTTTCTGTTGATCGCCACCTACGGGCTCCGCGCCAGCGAGGTCGTCGCCATCGACCTCGACGACATTCGTTGGCGTCAGGGCAGCCTGCGAATCCATCAGCGGAAGACCTCCTCGCCGCTGGAACTTCCGTTGACGAACGAAGTTTCCGCCGCTTTGGTGAAGCACTTGCAGCGGACCCCGCCAACGGCTCCTTACCGGAGGGTCTTCCTTCGGATGCGCGCACCCATCGGGATGCTGAAGCCCACGGCGATTTCAGAAGCCTTTCAAGCACTCGTGCGCAGGAGCGGAATGGAGATCCCCTTCCAGGGTCCGCATTGCCTACGTCACTCGTATGCGGTTCGGTTGCTTAAGAACGGAACTCCGCTCAAGACCATCGGCGACATCTTGGGTCACCGCACGGCGGAGAGCACATCCGTGTATCTGCGGCTGGCTACCGGAGACTTGCGTGAGGTCTCGCTACCCGTTCCTGGCCAACCATTGACCACAAGCAAAGGAGCGCAGCGATGATCAAACCGTCGTTTTCGTCCACACTCGCCAGTGTTCTGGAAAGATACGTGGGAATGAAGCGAGCGTTGGGGCGGCAGTTCGATTCCGCAACGCACGCGCTTCAGTCCTTGGATCGCCTACTTGCCAAAGATGGATACCAGGATCTGAACGCCGCTGCCTTCGACGCCTGGTGCAATGCGCAGGAGCATCTCGCATCCGGTGTGCGCCGGGTGCGCATGCTCGAAGTGCATGCCTTCTGTTTGTATCGCCGTCGAACCGAACGCGAGTGCTTCTTGCCGGATCCGGGGACGTTCCCACCGTATCACCAGCGCCTCCGGCCGCACATCTTTACCGAGGCGGAGATCGCGCGGTTGTTGCATGCGGCATCCAGCATGAAAAGCAACCCATCCACGCCACTTCGCCCAGAACTCACGCGCTTGGCCATTGTCCTTCTATTCACGACCGGCATCCGGCGCGGAGAGCTTTTGAATCTGACAGAAGGCGACTACAACCGGCAGGAAGCAACTCTGCATATTCGGCAGACAAAGTTCTACAAGTCCCGATTGCTGCCGATTCATGGTGGCATCGCCAACGAGATTGAGCAGTATCTTTCCGCCCGGGCAAAGCGGAAGCTGCTGTCGTCCCCAAGCACGCCGCTGATCTGGAATGCAACCCAGGGAGGCCGCGCATACACGGGTACGGGCATTTCCTATTGCATCAAGCCACTCTTCGATCAATGCGGCATCAAGGCCGCGAACGGGCGCGCTCCGCGAATCCACGATATTCGCCATTCCTTTGCCGTCAATGCATTGCTTCGCTGGTATCGCGCGGGGGCCGACGTGAGTGCGAAATTGCCGCTGCTTGCGACCTACCTGGGGCATGGCTCGGCGATATCCACCCATCATTACCTGCACTTCATCGAACCGATGCGTGCCGCTGCCAGTGAGCGGTTTGCCAAACATTACGGATCGCTGATTGTTCCGCCCGCCTCGAACAGGGAGCACCCGCGATGAAGAAACCGGCTTCCACCAACTTGCTCGGCGCCATCGTTCGCGACTACTTCACCGACCACCTGCCACGGCTTCGAGGATCCAGTCCGCATACGATTCACAGTTACCGGGACAGCCTCGCCTTGCTGCTCCGTTTCATCGCGGACCAACGCAAAGTCCCGGTTGCGGCGCTCGACCTCGCCGACCTGGATCCACCGCATATCCTCGCGTTCCTTTCCCATCTGGAGGATCGGCGGAATAACGGCGTGGCGACTCGCAACGTGCGCCTGGCGGCCATTCATGCGTTTTTCCGTTTCGTGGCCTCACGCAACCCCGAGCAACTGGATCTTGCGCAGAGGGTGATCGCGGTTCCATTCAAGCGCGCGCCGAATCGGGCTATCGACTACCTGGAATACGAAGAGATCGATTCGATTCTGAAAGCGATCGACAGGACGACATCGCAAGGTGTTCGCGATTACGCTCTATTGGCGACCATGTTCAACACCGGTGGACGTGTTCAGGAGATCGTGGATCTGCGGGTTCGCGATCTTCAGTTGATCAAGCCGTTTCAGGTACGACTCTTCGGCAAAGGGAAGAAAGAGCGGTATTGCCCACTCTGGCCGGAGACGGCGGCGGTGCTGAAATCCTTCAACAAGCACCGGAAGATCGAACTTTCACCTGAAGCCCATCTCTTTGTCAATCATCGAGGTCAACCGTTGAGCAGATTCGGGGCTCGCCACATTCTCTCCCGATGCTTGGATGCGGCCTCCGAAACCGCGCCGACGCTGGCCAAGAAACGCCTCCATCCTCACAGCATGCGGCACAGTACCGCCGTGGCGCTGCTCAAGTCCGGAGTGGATATCTCGACCATCAGTCACATGCTCGGGCATGCGAGTCCGACCACGACAAACCGTTACGCGAAGGTCGATCTCGAGATGAAGCGTAAGGCTATCGCGAAGGTCAGGCCGGTTTCCCGAAAATCCCGGACACCATGGGCGAAAGACGGCACGATCCTCGATTGGCTCGAGTCTCTTTAGCTCCGAATTAATGTGGAGTTGAAACCTACCGAGCCTCAACGATGACGGGGTTTTCGAGCGGCTACTCCACATTACTGACAACTTCACATAAGTCGATTAATAAGACGTCCAGGCGCGCCAGCCGATTTAGTAACTGGCGCGTCGACCGGTCGGCCAGCGACGAGTACATTTCGTCGAACAATGCGCTTTCAACTCTTGCGCCAAGATCCT
>JANYAH010000159.1 GCA_025361425.1 Candidatus Solibacter sp. | reverse complement strand
AGGATTACTCGGCGTCGGATCCGGCCGCTTCGGTTGGCCAACTCGCTCCTCAATCGCCAGCCAGTGTTTTTCCTGGTAGCGGTCGATGCCGATCCGGCTGGCTGCCGCGCGCGCATACACCCGGCAGTCGAGCGCCTCATTGCGCTCGCGCATCTTCTGCCACTCGTGCCGCCGATAGCCCTTCACGATCTTCGTGACCAGCTGCTCGGCGGTGATCTGCTTGAAATACTCCTCGCTGTACTTCGGGAAGTGGCAATAGCCATGTGGGAATATATTCCCCTTTTCGAGGTCTTCGTCGGTGGGCCGTTCCAGACGCAGCCACCGATACAGTTCTTCTTTGGCCATCCCGGAGTTCACCGGCCATACGCGAACGCCCCGCTTCAACTTCGCGCCCAGAGGCCCGACCTCAACCGGAGACGCTGACCCCAGCAGCGCCGGTGCCCGCGCATCGCCTTTGATCACCAGCACTCGGCCACCTTGCCGCCGCGCCCACTGGTATACCTCGGTGGTGGCGAAGCCCGAGTCCACCGCCAGTTGCAGGATGGGCAACTCGATACCGCTCGCCGCCGGATACGTTTCGCTCAACAGCGTGCTCAGCTTCTCCCACACCGCCGTGCGGGAAGTGTCGCCTTCGAATACCCGGTAATCGACCGACCAGGACTCCTTGCCGCGCCCGTACGCGACCACCTCGACCTCAATCCGATCCTTCTGAACGTCCGCGCCGGCAACCAGGAACAGCCCGCCAGGCGGAATGGTACCGACCTTATAGGACTCGCGGCGGTCATAAAGCTTCTGCCAATCCGGAGCTTCGCCGAGCAGCGTCCACGTCTCGCCCAGGACCGTGTTGATAAAGACCTGGAGCAGCGAGGAATTCTTTTGCGCTTGCTCGAAGTACTTCGCCGCGTCGGACCAGGCAAACCAGCCAACTGGCGAGTAGAGGCTCGAAAGATGGAAGCCCACAGTCCTGCCGTCGCCCGCCGCGGCCGCGCGCCACTGTCCGCGCGGAAGCATCCACTGCTTCTGATGGTTCTGAAGTTCCTGGCCGCAGTGCTCGCAAACGTAAACCGTCTTTTCCGTGTGCCCCTTCGGCCACCGGAGTTGCGCGAACTTCAGAACCTGGAACTCGCGGCAAATCGGGCATGGCACCCAGAAGCGGCGCTGATCACTCTCTTCGTATGCCGCCTCGATCCGGCTCATGCCCGTGATCTTGGGCGTCGAGCAGAGGAACACCTTGCGCCGGGCGAACGTGCGCGTGCGCGCCATCGCCAGGTTGACCGGATCGCCTTCGCCCTCGACATCGCCTGGATAGGCGTCCACTTCGTCGAGGAACAAGAAGCGGGCGGCCATGGACCGGAGGCCCACGGCGCTGTTCGCGCCCGTCATCACCAGCACGCCGCCAGGGAACTCCTTCGAGAGGATGGTGTTGCCCGAGTCACGAGACCGCGGACTCTGCACCAGGACCCGCAGCACATCGGACTCCTCGATCAGCGGATCGACCCGCTGTTTCGAGTTGCGCTTGGCCATCTCGACGGTTGGCTGCACCGCCATCATCGGCCCTGGCGACTGGTGAATCACATAGCCGATCCAGTTGTTGCCGCACTCGGTACCGCCGATCTGCGCGCCCTTCATGAACACCACGCGCTCCACCGTCGACGAGGGCGAGAGGCAATCCATGATCTCGCGCAGGTACGGCGTGCGGTCCGTGCGCCATGGGCCAGGCTCAGCCGATGCCCGCTGCGAAAGCTTTCGGTACTTGTCTGCCCACTGCGAAATCGTGAGCAGAGGATCCGGCCGCGCGCCCGCCGCTGCCGCCGCGTAGTAGATCTCTTCAGCGGTGGGCGGCATCGGCAAACTCCTCCAGTGCGCTCCGAATCTCGGCGGTGAGAATCCCGTGCACCTTGCCCAGGTCCAGGCCCTTCACCACTTCCGGATCGACCCCGATGGCGATGATGGCCTCCCGGAGCTCCGCGACCAGGGCCCCCACGACGCGATCCGGGATGTTGAGCATCCGGTCGCGGAACATCCGGAACAGATTGAAGGCGGCAACGGAGACCTCGTCGGCGTTGATGAGCTTTTTGATGCGCTCTTCGTAGTCGATCTTGGCGAGACGTGCCTCATAGTGGGCGATGATGGCGCGCGCCTTGGCATAGTCCAGCGCGCCAGCCCCCAGGGAATCCGGACGCGGTTGTTCCACTGGCGGCGGCGTTGGCGATGAAGAAGCGATGGTTCGGCGCGCCTTCGGCCCCGTGTTGCGCGCCCATTCGGCGTCGGCGCGCTCGGCGTCGAGTTTTCCGTCGGCATTCGTGTGAATCCGGCCGGATTCAATCGCTTTCTGCACCGCTTTGAGCGTCACACCGCGATGCTTCGCGTACGCACGTAGGCTTATTGCCGCCATTGAATCTTTCTTCCGGAAAATCGAACTTCAGCCTTGCTATCCGCCGGCACCGAAGCGATGTATGTGTTCGATGCCACGGACCACCAAGACCACCAAGCAAACCGCCGCCGCCTGCTACGCGGAACGCCACACCGAGTGCGCCGACCTGCTGAAGCGCATCGCCAGCCGCCTGGAGCAACACAAGAAGGACCAGACACAGGAGCCAGCCAACTGGGGCTACCCTGGCGACCTCGGACGGGTCAGCGAGGAACTCGCGTACGTCCTCGCCAGCCTCGGCGACCGCAGCGCGGTGGACCAGAAAGGACTGGAGTACTGAGCATGCAGAAGCACAACATCAAGGTCGGATCGACCTACATCGTCAAGGTCAGCGGAACGCTGGCCAGAGTCCGCATCACCCGCGAGCACGTCCGCGGCGGGTGGTACGGAACCAACCTCGCCACCGGACGCGAGATCCGCATCCGGACAGCCGCCCGCCTCCGCTCGGAGGCGCCTCCCGCGCAGGAAATCAGCCCCGACGAGGCGCGCAGGATCGTCGACGAAATCGAATTTTGAATCAGGAGAAAACCATGACCACGTTCGCAATCGCCACTGACAACAACATCACCGCCTTCACCGCCGCCGAGCAGGTTCCCGAAGGCCAAGACCGTTTCGCCACCGAGAAGGAGTTCGCCAAGCTCTCCGCCGACTGGCCCCTCACCCGCTTCCCCGAGGTCTGGAACGCCTTCGCCGGAGTGGTGCCTTTCGACAGCCTGAAGCCGGTCAAGAAATTCACCGACCGCAAGACGGCGGTTGGCCGGATCTGGAAGGCCATCCAAGCCCTGACGCCTGCACCTGCGCCCGAGGCGGCCCCCGTCGCGCCCAAGAAGACCAAGGCGACCAAGCAGGCCAAGGCGAAGGACGCGACGCCCACGGCGCGCGACGGCAGCAAGAAGGCCATCGTCCTGGAACTGATGCGCCGCACGGACGGCGCCAGCCTCAAGGAGATCATGGCGGCAACTGACTGGCAGGCGCACAGCGTCCGCGGCTTCATTAGCGCGGTGTTGGGTAAACGGATGGGGCTCGTGGTTCACTCCACCAGACGAGAGGATGGCGTCCGGGTCTATTCCATCTCCAAGTAACATACGCTGCCCGGAAACGCCGAGGGCGAATTCGTCACC
>JANYAH010000330.1 GCA_025361425.1 Candidatus Solibacter sp. | reverse complement strand
TTCTGCTTGCGCAAGTGAAGTAAATCAGCAGTCGCGTCACCCCCACAAAGCCGATGGCGCCAGCCACGCTCCTCCGCACTCTCAGGTTTTAATTTTGTCCTGCCCGGCTCTTCTCTGCGCTTCTCTCTGCGATCTCTGAGTCTCTGCGTTGAAGTGGCCATCCTACGCGATTCCAGCTTCCCGAAAGTACATCAAATATTTCCAAAGTTCCAGAGCTTGAGGTGGTAAATTCCAGTTATCATCGGCACATGCCACAATCCCGCCGCAACTTTCTCCGCGCCGCACCCTTGGCACTGCCGGCGCTCGCCGCCGCGCTGCAAGCGCAATCCTCTCCCTACCGCCGGCCGAAACTCAAGATCACCGACGTACGCACGGCGCAGGTGATGGGCCACGGCTATCAACTCCACGTGCGCATCTACACCGATCAGGGCATCTTCGGGCACGGGGAAGCCACCGACTCCGTGCTGGGCGGCGTGCCCCTGGTGCGCTCATTCCGCAACGCGCTCATCGGACGCGACCCGCTGAATGTGGAAGCGCTGTGGGAGCGCATCCGTCTCAACGGGGTTTTCGCCGGAGCCCAGGGCGGGCAGTATGTTACGGCTCTCACCGCCGTCGAAATTGCGCTCTGGGACCTGGCAGGTAAGGCGCTCGGCCTCCCCGTCTATCAACTCCTCGGCGGCAAGGTCCGCGACCGTGTGCGCGTCTATTGCGACTCGGCCAACCATCACCCGGACGATCCCCTCGCCCCGCAAAAGCTTAAGGAGATCGAGACCATGGGGTTCACCGCGCTCAAGATCGACATCGATGAAGCCGGCGATCCCAACCGTTTCGACAGGGTCAACTGGACGGCTAACAACGCCGAGATCGATCGCATGGTGAAGGAGGTCGCCTTCGTGCGCGGGGCGCTGGACAAGCGTATGGACCTGGCCGTCGATATGCACGGCCGCTACGACGCCACCACGGGCAAGCGCGTGGCCATCGAGCTGGAACCCTTCAAGCTGCTGTGGCTGGAAGAGCCGGTGCCGGCGGAGAACATCGACGCCATGCGGGACATCCGGCAGTCCACCAAAACGCCCATCTGCTGCGGTGAGAACCTCTACCTGCGCCACGGCTTCCGCGAGCTTCTGGAAAAGCGCGCCGCCGATATCATCATGCCGGACATTCAGAAGTGCGGCGGCCTGTTGGAGGCTCGCAAAATCGCCGACATGGCGCACACCTACTACGTGCCCGTGGCGCCGCACTGTGTCGTCTCGCCCATCGGCACCATGGCGTCGGCGCACGTCTGCGCCGCAATTCCGAACTTCCTCGCGCTCGAGTGGCACTGGGTCTCCCGCCTCTCCCTCTGGAAGTCGTTTGTAAAAGAGGGCGAGATCATCGAAAAGGGATTCATCACCCTGCCGGATCGCGCCGGCATCGGCGTCGAGATGGACGAAGCTGCCGCACGCAAAGCGCAGGTGGCCAACACTCCGTGGTTTGAGGCGGGACTATGATGCGGCTCGCCATTACCCTGCTGGCAGCCCTGCCCGCTCTGGCGCAGGTGGCTCCGCCGGCTGGCATGCGCGCCAACCGGGACACCTATCATCCCGTGGTGGAGATCGTAAACCTACAGCGCGTCGCGGTGACGGACGCCCAATTGGAGCAGATCGGGAAACTCGCCCTGGAATCCATCTGGGGCGCTCTCCGCTCTCTCGGCTACACCAACTGCTACCAGGCCGGACTGCAACCCACGCGCCCTAAAGAGCGTTTGGTCGGCCGGGCGCTGACCATTCGCTATCTGCCCAGGCGGCCAGATCTGGAACAGGCCATGAAGCAACTCGCCATGGAAGGCGATTGGCCCGCCGGCTACAACGTGCGCGCGGCTGAGGAGGTGAAGCCCGGCGATGTCATTGTCGCCGATCTCGGCGGTGAACTCGCGGGCGGTGTCTTCTTCGGTGATATCTCCGCCCTCGGCGCTCAGATGAAGGGCGCGCGCGGCGCGGTGCTGTGGGGCTCCACGCGCGACCGGGGCGAGTTGGAAAACATGCCCGGCTTCCCCGTCCTGGCGGCGGGCTTCGACCCCAGCGCAGCCACCCAGCAGGGCGTCGATTGGAACATCCCCATCCGTGTGGGCGGCGCCACCGTGTTGCCCGGCGACATAGTCGTTGCCGACAATGAAGCGGTACTCTTCTTTCCCGCATCCGTCGCGGCACAGGTGATCGAGCGAGCCACCCGGCAGGACCAGCAGGAAGAGTACGAGCGGAAGCTCGTGAGGGAGCAGAAGTATCGTTTCCGCGACGTTTACCCGCTGAACCCGGAGCTGAAGAGGAAATACGAAGAGGAGAAAATAAAGAAATAACCTATGCCTGGCGGGCCAGTTCCAGGTTGCGGGCCTTCATCCAACGCAGGCGGCTCTGGTGCTCCTGGTAGAGGGTTGTGAAGCCGGCCCAGTAGTAGCCGAAAACGAAGAGCGCCAGGAACGGGATGGAGAGGAAGTTGTAGGTGGTGATGGCGAAGACCACCATGCCCAGGAAGTACGTTCCGACGGCGATTTCCACGTAAGGTAGCCAGCCGCTGCGAGCCCGGTACTGTTTGTTTTCCAGCCTCATGGGGCGCTCGCCGATGGCGAATTTCGGGGTGCGTACAAAGCTGGTCTCCACGCCGAATAGGGCTTCCAACACGGCGCGCGTATTGATGATGGTGAGACCCACACCGACGGCCATCAGCATGGGCAGCATGAGGATCGAGCGCTTCCAATTCTTGGGGTAGAGTTCGCGCTGCGCCACCACGTAGAACAACGAAATCGACCAGAATGACGCCACAATCAGGGGCAGATCCAGAAACATCATCTGCCACACGCCCATGTAGAAGCGCACGATCATCACCGGCAGCATGAGCGCCGAGACCACGATCATCAGCGGGTAGGTGATATTGGGCGTGAGGTGCATGAAGGCTTCCATCTTGATGCGGCGCGAAATGGGCGCTTTCAAAATGGAGGGCAGCAGTTTCATGGCGACCTGGGTCAAGCCCTTGGCCCAACGCGATTGCTGCACCTGGAAGCCGTGCATTTCGACGGGCAGTTCCGAGGGGCAATCCAAGCCGGGAACGTACATGAAGCGCCAGCCTTTGAGCTGCGCGCGATAGCTGAGGTCGGAATCCTCGGTTAGGGTATCGTGCTGCCAACCGCCGGCGTCGGCGATCATGGAGACGCGAAGAATGCCGGCCGTGCCATTGAAGTTGAAGAAGTATCCGGCGCAACTGCGCGCGCCGTGCTCCAGGATGAAGTGGCCATCGAGCAGCATGCCTTCCACTTCGGTGAGGAAGTTGTAATCGCGGTTGAGGTAGCTCCAGCGCGTCTGCACTACGCCGACGGTAGGATCCGTGAAGTAGTGAATGGTGCGCATGAGGAAGTCCGTGGGCGGTATGAAATCGGCGTCGAAGACGGCCACCATTTCACCGGTGGCGGTCTTCAGCCCTTCCTGGAGCGCGCCCGCTTTATACCCGTGGCGGTTCGTACGGTGGAGATACTCGATGGGGAAGCCGAGCGTGCGGTAGCGTTCCACGAGGGCGCCGGCAAAAGGCGCAGTGTCGTCGGTGGAATCGTCCAGCACCTGGATTTGGAGCAACTCCCTGGGGTAGTCCATCTTGACGGTCTCTTCGATCAGCCGTTCCACCACGTAGCGCTCGTTATAGAGCGGCAGTTGGATGGTGACGCGGGGCAGTTGGTCGAACCGCTTCGCCGGTTCGATGGTCTTCTTTTTCTTGTGCTTGAAATAAGTGCGGATAATGTCGTAGCGGTGCAAACCGTAGACGGAGAGGATGATCAGAACGGTGAAGTAGGGGATGAGCATCGCCCAATCGAACCACGCCAACTGATGGATTCCAGCGAACGGGTTGTTGAGGATATTCTGAATCAGCCGTTCCGTGGGGGAACGGTTGACCAGTAAAGCCAGCAATAAACTTGACGACATAGGATCAAACCGGTACGGGTCCGGTCCATCGGGGCATATCAATATTAGCAAATCTGATACCCCTTGCGTCAGTCTGTCCCCTGTTAGAAATCGTACCTTTTATCTCCACGACTGTTGCACTGGCGTCACGGGCCCCAGCGATCTCGTTCGCCAGTGCCGCCTTCGGCTCCGGCAGGCGATACCTACGGCTCAATAGTGGTAAGT
This sequence comes from Candidatus Solibacter sp., assembly GCA_025361425.1. Taxonomy (GTDB): domain Bacteria; phylum Acidobacteriota; class Terriglobia; order Bryobacterales; family Bryobacteraceae; genus Solibacter. The sequence goes on along the minus strand of JANYAH010000330.1, from coordinate 575 downwards.
TCGCCGAAGCGGTGGCCCAGGTCGCGCAGGAAGCCTTCGATGCTGGACGTGTAGCCGAAGAAGAAGCGCGCCACGAAGCGGAAGATCACGTTGTAGATCTCGCCATCCTCTGTGATGCGCACCACACTGCCGTCTGGGGCGGGAGAGATCTCGATGGTCCATGTGCCGCCGAAAGGCAGGTTCTTTTCCGCGATGCGGGTGACCCGGCGCGAGGGCATTTTGTCCTCTACCAGTTCGTAGGTGACCCGCTGGCCGTGGCTATCCTGTTCCCACCACTGTTTGCGGCCATCGCGGTCAGGCAGGTTGCCGGAGGCTTTGACGTCGCTGCGCCAATCCACCGGGCCGGCCAGAGTGAAGTAGAGGGCTTCGGGTTTCTGCCGGTAGCGGGCCTGCCGGGTGGCGCGATGCTCGCGCGGGAGCGCGGCGCCAACCAGGGCGACGATGGCGACGAGGAGTACCAGCCCTCCGACGACGAAGTATACCCATTTCATGCAACACCACCACCGGACTATTTCTTCGCGGGCGTGATATCGGTCACCGGAAGATCCCAGTGAGCCCGCAAGATCTCAAACCGC
>JANYAH010000336.1 GCA_025361425.1 Candidatus Solibacter sp. | reverse complement strand
GCCGGCGCGAAGTTCGCGACGGGTGCCTCGCCATAGGAACTCGCCGTCCACGGGGGAGTTCACGGTGACATTGCCGGCGGCCTCGACGCGGACCTGGATCAACCCTTTGGGATGGGGCACGGTGCCTTCGGCGAACTTGAGTTGGCCTAAGTGGGGCCGCACGATCAGGCGCGAGAATCCGGCAGCGGCCGAATCGACCCCGAGCACGGTGCGCATCAATTCGATATTCGGACTCGCGCTCCAGGCGTGGCAGTCCGAGCGCGTCGGACGCCCCGGACCGTCCACCACTTCGGCGAAGGTGGTGAGGCCGATGGCGAGCATGCCGCGCCAATCGTCCAACTGGTCGAGGTAGCGATCGCCTTCGCCCACTTTGGCGAGCGCCTGGTGCATGTAGAACTTGAAGTAGAGGGCGCCTTTGGCAAGGCCCGGGGCGGTGAGCGTGCGCAGCATGAGGGCGCGCGCGGGTTCGCCGGACACAACGTCGGCCAGCACCGCCATGGTATTGGTGTGCTGGGAGAACAACTTTTTCGAAGGAGTATCGGCGAACAACTGGCGGCCGGCGTCCCAGTACAGGGTGCGGATAGTGGCGCGCAGGACGCGTTCGCGATCGCTATAGACCTGGGCCAGTTCGGGGAGGCCGGCCGCTTTCTCCAAGGCCGCGGCCCAACGGTATGCCATCAGCAATTGCAGATCGAAGACGGCCGCGCCGCCGTCGGCATCCTGCGGGGCGTCGCCGTTTGGCCACTCCGGGACCCAATCGAAGTAACGCCACCAGGGCAGGGAACCGAGCGAGCCGTTCGGCTTCCGATAGCCTTCGAAGAAGCTGAGCACGCTGCGCACGCCGGGCAGCATGCGGCGGACGAAGGGGGCGTCGGCCACGTACCAGTGGTAATCGTGCACCATGCCGACCCACCAGAGGGCGAAGCCGGGGATGTACTGCTCCAGGCGGGTGGGATAGCGGCTCATGGTGCAGCCGTCGCTCTGGCGCGAGTCGTTCAGCAGGTCGATGGCATTGCGCATGAGGCGCGCGTCGCCGGTTTGGAACAGCGAGACCAGGCATTGCACGCGGGTATCGCCCGCGTACTGCAACTGTTCGTAGTAGGGGCAATCCATGTAGGTCTCGTGGGCGCACAATCGCGCGGTACGCCAGCCGACGTCGAGGATCTGGTTCAGCTCCGGCACGCCGGCGTCGAAGTTTGCCTTACGTATGAAGGGGAAGCTGGTGGTGGTGGCGGTGATGCTTTCCACGGCGAGCGGTTCGTCGCGGGTTTCGATTTCCAGTTGCAGATATCGGTACGTGCGCCACCACAGGGGGCGAAAGACGCGGTGCGAGGCGCCATCGAGGACGAACTCATCGTAGTTGCCGATGAACTCTTTGCCCTCGATTTCGTTGCGATTGCCCTTCTCGCGGGGCGACGTTTTGAAGAGGGCCTCGGCGTAGCGCATGCGGACCACCGCGCCTTTTCCGCCGGAGACCGTGAGTACCGGATAGGCCGTGGTCAGGTAGCCCTGATCGAACAGCACGGTGGTTTTCGAGTTGGCGACGCTGGCGAGGCTTCCCTGGCGGACGGTGAGGGCCTTCTCGGTGCGCTCTTCCATCATGGGAATCGTGCGGGGCACCAACATCCAGCGGGAGTGCACGTCGCGAGCCTCGCGGCCGGCGGCGGGCCCGACGACGGCGGCCGGTGTCCACGCCGAATCGTCAAACGCGGGCGATTCCCAACCCCAGGGATGGGCCGCCGCGTTCACGCGGTCGCCCGGACCGGCGGCCCAATAGCCGCGGACGGCGGCGCTGGTGATGACGATTGGGGAATAGGCCAGGTTGGGCGCGCACTTCCACGAGGGGCCGGTATCGGCAACGCGTTCCGCATCGCCATCGCCCTGCAAAACGAAGCCAGTCTCGAGGGTGATCTGCGCCTCCGGCGCGTGCTCGCCGAAGTTCCACACCACTGCCGCCAGCACATTCTTTCCGGCTTGCAGGAAGCCGGCGATGTCCACCGTCTCGTAGCGCCAGTGGAAGAGATCGCCGCGCGCGGGACCCCACGCCGCGCGCTGGCCGTTGACGAACAACTGATAGCGGTTGTCGCCGCTGGCATGCACCAGGAAGCGCTGGGGCCGGGCGGGCAGGTCGAAGGTTTTGCGGAAGTGGTAGACGCCGTACTCGGTCTTGGGCGCCTTGGGGACGGCGATCCAGCGGGCGGTCCACACGCGTTGCAAGAGCGATTGACCGCGCAACAAGGGCGCGGCTCCGGCTGCCAAGAAGAAACTGCGGCGCGTTAAATGGATTAGGGTTGACATGGATTCTCCTAAAGACGATTGTCCGAGCTTCGCTCGGATAGACAGGCATGGAGGCCTGTCCTACCAGACACGGCAGGCTTGCGGGCGCACCATGGGTTGGCCTACTTTGCAGGCGAATGCCTGGGCGAATTCGGGCATGTTTCCGACCACGCCGTTGATGCGATACTCGGCGGGGGAATGCGGGTCGTCGATGGCGTTGGCGCGCTTGCTTTCGGGGCGCTCATCGCCGCAATCCCACTGGGCAAAGCCGATGAAGAAACGCTGGTTGGGGGTGAAGCCGCCGATGGGCTCCAGCTTCCGGGTCGCGGTGGCGTTCTTCCAGGCGTTGTAGGCCAGAATCAGGCCGCCCAGATCCGCGACGTCCTCGCCCACGGTCAGCTTGCCGTTGATTTTGACTTCGTCGACCACGGTGTATTGCGAGTACTGACCGGAGATGCAGGTGGCGCGCTTGATGAACTCATCGGCGTCCTTTTTGGTCCACCAGTCCTTCAAGTTTCCCTTGGCGTCGAACTGGCGGCCTTCGTCGTCGAAGCCGTGGGTCAGTTCGTGGCCGATGGTGCCGCCGGTATTACCGTAGTTGGGCGCGTCGTCGAGTTTGGCATCGAACAGCGGCGGCTGCAATACGCCGGCGGGGAAGTTCATGTCATTGGTCTGCGGGTTGTAATAGGCGTTCACCGTGGGGGGCGTCATGAACCACTCCTTGCGGTCCACCGGTTTGCCAATCTTGGCCAACTGCCGCCTGGATTCGAACTCGGTGGCGCGCTCCACATTGCCGGCGAAATCGCCGGGCTCGATGCGCAGCGCGGTATAGTCGCGCCACTGGTCCGGGTAGCCGATTTTGTTCACCATGGCGTGCAGCTTTTCGAGCGCCTTGAGGCGCGTGACTTCGCTCATCCAGGGAAGCTGGCGCAGGTCGGCGTCCATCGCCTTTTCGATCTCTGTGACCATGGCCAGCGCCTGTCCTTTGACGCCGGCGGTGAAAGTCCTGGCGACGAAAACCTGTCCGAGCGCCTCACCCAGATCCCGGTCCGCCAGCCGAACGCAGCGCTTCCATCGCGGCGGGGGCGCTTGCACGCCGCGCAGATGTTTGCTGAAGAAGTCGAAATCCTCCTGGACGAAGGCGGCGGCGAGATAGGGTGCGCGATTGTGCGCCGCGTGCCAGCGGAGGTAGGTTTTCCAGTGCGCGATGGGGCGCCTTTTGAGTTGCCTCTCCACTTCCGCGTAGAACGCCGGCTCGGTCACGTTGACCATGCCGGTGGCGGGGAGGCCGATGGTCTTCCAGTAGGCCGCCCAGCCGAAAGAGGGCGTCATGGCTGCCAGTTTAGCGCGCGGCATTTTGTGGAACTGCTTGTAGGGGTCGCGGAGTTCCACCTGCGTCAGCGATATTTTGGCGAGGGCCGTCTCTATTTCCATGACGGTTAGGGCCTGGGCCTTCGCCGCAGCGGGCGCATCGCCGAGGAGTTCGAACATGCGCGCCACGTGCTCAAGGTATTTGGCGCGGGTCTCCTCGCTCTTGGCGTCGGTCTTGGTGTAGTAATCGCGATCGGGCAGCCCCAGGCCGGCAGCGGAGGCGAAGGCGATCACCTGTTCGGAGTTGGCGAAATCCTGCGAGGAGCCGAATCCGAAGACGGGGTTGCTGCGCGCCGACTGCAAGTGAATGCGCGCCAGAACGGGCGGCAGGTTCTTCAGGGTGGCGATGCCCGCGATGGCGTCCAGCGTGGCATTGAGCGGCGCGCCGCCGGCCTTATCCACGGCAGCTTCGTTCATGCAAGAGCCGAAGAAATCGCCGATCTTTTGCTGGCTGGGGGGGCGTGCGGCCGAGGGCTTCGCGGCTTGCTCCAGCACTCCCCAGAGGAATTGCAGATTCTCCTGCGCCAACTTGCCGTAAACGCTCCACCTCGCCTGGTCGGGAGGAATGGGATTCAGCCGGTTCCAACTGCCGCAGGAGTAGCGCCAGAAATCGACGCAGGGGTCCACGCCGCGATCGAGGAACGCGGGCTCCAGGCTGGGGGTGTAAGGCAGCGAGGCGAGCGGACGATCCTGCGCGCAGAGGGCGGCCGCAAGGAGTGTCATGGCGAGTAATAGCTTCACGCCCAGCAGGGTATCACAACGTGGGACAGACGATCTGCGAGTTCCGTCTTTCGGACAGCCTTGGTTTGGTGAAGAATGACAGGCCACTAAAGACGATGGCCCGTCCCACTTCGGAAATTGACGGGCTGGACGGGGCCGACGCCGAAGACGAACATTCCGGCGCCAGCCAGGGCGAATCCGGCGGCGACCACGAAGGCCAGGTAGAACTCGCCGGTGCGGTCCACGACGTAGCCGGTCAAGGAAGGGGCCAGCACGCCGGCGAGATTGCCGAAGCCGTTCTGAAAGCTGGTCCATTTGCCGGCTGCCCGCGGTCCGGCGAGCGACTGCGTAATAGCCCAAAGATTCGACGAATAGATGCCGTAGGAGATGCACGCCAGGGTCAGCAGTGCGAGAGACAGATTGGGATCTGGTACCAGCACCACTGGAATCAGGATGGTAGCGAATGTCAGGCCGATTCCGGCGAAGGCTTTGCGGACCCGCGTCGGCGAGCCTCCGCGCGCGATGAGACGGTCGCTGAGCCAGCCGGAAAATACGCACGAACCGGCGATCGCCAGAAACGGCAGCCAGCCGAAGAGGGCCATCTTGGTTTTTGGGAAGTGGCGCTCTTTTTCCAAATACGCGGGAAGCCAGGTGATGAGGAAATACCAATAGTAGTTGCCGCAGAAGAGGCCGAATGCGGTGAACCACGCGGAGCGCTCGCTGAGAATTGCGCCGATGGAAGGGATTTCGGCAGCATCCTCGCGCGATGCTACCCGCTTCCCTTGGGGCATCCACGCGGCCCACGGAATCAGCCACAACAGGCTGCCCCCGCCGAGGACAAAGAAGAAAATCCGCCAGCCGACTTGAGACACCAGGAGGCCGCCCACCAAGATTCCCAACGCGGGCCCCACCTTGGTTCCCGAATCGATCAGCGCGTTGGCGAACCCGCGATGATGCTCCGGATACTCGCTGGCGAGGATCCGCGAATAGGAAGGGAAGGTCACGGATTCGCCGATGCCCAAGAGCAGCCGCAGGGCGAAGATCACCACGAATACCGTGGCCGCGCCGGTCATCGCGGTGGCGCCGGACCAGAGGAAGAAGCCGCATGCCAGGACCCAGCCGACGTGGAAACGTCCCACTACCCAGCCCGCCAGGAAACTGAGCTGGCAGAGTGCGTAGGAGGCAAAGAAAGCGGATTGGAGGGCGCCGAGCTGGGTATTGGTCAGATGCAATTCGCGCTGGATATCGGTGGCCGCCACGGAAAGCGTGGTGCGGTCAATGTAGTTGATCAAGGCGGAAAGGACGAGCAGGATGAGAACGCGCCATTCCTTGCCCGAGAGTGCCGTACTTGCAATTGCCGGCGTGGAAGTCATCCGTGTCATTCTATACCCTGGATGAAATCGGGACCCGAGCACATGTAGCGGGCGGCGCCGGGAGCGAGTATGATAGCCTTGCCCTATTGAGGAGAGACGTCCCATGGAACGAAAGAAGGCGAGCGATTATCCCCAGGAGTTATTGAATCTGTTTGACCGCTATGTTCACGGCGAGATCGACCGCCGGAACTTCCTGGAGGGCGCGAAGAAATTCGCGGTGGGTGGCGTGACGGCGACGGCGATCTGGGAGAGTCTGCGACCGAATTACGCGTGGGCGCAACAGGTGCCCAAGGACGATAGCCGGATCAAGACGGAGTATGCCACCGTTCCGTCGCCAGAGGGGAATGGCAGCATCAAGGGGTATCTGGTGCAACCGGCGAAGGCTGCTGGCAAGCTGCCGGGCGTGCTGGTGGTGCATGAGAATCGCGGACTGAACCCTTACATTGAAGACGTGGCGCGGCGCTTAGGCACGTCGAATTTCATCGCGTTTGCTCCCGACGGTTTGACGAGCGTGGGCGGGTATCCGGGGGATGACGAGAAAGGCGGCGCGGCCTTCGGCAAGGTGGACCGGGCGAAGATGGCCGAGGATTTCGTGGCGGCGGCGCGCTGGCTGAAGGCGCGGCCGGACTGCACGGGGAAGATCGGCGTGGTGGGTTTCTGCTTCGGCGGGGGCATCGCGAACACGCTGGCAGTCCGCATGGGCAGCGACCTGGCGGCGGCGGTTCCTTTCTATGGCGGGCAACCGCCGGCCGCGGATGCGGCCAAGATCAAGGCGCCGTTGCTGCTGCACTACGCGTCGTTGGACACGCGCCTGACCGGCGGATGGCCGGCGTACGAGGAAGCCTTGAAGGCCAATAAGGTGACCTACACAGGGTACATTTACGAGGGCGTCAATCACGGTTTTCACAACGATACGACGCCGCGCTACGACGAAAAAGCGGCGAAGCTGGCGTGGGAGCGCACGCTGGAGTTCTTCAACAAATATTTGAGGTAAGTGGTATCAGGACGGCGTGCGCGAGCGTCCGAGCTGCGCCCGGATAGAGAACCCGGGAGGCCTGTCCCACTAGCTCACTGCCTTCTGGTGAAACTTTTTGAGGCCGAGATACAGCAGCCCGAGATCGATCGCCGCCAGCGCGCCGACGACTACCCCCGTATTCATATGCGGCCCTTGCGGGACCAGTGCGCCGCGCAACCCCTCGCTGGCGTACACCACCGGGTTCACGAGCACTGCCGCGTGCAGAATGGGGAACGCTTCCAGGGCGCTCCACGGATAGTAGGCGCAGCCGAACATGATCATGGGCGCGAGCACCAGGCTAAACATGAGGCCGATCTGCGTTTGGCCCACGCTACAACCCAACGCGAGCCCTCCCGCCGAGGAAAACAGGGCCACCAGCAACGCCACCAGCAGGAATTCGAAGGGCTTGGAAAAATCGAGTTTGACCCCCGAACCCATGATCAGCCACGCGGCCGGAATGACCACTAGTCCCGCCACCATGGCCTGAATCATGCCGGCCACGATTTTTTCCACCGCCAGCCAGCCGATCTCGATTGGCGCCAGCAGGCGGTCCTCAATCTCGCGGGTAAATTGAAACTCCGTAATCAGCGGCATGGCCACGGCTTGCACGCCGGCCATCACCATGCTGACCGCCATCACGCCTGGCAGAAGCATGTTTTTATAAGCGGCGGGCATCATGCCGCTGGAGGTCATCACCTTGCCGAATACGAACGTGAACAACAGCGGTTGCAGTAGGTTCTGTAGCAGGGTGGGAAGCAGATTGCGGCGCGCCACGTGCCCGTCGCGCGCCAGCAGGGCGTAAAACGTTTTCCAGTTCAATCTCGCAAGCTCCTTCCGGTGTGATGCAAGAACAGTGTTTCCAGGCTAGGCTCGGCAATGTGGACGTCGCGCAGTTCGCAGCCCGCCGCCTGCGCCATGTTGACCGCCGGCCCAATCAACGGGCCGCCGCGGTCGGCGTACACGTCGACCGATGCCTGGTCCGGCGAACGCACTTCGGTTACGCCGGGCAATTTCCTCAAATCCGCGAGCAGTTCTTTTGTGATGCGGTCGAAGCGCAGGCGCAGGAGGAAGCCGCCGGGGATCGCCGCCTTCAGTTCGGTGGGAGTGCCGTGGGAAATGATGCGGCCGTGATCGATGATGGCCAGGCGGTCGCACAGAGTGTCGGCCTCGTCCATATAGTGCGTGGTCAGCACGATGGTTTTGCCGATGCGGTTGTAGTCGCGGATGATTTCCCACAGCAGCAGGCGGGTCTGCGGATCGAGGCCGGCGCTGGGCTCGTCGAGGAACAGCACCTCCGGATCGTGCATCATAGCGCGCGCGATGGAGAGGCGCTGCATCATGCCGCCGGAGAAGGTGCGCGCCATGTGGGTGGCGCGATCGGTGAGTTTAAATTTCTCCAGCAGTTGATCTGCGCGGCGCTCCCGATGGCGCGCGCTCTGCCCGAAATAGGCCCCGTGAAAGGTCAGGATTTCGCGGGCCGTGAGGGCAAAATCCAGATTGGGACGCTGGGGCACGACGCCGATCAGCCGCTTGGCCTTGACCTGCTGCTCCCAGATATCGAAGTCGCCGATGAAGGCGCGCCCGCTGGTGGGCTTTGTGCGCGTGGTCAGAATGCCGATGGTGGTCGATTTGCCCGCGCCGTTGGGACCGAGCAGCCCGAAGACTTCGCCCGCGCGGATCTCGAAGGAGATGCTATCGAGTGCGACCAACTCGATCTTCTTCCCGGAGTTGTCCTTACTGGTGCGCCCCGGCGTGAACGAAAAACCGGCGCCGCCATGCGCCACCGGCGGCGGAGTGGCGTAGACCTTACGCAGATTCTCGATGCGTATTGCAATGCCCATCTACGCCGTGGTCCCCTCTATTTGGCTTGAATCAGCTTGCGATGCAATTGAGCCAGCTTCGCGGCATCGAACTTTACCACCTTGCGATCGTAGGTCATGAGGCCGTTGATTTCGCCCTCGACATCGGTGGTCTGGGTGTAGATGGCGGCGGCCAGCCCCTGCTTCACCAGGGGTTCGAGTTTTTCGATGAGGCCTTCATAGCCAGCCTGCAGTGAGGCGCCGTCCTCAAAAGTTTTATAGCCCCAGTTGCGTTTGTTCCACCATAGGTGTCCGGCCAGCGGAAGCCCCAGGCCGCCGAACTCGCCCAGGACGCTGGCGCGATCTTTGGTGACGGGGAACATCTCCGGACCGGGATAGGAGTGCATATCCTTGAGATCGCCCCAGCCGCGATCTTCCCATCCGCTCGGGCCATCCACCAGGCGCGTGGGGTCGAGCGCCTTCACCATCTTGAGTACATCGTTGGTGGCATGCTGGCCCCACCCTTCATTGAACGGCACCCACACGATCACAGAGGGCGCGTTGATGAGGCTGTGGATCACGGACTTCAGTTCGCGCTGCCAGCTTGCGGCGATTTCGGGGGGAAATTGCGCGTCCTCCGCGGCGCCCTTGCGGACACCGCTCGGCGGCGTGCGCGTCATCGCGCTGGGCATGTCCTGCCAGACCAGGAAGCCCAGCGTGTCGCACCAGTAATACCAGCGCGCGGGCTCCACTTTGACGTGTTTGCGGGCCATGTTGAAGCCGAGTTTCTTGAGTGTGTCGATATCGGAGCGCAGGGCCTCGTCGGTGGGCGCGGTGTAGAGCCCGTCCGGCCACCAACCCTGATCCAGCGGGCCGATTTGAAACAGCGGCTTGTGGTTGAGGAAGATGCGAGTGGCCCCAGCGGCATCGGCGCGCGTTTCCACGCTGCGCATGCCGAAATAGCTCTTCACGGAGTCGCCGGATTTCAGCGCGATATCCAGAGTGTAGAGCGTGGGCGAATCGGGCGACCAGAGTTCGTTCCGGCTGAGGCTGAGCTTCACTTCGGCGTTGCTCTGGGCGGTGATGCGGCCAACTACCTTGCCGCGCAGCCTGGCCGTGGCGGTGAAAGCCGCCGCGTCCGCCGTGGCCACGGTCAGGCGCAACCGATGCGCGTCGATATCCGGTATCATCGCGATTTCGCGGATGTGGGCCGTTGGGACAGGTTCCAGCCACACCGTCTGCCAGATGCCGGACACCGCGGTGTACCAGATGCCGTTCGGGTTGAGCACCTGCTTGCCGCGCGGAGCGAGCGCGGTATCGGTGGGGTCCCAGACGGCCACCACGAGTTCCTGCTGTGGGCCCGGTTGGAGGGCGTCGGTGATGTCGAACGTGAAGGGGTCGTAGCCGCCCTCATGCAGGCCGGCGGGTTTGCCGTTGACGAAGACCTCGGCGCGCCAGTCGACCGCGCCGAAGTGGAGGAGCAGGCGCGTGCCCTTGAGGGGCGAGGCGGTGAAGCCGCGGCGATACCACAGGCGCTGGTCCGGCGTGAGGGGGCGCTTGACTCCGGAGAGCGCCGATTCCACCGCAAACGGGACCAGAATCTTACCCTCGAACTGAGCGGGACGGTCTTCGGCCTTGGGCTGGATGGCATAGTCCCAGAGCCCGTTCAAATTGGTCCATTTGGAGCGGACCAATTGGGGCCGCGGATATTCGGGGAGGGCGTTCTCGGCTGTGACCTTGGCGGTCCACGGCGTGGTGAGTGGGTTGTCGGCGGGCTTCCAGTCCGCGGCCAACGAGAGGGTAGAGGCGCACAGCAAAAGCGTCGCCAGTTGCATACGCATATAAGAATTGTAATGGTACGGGGGGCCGAACTGCGAGTTTAATCCCCGGCTTTGCCGAGCCGGAGCAGTTCTTCTTCGATTTGGCGGTTGACGTTGCCGCCGCTGAACTCGGCCGCCACGCGGATGGCGTTTTTGATGGCATTGGCGTTGGAGGAACCGTGCCCGATGATGCAGCCGCCGCGTACGCCCAGGAGGGGAGCGCCGCCGTATTCGGAATGGTCGAGGCGTTTTCGGAAACTGGAGAACGCGCTCTTGGAAAGCGCGTAACCGATTTTGCCGCTAATGGTGGCTTCCAGCGATTCACGCAGCAGTTTCTTGAACATGTCTACCAGCCCCTCGCTCACCTTGAGGGCCACATTGCCGGTGAAGCCATCGCACACGATCACGTCCACGTTGCCGGCATAAACTTCGCGGCCTTCGACGTTGCCGACGAAGTTGATGCGGAGGCTCTTCAGCAGCGGCCAGGCGGCGCGCGTAAGGTCGTTGCCCTTGTGCTCTTCTTCGCCGATCGAGAGCAGCCCCACCCTGGGATTGGGCCGGTGCAGAATGTTGCGTGAGTAAATCTCACCCATGATGGCGAACTGCGCCAGCATTTCGGGTGAACAATCCACGTTGGCGCCCACGTCCACCAGGACCACGGGAGAGCCTAGCATGGTGGGGAAGACGCCGAGTAGCGCCGGACGCTCCACGCCTGGCACCACGCCTTGCACCATTTTGGCGGTAGCCATGATGGCGCCCGTGTTGCCGGCCGAGACGAAACCCTGGGCACAGCCGTCGCGAACCAACCGCGACGCCACGCGCATGGAGCTGTCGCGTTTGGAGCGGACCGCCTTGGCGGCACTGTCTTCCATGGTCACGCGTTCACTGGCGTGGACAATCTCGATGGGAAGGTCGCGGTAGCCTTCGTGCTGTTCGAGTTCCCGACGGACCACATCTTGCTGGCCCACCAGGAGGACCTTCACGCCCAAACTCCCGGCGGCTCGGACGGCCCCTTCGACTTCGACTTTCGGGGCGTGGTCTCCGCCCATTGCATCCAGCGCAATGGTGAGCATGTGGGGGCTGGGTTACTCCGCGACCACTTCGAGAACTTCACGACCTTTATACTGGCCGCATTTCGGACAGACGCGGTGGGGAAGTTTGGGCTCGTGGCAGTTGGGGCACTCCGAGAGACCGGATGCCTTCAGGGCATCGTGCGCGCGGCGGGTGCTCGTCCGCCTCTTGGAGTGTCTACGTTTGGGATTCGGCATATCTCTACCTCAACAAAATTCGTCCAGCTATTGCCCTTTGGCAGGGCTTCACAATATTCAGAGTTCCAGATTACGGAGCGCGCTCCAGCGATCGCTCACCTCGGGTTTACAATCGCACGCGGTCTCGTTCCGGTTCTTGCCGCAACCGGGACAGATTCCTTTACAGGACTCGCTGCACACCCGCTGCATCGGCAACACCAACAGGACTTGTTCCCGGAGAATGTCCTCCAGTTCCAAGCCATCTTCGTAAAATCCAATTTCCGCTTCACCCGCGTCGATTTTGACCTCGTCCGCTTCCGGAACATCCGAGGCGGGCCGATAGTACAAATCGAAATCAGCTTCCAGCGGAAAGCGCGCGCGCACCAGACAGCGGTCGCACTGCGCCCCCATAACCACGGTGTAACTGCCCCAAACGCGCAGTTGCCCGCCTGATTCCGGCAGCAACTCGGCCGAACCGATGGCGTGCAACGGGGAGCCCTGCTCCAGGCCTTCACCGGTGAACTCAATCTGCCCGGGCTCGAAAATCTTGTCGAAGCCGATCTTACGCAGCTCCAACTCTTTGACACTAAGGAACATGAGGGAAACCTGAATTGCCGGGCAGAACCCTTACATTATAGCAGAGCCGAACGGGCGCTCCGCTACTTCAGTGGAGTCTTGTCGAGTCCCGTGCAGCCGGTCGAAGATTGCACTCTGGTGAGGATGCGGGTGAAGGAAGGCGAGCGCCGGGAAGCTATGGAGGCGCGAAAAGGGGTGGCGGCGGTTCGACCCCGTCGCTGGCCACCGGCAGTATGCGACACGTTGCGGAGTCTGCTTCGGCGTGCTGGTAACCGTCCGCTGCGACCTCTACAATGGGAATAGTTGGGGATCATGACATGACGGAAGACGAAAAAGATACAGCGAAAGCGACGGCGGCGGCCGGGGTGGGTGCTGGCGTGGGCACCGCTGGAGGCGCGTCGGTGGGCATCCTGGAACTCGCCGCTCAAGGGGCAGTGACCGGATTGTCCGCTGGCCTGGTGATTGGCGTTGGCGCGCTGGCCGGCGCCCTGCTTGGCCTGGGGGGCTACGGCGTCTACCGCAAGATCAAGAAGAAGCGGAAGGGCTGATGGGTTGTGGGCGCCGTCGGGCGGGCCTGGACGGGAATGTCAAACCAAGTAGAAGCGCGCCACGGTCAGCACCATTATCAGCGTGATGGCGGCAATGGCAAACTCGCCAATCGCGCCGACGAGGAACGGACGAATTCCCTGCTTCATCATTTCGCGGAAATTCGTACGGAGCCCGACACCGGCAAACGTAAGCAGAAAAGCCCAGCGCGAAAGATTGGCAATGTCGGTGATTTGAGGCTTGGAGAAAAATCCGGCTGTGGTAACCGAGGAAATCAGAAGAAATCCGAGCACAAACTTCGGAAACTTTTGCCACAGAAAGCTCGCCTTATTATCGATCACCGCCGCCTGCGACTGGCGTGCCCAATAGATGGCGTAGCCGAGCACGACAAACCCGATGGTGGCGTTGCGGGCGGTCTTGGCGAGCACGGCAAATTTTCCGGCGGCGTCGGAATAAAGCGCGCCCGCGGCGGTGGCCTCGGCCGTATTGTCAACCGCAAGGCCGGCCCAGAGGCCAAAAGCCTGATCGCTCATGCCGAGGGCATGGCCGATCGCCGGGAACGCAAACAGACTGAACGCGCCCAGCGCGAGAATGGCGGCGATGGCGTAGGAGGAGTCTTCATCGTCGGCGTCAATGGCTCCCTTGGCCGCGATAATGGCGGAGACCCCGCAAATTGACGATCCGATGGCGAGAAGGCTGGTGAGTTTGGGCGATAGGCCGAACGCGCGCCCCAGATAGGTCATGAGAATGAGCGAAAGCACGATTTCCACGGCGACGCAGGCGAGGCTGATTCCGCCCATCTTCATGACGTCCCCCAAAATGAAGCGCACACCGAGCAATACGATTCCGGCTTTCAGCCAGAATTCGTAGGTGTCCACGCCGGGGCGAAAGATTTTGGGAACGCCAGTGGTGTTGGCGACAATTAACCCGAAGACAATGGCCCAGAGCACGTACTCAATGTTGGGCAAAAAGAGTTGATGCGCCTTGGCATAGCGGGCGATGGATTGTTCGGTGAGCTTGCCCGCGCCACCGAGAATGGCGAGCAACAGAATGCCGGGGATCAGGCTGAGGAAGCGGCGGAAGCCGTTTACCACGGGATGCTCTTGAGCAAACCGGTTTTGACCAAAAGCGCGGCAGCCAGCGATGCCAGAACTGCCCACCAATCGAGACCGAGAACACGCTTACGCATAGTGAATCATCATTATATGACGAAGTTCGCGTGTCAGCCTTCTCAGCCAACCGGCAGCAGGCGAATAATCCCCAACGATACTCCGGTCATCACCAAGCCGACACACGCGATTACCGCGGCCGAGGCCACCGGCAGTAGCCTGAACGCACGGCTATCGGTGAACTTGCGGCTTGAGGGCAGGAGATTGCCGACGCACAGCACGAGTACGCCCATGCCCATCAGCACGGCGGCCAACCCGGCGCTGAACCCCACCAGCAGGAGCATTCCGAGCCCGACCCTGCCGAGCGAGATGGCGCTCAAGAGCACTACCAGCGCGGAAGGACAGGGCACCAAGCCGCCGCTTGCGCCGAGCGCAATCAGGCTCCCCATGGTGATCTCGCCTTGCGGCACGTGGCTATGGGTGTGACTTTGACCGTGGCTATGGCTGTGGGTGTGCCCGTCGCCGTGATCGTGACCGTGAACGTGATCTTCATCGGGCTGATCGTGACGATGCCTCTGTGCGTGCAGGCGGCGGAAGAACAGCATGGTGCCGACCCATACGATGCTCAGGCCGGAGATGGTGCCCAAAATGGGGAACAGCTTCTCCGGCAGCACGTATTGGGAGAGGAACAGGGTCACAAAGCCGAGCAGGAAGACGCTCGCGGTGTGGGTGAAGGTGACCATCGCGCCGAGGAACATGGCGTGTTTGAAGGTGCCGCGCGAGCCCACCAGGTAGGCCGCCACGATGGTTTTTCCGTGGCCGGGCGACATGGCGTGCATGGCGCCCAGCCCGAAGGCCACGGCGATGCCGATTAAGGTCAACTGCCAGCCGATCTGCTCGCGATGCAGCAGGCGGGAAAGGTAATCGCCCTTCACCACCTGTCCGGCGGCGGCGGCCGCGGGAGCAATCGCGGGGGCGGAGGGAGACGGAGCCTGAGCGGTTACGGAGACGGGCGCTGGCGGGGTGACGGGCTCCACCGGCCGGGTTGCCGGCGCGGCGGGAGCGGTCCACGAAAATGCGGTCTTCAGTTCCTGCGGCGGCGCCATCATGGGGTCCAGCGGATAGGACGTCAGCTCTGCGCTGCGACTCTTGCCGCCCGGACCAACGATCTCTTTCCAGCCGCTCCGGCCCTGGTAATTGCGGTCTTCGTAGGTGAACGTGCCGGCGGCGGCGTCTACCCGCAGATCTGCCGTGATGCGCGCCACCTGCATGTTGCCGGCGCCCTCCGTGAGCGCGATCTCCGCGCGTAGCAGGCGGGCGGGCACGCGCTGGCCGTTGACCGTGATTTCCAGGTTGGCCGCCCAGAGGCGCGCCTGCTCGAGCGCCTTCTTTTGAAGATCGGCATCAGGGCCCCACTGTTGGAACATTTCGAAGGTGGGGATCTCAGCTAAATCCATCACATAGTGGATGGCGACGCCGTGCGGACCCGGCTCCAGGCGCGCGTAATGGTTCACGCTGAAATTCCCCATGGGGTGGGCCGCCGCGAGAGCGGCGAGCAACGACGCAAGCAGGATCAATCTCCTAGTCATTGACTGGTATACGCGGTGAAGTGCGAAAATGGATTACACCGGATGCTAGAGAAGTTCTTGATTGCACTATTTTTTGTGTCTTCCGTCCCGCAATTCCACTTGCGCGACACACAGGGGGCCACGCACACTGCCGCCGAGTGGGCCGGCCAGAGGGCCGTTGTGCTCTACTTCGTGACGGTAGATTGCCCGGTGGGCAATAGCTATGTGCCGGAGATGAACCGCCTGCGGGAAGCTTACGCGGCGCGCGGCATCGCGTTCTATGCGGTGCAGGCCGACCCCTCCGTGGCCGAACCCGATGTGGTCCGCTACGCGCACGACTACCGGTATAGTTTCCCGCTGCTGCTCGACCCTGGGCAGACGCTGGTGCGCCACACCAACGCCACCGTGACGCCGCAAGTCGCCGTGCTCTCACCGGAGGGCAAAATGCTCTATCTGGGGCCAGTGGATAACCGCGTGGAGGACTTTGGCAAGCAGCGGCCTCAAGCCACCCAGAGCTACGTGCGCCAGGTGCTGGACGCCGTGCTGAGTGGGACAGCCATCCACGCCGCCAACCACAAATCCATCGGCTGCGCGATTCCGAGGAAGACGCCAGCGCCGGTGCAGTTTCCCGAAGGGAGTGTGAAGTGAAAACTATTTACCTGATGCTACTTGCACTGGCCGGCGCACCGGCCGCCGACGAGAAGGAGGCGAGACTCCTGCCGGAGGGCGCCGGCAAGGAGATTGCCGGCAGGATTTGCCTCAATTGCCACGATTCCGGTAACTTCCGTAAGGCGCGCTGGAGCAGCGAGGAATGGTCGGATTCGGTGGCGGACATGGTGGAGCGCGGCGCTAAAGGCACGCCGGCGGAGATCGACGCGGTGGTGGCGTACCTGGCGAAGAACTTCGGCAAGGGCGCCCCGGTGCGCATCAACACGGCTCCGTTCGCGGAGATCAAAGTGGTACTGGGCTTTACAGTTGCCGAGGTGCGCGCGGTCCTTGAATACCGGGAGAAGAATGGCGAGCTGAAGAGTTTCGAAGAGCTGCTAAAGGTTCCCGGCATCGACGCGGCGAAAGCCGAGGCGCAGAAAGCGCGGATCACTTTTTGACGGGGCTGCCTGGGATGGAGTTGTGAACAATTGGCCACGTTGGCGGGTGGCGTCAGAGGCGCAGGTCTTCTCCTTCTTTGAGGGTGGCGTTAGGGGTGTGACGCTGGCCGTTGATGGTGAGGGTGCGGCACTCCAGCGTGCCGTGCTCGACGTGCAGGGTGACGCCGGCCGCGGTCACGTGGAAGGTACCCCAGGCGGTGGCGGTGCTCCAGAAACAGCGGTGTGCGGGCGGGGCTTTGATGGTGATGGCGCGCTCGCCGCCGTGGTAGCGGAAGCCGCTGATGGCGAGCAGAGTGCTCCACGCGGACATGGCGCGGGCGTAATGATGGCCGCACTCGGGCTCGTCCCAGGGGTTGCGTTTTTCGCCATCGTGGCGGGAGCGGGCATTCTTAACGCACTCGACGCCCTGGGCAGTCATGCCGGCGTAGATCATGTGGGCGGCGGCGAGGTATTCGAGGCCGGTCCAGGCTTCGGCGTAGTAGGGGAAGGGAATGCGCGGACGCTCGGCCTTGCCGTAATCGCAGATGACGAGCGCGGCTTCGTCGTTGAGGGCATAGGTGCGCTGCACGGTGTGGTGACTGGTGAGGGTGCGTTTGTAATTGTAGCGATAGATGGACTCGAGGGTTTTGCGAATGTTGGCGGGTGAGACGAGGGGGCCGAGGCCGGCGACTTCGGCCATATACTGGCCCACCAACTGATCCAGCAGGCAGCCGGCGCCCATCTGGTATTGCGGCTTCTCGGTGTCCTCGGAACCCATGGTACTGAGCAGGGAGGCGGCGATTTTGTCCTTGGCGACGCCGCGGATTTGTTGGGTGTAGTATTCGCCGTTGAAGAGATTGGCGTCGGTCCACTGGCGGCCGTTCTCGAAGAGGCGGCGGTATTCGGCGGCTGAGGCGGGGTCGCCCGTGGCGCGGGCCATTTCTTCGCCGGCGCGGAGGGCGCCGAGGTAATAGATGCCGCACATGGGGTTGGGGCCGTAGAACTCGACGTCGTAGGTGTTGTGCTGGACGCCTTCGAGGACACCATCGCGGTCGGCATCCCAGCCGCCGGGGATCCAAGCAAATTCGAGGGCTTTCTTGACGCGCGGCCAGATGGCGCGCAGCCAGTCGAGATCGCCGGAAAGGGTCCAATCGAGATAGGCGTGCATGATCTGGCCCATGGTGCCATCGGCGGCGGCGAAGCCCCAGAGGGGCTCTTTGTGGGGGAGGTTCTCGCGGAAGTGCATGGCGCCGGCGTCGTCGAGATCGTAGTTGAAACTGGTGGCGCGCAGGGAGCGGGCGAAGGTGGGGAAGAGGTGGGGCGTGACGGTTTCGTAGTTCCAGACGTGGGTGCAACTGCCGTGGCAGCAGCCGGCGTGATCGTTGGCGCCTTCGAAGCCGTGGAACTCGCCATCGGCGGTGCGGAAGCAGACGGGGGTGACGAGGGTGGAGAGATTGGCGGTGGCGGCGTCTTTGATGGCGGCGGGGATGGTGGATTCGCGGAGGGCGGCGGCGAAGCGGCGGGTCTTGTTTTCGAGGGCGTCGAGGTGGGTGGCGGCGTACTCGGCCGCGGCCCAGGCATCGGAGAAACGGGCGGTATAGTGATTGCCGATGAGGGTGTCTTCGTCGCCCTTGGGAGCGGTCCAGCCACAGCGGCGGGGGGTGCGGTTGGGGAAATGCCAGGCGACGAGGAAGGTGAAATCGGCGTGGGCGCCGGGGGCGAGAGTGCGGTTAAGGCAGAGAGCGCCGACGCCGCTGCGGGCCTCGGGTTCGGGGCCCAGTTCGCCATCGGCGGAGAAATCGTCCCAGAAGAGCATGGGGGAATTCCACCAGCGGTCGCGCTGCCAGCCACGGAGGTAGGTGATGTGGGCATCGGCGGGATGGAGGGCGGTGAGGGCGAAACTGCCTTTGAGGGGATCGGCGGCGGGGAGGTCCGGACTGTGCATGAAGAGGCCGGCCAGAGTGGGGGAGGAGCGATAGTCGTTGACGCGAGTGTCGGTAGACGGGGTGCGTCCGGTGGGGTTGTCGATGGACCAGGCGATGGAGACTTTGGCGGATGGCCCCGAGGGCAGCCCACCCGGGTTGGTGACGCGATAGCGGAGGATGGCGACGGGCAGGCCGCTCTCATCGGGGTCATGGGGGATGAAGGGGGTGAAGGCTTCGAGGGAGACGCGGACGGGGAGGGCGGGGTCGGCGAAATCGATGCGGGCGAGGGGGAACTCGCCGGTGAAGGTGGCGGAGGCGAGGCGGACGAGGCCGGGGGCGTTCTTGGTGCCGAGTCCGTTGGCACCTTCGTATGGCGGCTGGATGCGGGATTCGAGGACGCGGGAGATGGGCTTGCGGGCGCCGGACTGCACCCAGATGGCGGGGAAGGCGTAGTTGGGTGCATTGCCTTTGTCGGGGCGGTTGAAGATTTCCCAGTCGCGGAGTTGACCGCGTCCACCGAGCGAGATGGCGCCGGCGGCGACGCCTCCAAGGGGGAAGGCGATGGCGGTGAGGTGTCGCCCGGTGAAGACGCGCGGGTAGGAGATATCGGACGCGGGCGGTGGCGCGGAGGCGGGGGTTTGGGCGGGAGCGGGGGTTTGGGTGGCGGCGCTGGCGAGGGCCACTTGCTGGAGGAAAGTGCGTCGCTTGGTGGACATCAGATCTAGAGTACTCTCCTGCGAGGACGGGTGGGAGACGGGATTCAAGTCGCAGGTGGAATGGGCCTGTACGGCGCGCAGGCGCGCCTGGCCTCTTCCGTTCCTCCGCAACGGCCAGCAGTATCCAAAAACGTAGTTTGCACATGATGCTGACCTCCGTCGCCAAGAGCACTTCGACAGAATCGTTATATAGCGCCAGGCGCCCGATTGCAGCCAAGGAGGAGCGCCCGCCTCGTCCGGTTGGACGGCCGCGACCCAGGCGCCAGCGGGCAAGATTGTCCGCCGCACAAAACCGGCAGGACTCCGGCCGCACTACACTTCAGGTGCGGCGGGGGCGGATCTCGAAATTCATCCTGGACGCGATTGCCGGCACGGATCCGAACCGCCAGTGCGACCGTCAGTAGACTCTGACTCCGGCGAGCCAGGTGGCGACGATCTCGATTTCGTTCGACGGGGTGAGGCGGAACTGGACGATATCGGCGCGCTCGCCGGGCACGAGGCCCAGGGTGCGGCCGGGGACTTTGCCGGCGCGGGCGGGATTGATGGTGGCCATGCGGATGGCGTCGGGGAGCGACAGGCCAGTGAGGCGCATCAGGTTTTCGACGCCGCGGTGCATGTGGAGGGCGCTGCCTGCCAGGCGGTCCGTGCCGGCGAGGACGACGCGGCCGTCTTCGGTGAGATCGACGGGCTGATCGGCCAGGCAGTAGCGGCCGGGGGAGGCGCCGGCCGGGGTGGCGGCGTCGGTGACCAGCACGCTGCGGTCAACGGTCTTGGCGCGGATGGCGGATTTCAGGAAGGCGGCGCCGAGGTGGATGCCATCGGCGATGAAACCGGCCATCAGGCGGTCTTCGGCGAGTTGATCCCAGATGTAGTTGGGGTGGCGGCGGAGGAGTTGGTGGGCGCCGTTGCCGAGGTGAGTGGAAAGGGTGGCGCCAGAGGCCACGGCGGCGGCGATCTGCGCGGCGCCGGCTTGGGTGTGGCCGATGGAGGCGACCACGCCTTCGGCGGTGATGCGTTCAATGTAGCGCGGGGCTTCGGGCCATTCGGGGGAGAGGGTGACGATGCGGATGCGGCCGCGGGCAACTTCCTGCCAGCGGTAGAACTCGTCGAGATCGGGCGGACGGACCCACTGGTGGGGATGGGCGCCGCGCGGGCCGTCCTCGGGAGAGAGGTGGGGGCCTTCGACGTGGAAACCATCGATGGCGTGGCCCTCGGGGATGGACTCACGGGCGGCCGCGAGATTGCGCAGGCAGGCGTACATGGCATCGGGCGCCCCGGTGATCACGGTGGGGTAGAGGCGGGTGACGCCGGTAGCGAACTGGGCGCGGAGGGAACGGGCGATCTCCTGGTGGGGAGTGAGCGGGTGATTGTAATCGACGCCGGCGAAGCCGTTGACCTGGAGATCTATGAAGCCGGGGGCGAGGTAGAGATCGGAGGCTTTGGCGGATGGGGTTACGGAGAGGACGGAACCCTGGAACGCGAGCTGGATGGGGAGGCCGGTGAGAGCGCCGATGCCGGAACATTGCAGCGGTTGCATGGTTTATACACAAGTTTGGCACATTGGACGAGGCGTAAGTGTATGGTGCAGCGGGGCTAGATAATTGTGCAAAACGGGGAAATCCTACTGGCGCCGGGCGCGGGACCGCGCTACAAAAGAAGAGTCCATTAGGCTGCGCAGCGGGGATGGCAAATCTCGGGGGAGGTAGCCGTCCCGGCTGCGTAGTCCTGGCTGGGCACCCCACCAGCTGGCCAGCCTGCGGACAAACTTTGCGGATTTGGGAACTTTTCCGGCGGGGAGGTGTCTACTTCTTTGCAAGGCGGACTGTTTCCTGATACGTTGAGATCAGGCTGAATGTGAGGCTCCCGGTGGGCACGACCATATTCGATTTGGGCTTGGAACGGACGGCGGAAACGGTCGACGTGACGGACCTGCACTTGATAGCATCCTTGCGTGAAGGTTCGGAACGGGCCTACGAAGAGTTGCTGATCCGCTTCCAGCAACCGGTATACGCACTCGCATTGCGCCTGTTGGACGACCAGAGTGAGGCGTGCGATGTAGTTCAGGAAGTGTTTTTGAAGGTCTTCCGGAATGTAGGGAGTTTCCGCGGCCAAAGCACCCTGAAAACGTGGATCTACCGGATTACGGTAAATGAAGCCCACAACGCCCGCCGCTGGTTTTTCCGGCATCGCCGGGCGGAAGTGGAACTGGATAAGAATCCGGACGAGTCGCGCAATTGGAAGGAGATTATTCCAGATCGCAGCCGTTCTCCGTTTGATGCCGCGTTTGACAACGAACGGCACATCCTGATTGAGGCTGCCCTGAACAGAATCAACCCGATCTTCCGGGAAGCCGTGGCGCTGAGAGATATCTCGGACTTGGCCTACGAGGAAATCGCGGAAATCCTCGGTGTTTCATTGGGAACAGTGAAATCTCGAATCCTGCGCGGCCGCGAAGCCCTGCGGGAAGAACTCGTGGGCAGCCTGAAAACAGGTGCGGCCCCGCGACTAGTGGCCAAAACGGCAGAGTGATGCTATGAGTTGTGAAAACGTGCAAGAACGGATCTCCCTTCTGCTGGACTGTAACCTGCCAGCGGGTGAGCGGGAGTATGTGTTGGCGCACTTGGACGCGTGCGGCAAGTGCGGCGAGCGATTCGAATCCATGCAGTACATGCGCGCGAGCCTTCGTGACATGGCGCGGCCCCCGGTGCCCGCCGCGCTCTCCACCCAACTCCGAATCATGGCGTCGCATGAATGCGCCCGGCGCATCGCACACAAGAATCTTTCTACCCGTTTGGCGCACTGGGTAAGCGCTACGCACCTGGCGTTCGACAATATGATGCGGCCCTTCGCGGTGCCGGTCACCGGCGGCTTGCTCTCGGCGTTTGTGATGTTCAGCATATTGTTCCCCACGCTTAGTTTCCCGCACAGCCATAGCTACGAACCGCCTCTGGCGGGTCTGACGGCGGATGTGCAGTGGGGCGATCCGGATGGCGAAATCGTGGGTACCAGCGGCACTAACGCGCGGCTGGAGCCGGGCAGCGCGCTGATTTATGGCAATGAAGTGGCGCTGACACTGCTGATTGACGAACGCGGCCACGTGCAGGATTACTATCTCTCAGGGGGCGAGTTGACCGACGAAATGAAGAGCTTGATTCTACTCTCAAAGTTCACGCCGGCCACGGTCAGCGGGCAACCCACCTGGGGCCTGAAACAGGTGGTCTTCAACCGCAGCCACCGCCTGCGGAGCTAGCGGCCACCTTGCCGCAAAAACTCGGTCAACACTTCCTGACGAACGGGGCGATTTTGGAGCGTATTGCCGTCGCCGCATGCCCGGCGGGCGAAGATTTGGTGATCGAAATTGGTCCCGGCCGCGGCGCGCTGACGGAGAAGCTGCTGCGCAGGGCCGCGCGCGTGGTGGCCATCGAAATCGATGCCACCCTGGTGGAACACCTGCGGACGCGGTTCGCCGACGAGCCGCGGCTGGAGATTGTGCATGCCGACGTGCTGTCCACCGACCTTACCCAATGGGGACGGGCTCCGATTTCCGGCAACCTACCCTACTACATCACGTCGCCGATTCTGGAGAAAGCGGTGCGCCTGGACGTGCCGCGAATTGTTTTTCTGATTCAGAAAGAAGTCGCCGAGCGCCTGATCGCGAAACCTTGCCACCGCGAGTACGGCTATCTCACTTTGCAGACTGCGCTGTTCGCTGAGACCCGCCTGCTATTTGAGGTCAAGCCCGGATCTTTCCGGCCGCCGCCCCAGGTGGATTCCGCCGTGGTGCTGCTGACGCCGCACATGCGGGATTTGGGCGTGGGAGACCGCGCGGCGTTCCTGCGATTCCTCAGCCAGTGCTTCCGGCAGAAACGCAAGACCCTGCGCAATAATCTCGCCGGGATCTATGGCAAAGAGGCGATTGACCCCTGGCCGGAGGCGGGCCTGCGGGCGGAGCAGGTCGCGCTGGAACAATTCGCGGAGATGTTCCGCAGAACATTGCCCGTGAACATCGATTAGTATGTTCATGCCGCTGGCTTAGTTGATGGCCCCTGTTCGCGGTGTTGGCCGTGGAGTTGGCGGCGGCGCTCCGGCGGATGCTGGACTTGCCCACCGGGGGCAATGGCGGCGCCAACCGAGAAAATCCCGCTGCAAGTGCCGTGCGGACCTAAGGGCGGCCGGGCGACGTGGGCGCGCGGCTGGGCAATTTCCACAGCTACACCGAAGGCGGGAAGCAGAGAAGGGCTACACTGAGCTTTGGGTTCTCTGGAAGGTCTGCGTACCGCGGCGCAGCGTTGCCCGAGGGCGTTGACGATATGGCCGATTCGCTACGTACCCGCTATGACGCACTGCTGGAAGTTTCGGAAAAGATAGCGTCCCACCAGTCCTTGCCCGCGCTATTCCGCGCGCTGACTCCCTGTCTGGCGAGACTGGTGCCGTTCGCTGGTTTGGGGTTGATGCTGTATGACGCGGAACGGCGCGTGACCAAACTGTACCTTCTGGAATCCTCGATTCCGCACAGAATAGCAGTGGAACACGAGTTTCCGGCGGACCAAACACCCACAGCCGTGGTACTAAGGACAAGACAGCCGCTCTATTTCCCCGACATCGAATTGGACACGCGGTTCCCGGTGGTGATGGAGATGCTGCTGCAAGGTGGTGTACGCAGCTACTGTGTCTTGCCCTTATTCACGGATCGGCGACAGCTTGGGAGCCTGGCGTTCGGCTCATCGGAGAAGGCAGCATACAGCGACGAAGAGATCGGGATTATGGGTCAGGTGGCGCGGCAGGTTGCCGTTGCCGTAGAGAACGCGCTCAACTTCGAAGCCGCCACGGCGTTACGGGAGGAACTGGCTCGCGAGCGAGACAGGCTGCGTCTATTGCTGCAAGTGAACAACGCGGTGGTGGCCCAACTGGAAACACGGCCGCTGTTCGAAGCGCTGTCTGGAGCTCTTCGGAAAGCCCTGGATGTGGAATATACGAGCCTGACACTGTGGGATGCCGAAAGCAGGCAACTTCGCCGGCACGTACTCGATTGGGATGGAGCGGATCAGGTTCTCCCGGAAGACCCGTTGGTGCCGCTGGAAGGCACGCCACCGGGAGAAGCGTTTGCGACGCGCAGACCGGTGGTGAGGAAAGGTCGAGACCTCGAGAGGACGCCTTATCCGGTGATGAGCTACCTCATCGGGCAAGGATTTCGATGCATGTGCGCAGTCCCCTTGATTTGTGGCGATCGCGTTGCGGGCACACTCAACGTGGCCAGCCGCCGGGAGGACATGACAGGGGACGAAGTTGCGCTGCTGGTGCAGGTGGCCGGCCAGATCGCCATTGCGCTGGATAACGCGGCAGCTTACAGGCGGATCGAGGATCTCAATGCCCGGCTGGCGGAGGAGAAGCTGTACCTCAAGGACGAGATTCGCGCCAACTATTTCTTCGAGGAAATCGTGGGGCGGAGCGCCGCGCTCACCGCTGTTCTGCGCCAGGTGGAGACCGTCGCTCCGTCGGATTCGACGGTGCTGATCTTCGGCGAGACAGGGACAGGGAAAGAGTTGATCGCGAGGGCGATTCACAACCTGAGTTCGCGCCGCGAGAAAACCTTTGTGAAGGTCAACTGCGCCGCTATCCCCACGGGTCTTCTGGAAAGTGAGATGTTCGGACATGAGAGGGGCGCATTCACTGGGGCGATTGCACAGCGGATCGGGCGGTTCGAGTTGGCGGACCGCGGCACGCTGTTTCTGGACGAGGTGGGGGATATTCCATGGGAGCTGCAGCCAAAGTTGTTGCGGGTGTTACAGGAGCGCGAGTTTGAGCGCCTGGGCAGCAGCCGAACCGTACGCGTCGATGTGCGATTGGTGGCGGCCACCAACGGGGATCTGCTGCGGATGGTGGAGGACCGGCAGTTCCGAGCCGATCTCTATTACCGGCTGAACGTGTTTCCCGTTGTCGTCCCGCCCCTACGGGAGCGGGTGGAAGATATTCCGCTGCTGGTCAGCTACTTCGTGCAGCAATGTGCTGCCCGGATGAAGAAGGAGATCCGCACAATCCCCTCCGAGGCAATGGAGCACATGGTCCGCTATCCATGGCCGGGCAATATACGGGAGTTGCAGAACGTGATTGAGCGAGCGGTGATTTTGTCCGCGGGGCCGGCGCTGAAGATTCCACTAGAGGTGCTCAGGACCAAGACACCGCGGCCAGATCGCCTAGCCGGTAGTCTGGAAGATGCCGAACGGCAACACATCCTGCAGGTGCTGAACGACACGAACTGGGTGCTCTCTGGCACAAAGGGCGCGGCTGCGAGACTCGGGCTGAAGCGCCCGACCCTGCAGTTCCGGATGAAGAAACTCGGCATCGCCCGCCCGCGGTAGCGCCACAAGTGCCAGCCGGCTGGCATCCGCCAACATACCAGCACTGGCACTGGGCTGCCGGCCTTTTCCGGCGACCAAACTTCTTAATTCTTCAATGAGATAGCTCGACCTCTGTGGTAGTTCATAGTGGAGCCTGTCGTGCATTGTTACCCAGTGGAGAATCGACAAGAAATGCTCAGAATAACGGTCGAGGATCGCGGCGATGCAGTCCACATCCTGCTCGAAGGCAGACTGGTGGGAGTCTGGGTTACCGAACTGGAGCTAACTTGGCGTAGGTGCTCCGCGGAATACCCGCAAATGACTCAAGTAGTGGACTTAAGCGGCACTGAATTCGTTGACCTGGCGGGCCGGTATCTGCTCACTTTGATGCACCAGAACGGCGTCCAGTTGATTGCCCGTTCACCGTGGATGAACGACCTGGTGGCGGAGATTGAGCGCGCCGGCGCAGGCAAGAGGAGCATTGCATGAAGGTATTGTGTTCGCGATTCGGGGGGTGCGGCACAGCGGGACTCCTGCTGATGGCGCTGATCACCGGCGCCTGCGGTTCCAAACCGGCCGCCCCTCGGGCGGAAACTCCGCAGCTGGTGACCGTGCGACTGCCGGGACACTTCGGCCATCCGCTGGCCATCAACGCCAGCGGCAACGTGGAGGCGGCGGAGACGGCCTATCTGTCCTTCCAGGTCACCGGCCAGGTGAGCCGGGTTCACGTCGAAGAAGGGCAGTTGGTGCGCGCCGGCCAGCTATTAGCCGAACTGGACGTACGCGATTATCAGTACAAGGCGAGCGCCGCGGCTTCGCAAGCCGGCGCCGCCGGCGCCACGATGCAGAAGGTGGACGCCGGAGTACGGCGTCAGGAACTGGCGCAGGCGAAGGTCGACCTGGACCGCACCGCGGACGAGTATGGGCGGTTGAAGGCGCTCTATGAGCGCGGCAGTCTGACGGCCAACGACTACAAGAAAACGGAAGCCGCCTGGCTGGCCGCCCGAGAGCGCTACAGCCTCGCCGAAGAAGGCACCCGCCAGGAAGATAAACTTGCCGCCAAGGAGACATTCCACGCGGCTCAGGCTCAGGAATCGCTGGCGCGTAAAGCTGTGGGCGACACGCGGTTGACGGCGCCCTTCGCCGGCGTGATTGTGAAGCGCGATATCGAGAGCGGAGTTCTGGCGATCCCCGGCCGCACGGCCCTGGTGCTGATGAATCTGCGCCCGGCGAAGGTGCGCGCGGGAGTGCCGGAGGCGGAGATCGGCAAGATCCGAATCGGCCAGCGCGCGCAGGTACGAGTTCCGTCGCTGGGCGACGGGATGTTGGAAGGCCGGGTGGAGACGATCGGCTACGCGGCGGACCCGGCCGCGCGCACGTTCGCCGTCAAGATCGCGGTGCCCAATCCGAAGCTGGAACTGCGCGCCGGCATGGTGGCGGAAGCGAAAATCGAATCCGGCGGAAAGGTCTCGGCCGTCACGCTGCCGTTGCAGGCGCTGGTGCGCGATGCGCAGGGCGTATCCACCGTCTTCGTGTGGTTCGCGGACAAAAACCGCGTCTATGCGCGGCGCGTGGAAACCGGCACCGTCTATGGCCGCGAGGTGGAAATACTGAGTGGACTTTCGGGCGGCGAAAGGGTGGTAATCGCGGGCCAGCAACTGGTGCACGACGGCTCGCTGGTCACGGCTACCGATGAAAGGGCCGCGCAATGAAGTCCGGACCCGCGTGGCTGCGCTATCCGCAGATCACCTTAGTTTGCACCGCCCTGCTGTTCGCCGCCGGCGTCTACGCATTGCTGACCATGCCGCGCCGCGAGGACCCGAAGATCACGGTGCGGGTGGGCGTGATGGCGGTGCTGTACCCCGGAGCCACTTCCGAGCAGGTGGAACAGCAGGTGACGAAGGTGCTGGAGGAGCGCCTCTTCCGTTACCAGGAGGTCCGCAAGGAGAAGACGTATTCCACCAGCCGCCCGGGCGCCGCGTTCCTCAACATCGAACTTGAAGAATCCACGGCGCGGCCCGACCAATTTTGGTCGAAGCTGCGCCACGACATGTTGGTAGTGCGACAGGCGAGCCTGCCGCCGGGAGTCATAGGGCCGATTCTGGACACCGATTTCGGCGACACCATCGCCGTGCTTCTGGCCGTGCATGGCCGGTACGACTATAGCGAGCTGAAGGATTACGCGGAGCGGATTGAGGAAGCGCTACGCACCCTGCCGGCAACCTCAAAGGTGAAGCGCTACGGCGAGCAGAAGGAACAGATCTACGTCACCAGCACGCCCGAACGGCTGGCCCAGTACCGCGTTCCGCTGCCGGTGGTGATCCAGGCCTTACAGGCACGAAACACGGTACAGTTCGGCGGGCAGTTCGAAACCGACAAGAGCAAATTGCCGCTGGGGGTCAACGGGCTGCTGGAAACTCCCGCCGGCCTCAAGGGCCTGATGATCGACGTCAGCCCGGAGGGGCAGCCGCTCTACCTCGGGGACGTGGCGAAAATCGAGCGCCGCTACCAGGACCCGCAGTTGCTCACGCGCTACAACGGGCAGCCCGCGCTGATGATCTCCGTGGAGATGCAGGAGGGCAACAACATTGTCGAGTTCGGCCGGCAGATCGCCGGCAAGCTGGACGAAGCGCGGCGCCTGGTGCCTCCCGGGCTGCAGATCGATCTGGTGGCCAACCAGCCGCAAATGGTGCAAGAGCGCATCTCCAGCTTCATGCGCGAGTTTGGCATCGCCATTGTGGCGGTGATCCTGGTCACCATGCTGCTTTTGCCGCTCCGCGTGGCGCTGGTGGCCTCGGCGGCGATTCCCGCGACGGTTTCCATCACGTTCGCGTTGCTCTACCTGTTCGGCATGGACCTGCAGCAGGTATCCATTTCCATGCTGGTGGTCATGCTGGGGATTCTGGTGGACGACGCCATCGTGGTGGCCGACAACTACGTGGAACTGCTGGACCAGGGCAAGAGCGTGGATTACGCGGCCGCGCATTGCGCCAACGATATCGTAATCGCGGTATTGGTGGCCACCCTGACCATCATCGCGGCGTTCCTGCCCAACCTGTTTACGCTCACGGGCAGTGTCGGCGAGTTCATCCACAGCATGCCGATCGTGGTCACGATTTCGTTGAGCGTCTCCTTTGCGGTTGCGTTCTTCTTTACCCCGCTAGTGTGCCGCCGCTTTATTACCAAGGGACTACACCAGGATGACGGGCGCGCCGGCAAGGCCAGCATGGTGGACCGCATCGAGGCGCATTACGGATCCGTGGCCGGCCTGACCCTGCGCGCGCCCCGGCTCACCGTGCTGGGCGGGGCTCTAGCCGTGGCCGCCGGGGTGGTGCTGATGATGCACCTTCCGCAGCGTTTCTTTCCGCCGGCGGAGCGGGAGCAATTCGTGATCGATCTCTGGCTTCCGGAAGGGTCGAAGGTGGAGTTCACCGACGCCCTGCTGCGCAAGGTGGAAAAGGAACTGGCGGCCCACCCGCTGGTGGCGAGCTACGGCACCTTCGTCGGCTCCAGCGCGCCGCGCTTCTATTACAATGTCGATCCGCAGCAACCGTCCGCCAATTATGGGCAGATCCTGGTGAATACCAAAGACGTCGAAAAGACCGGGGAGTTGGTGGATGAGTTTCGCCGCCGGTTGCGCGTGGTTGTTCCGGAAGCGCTGACCATCGTGAAGGAACTACAGCAGGGCGAGATCTTCTCGGCGCCCATCGAAGTGCGGATTTCGGGCGACGAGCTGGGTCCGCTCAAGTCGCTATCGGACCGCGTCGGGCAGATCTTGCGCAACACCACCGGAACGGAATACGTCCACCGCGACTGGCGGGAGGATTCCTATGAGCTGAAAGTGGACGTGGATGATGAGGTGGCCAATCGACTGGGGTTCTCCAACGCCTCGGTGAGCCGGTCTCTGGCGGCGGGCTTCAACGGAGCCGTGGTCTCCACGTATTGGGAGGGCTCGCGCGCCGTCGATATCCTGCTGCGCCTGGATGAATCCAGCCGGCAGAGCTTTGACGACATCCGCGATGCGTACATCACCTCGCCGGTCACCGGAGCGAAGGTGCCGCTGCGCCAGATCGCCAGCCTGAGGCCGGCGTGGGAGACTGGCCGGATTGTACGGCGCAACGGCGTGCGCACGATCACGGTGCGGAGCTTTTTTCAGGAAGGCGTGTATGCATCGAAGATCCTGGCGCAGGCCCGCCCGGAAATCGCCAAAATTCCGCTGGCGCCCGGGTACCGCATCGCCTACGGCGGCGAGACGGAATCGCAATCCAGAATGACCGGCGGGATTGTCAAGGCAGCGGTCATCAGCGTCCTGCTGATTTTTCTGATTCTGCTGTTCCAGTTTCATTCGGTGGCGGAAACGCTGGTGGTGATGTCGTCGATACCGCTCTCCCTGTTCGGCGGGGCGGTGGGGCTGATGATTACCCACATGCCGTTCAGCTTCGTGGCGCAGATCGGGTTCATTGGCGTCGGCGGCGTGGTGGTCCGCAATTCCATCCTTTTGGTGGACTACATCAAGCAGTGCCGCCAACAGGGGACGCCGCTGCTCGATGCCGCACGCGCGGCCGGCGCTCGCCGGATGCGGCCTATTTTCCTGACCACTCTGGCTGCCGCGGTCGGCGTCCTGCCCATGATCCTGTCGGGTTCCCTGATGTGGGCACCGATGGCGGCCGTGATCGCGTTCGGACTGCTGTTCTCGATGTTCTTCACGCTCCTCGTGGTGCCTGCCTTGTATGTGTTGACCGCCCGCGGCGCCGCGGACGCGGTGGAAGGACGCTCATGAAATTCCTACTGGCCATCTTGATTGCGACCATCTCGCTGCCTCTGCAGGCGGCCCGTCCACTGACTCTGGAAGAAGCGCAACAACTCGCGGCGCAGAACAACCGGGTACTGATAATGGCTCGGCTGAAGGTCCAGGAAGCCTCTCACAAGCGCGCGGGCGCGCGCGCCGACTATTTTCCCAAAGCCCTCGCCAACGCTAACTACCTCTCCTTCAACGAGAAACTTGGCAGCACCATCACAGCCGGGGAACTCGGGCTGGGCTTCCTGCCGCCGCCGTTTCCGAGCATTCCCGTTCCCATCAACCTGGTAAAGCAAAACCTGTTCCTCGGCGGCGTCACCGTCGGGCAGCCACTCACGCAACTGATAAAAATCCGGCAAAGTGTGAATGCCGCGGCGAGCGACGAGGAGATCGCCAAAGCTCAATCCGCCACAGGCCGGCATGAGGTCCGCTACGCCGTGGAGCAACTCTACTACGCGGTTCTGATTACTCAGCGTCAACGCTCCGCCGCGGCCGCTAAAGTGCCCGCCGCCGAAGAACTTCTGCAAGACGCGCGGAACGCGGTGGAGACGGGCAACGCCCTCCCGGTCAGTGCCATCGGACGGCGCGTCGCATTGCTCGAAGCCAAACAGAACCTCCAGGCGGCGGTCGATTTGGAGGCCGACTATAGTGAAGCGCTGAACATCGCGATCGGGCTGCCGCCAACCACCGCACTATCCCTGACGGAGCCGGAGCGGCCTAAATTCCCGCTTCTCACGCCCGAAGAAGCGGTTCGCCAGGCGCTGGAACACAGTCCGGAAGTGACCGAGGCACGCGCGCGGATCGACAAGGCGCGGGCCGGAGTGCGCGCCGCGCAGGCCGACTACATCCCGGAGGTCACGGTGGTGGCGCAGTACTTCCACCAGGCTGGAGTTCCGACCCTGCCGGGCAACTTCGGCGCCGTGGGCGCATCGGCCACCTACACCGTGTTCGACGCCGGCAAACGGCGCGACCTCGTACGGGAACGCAAGACCTTGCTCGCCCAGGCGGAAGAGAACCTGAAGCGAGTGGAGGACGGGCTGGATCAGCAGGTCCGCAAGAGTCTGCGCACTATGGACCGGTCGTTCCAGATGGTAAATGTGGCGCGTGAGGCGATCGCGTTGCGCAGCGAGGGCGAGCGCCTCGCCAAAGACCAGTACGAACTCGGGCTGGGGCTGAAATCGGCCTACACGGAATCCCAGGGTGCGCGCCTGGCGGCGGAAGCGGATCTGCTTCGCGCCGAAGCGGGCTGGCGCCTCGGGCTTGCCGAACTGCGCAAGCAACTGGGGCAGGCGGACGATTCCGGCGGGCTCGCCGCGCCGCCTGGTGAGGCTCGCACAATACAGTGACGGCTGGCTGCAACCCGAGATCCATTCCCCGACCCAGCGAAGCCGGAAGCAGAGAGGGCGTGCATCTGACGGGGAGGTGCGGAGATACGAACCCGAAGCCAGCGGAGATATGTGGGCTGGCGCCATCGCGTTTCCGCGGGTATTGGCGCCTATTTCAGAGTGCAGCGCCGGAGCGGGGCGTCGGGGGGCTATCGTAGGAATGCATGCGCGGTCATCACGATCGCGAGGCCCACCACCGATGCGACGATCTTCATGGTGGTCCACGTTTTCAAGCTTTGCGGGACCGTCATGCCGAAGTACTGGGTGACCAGCCAGAAGCCCGAATCGTTGACGTGGGAGAAGGCCGATCCGCCGCAGCAGAGGGCCAGAATCAACTCAGTGGGCGCGTAACCCGGGATCCCCTTGACCAGCGGCGCGGCGATGCCTGCCGCGGTAATGATGGCCACGGTGGCCGAGCCCTGCGCGAGGCGCATCACCGCCGCGATGAGCCACACCACAAATAACGGCGAGATCGCGCTGGTCATGAGCAGTTTGCCGGCATAGCCGCCTACGCCCGAATCCACAATAATCTGCTTCAGCGCGCCGCCTCCGCCCATAATGCAGATCAGCGTGCCCACCGGCAACAGGGCTTCGGTCGCCATCTTGGAGGCTTTATCGCGCGAAAGGCCGCGCCGGATGCCGAAAAAGTAAATCGCCACGAGCGCGGTCACGGTGAGCGCTGTGTACGGGTGCCCGACAAAGAGCGCCACGTTCTTAAACGGCAGATCGCGCAAGCTTGCCAGGGTGGCGCCCAAGGTCAGCATCACCGGGAGCAGCAGCAGCAGAATCACCATCGGGATGGGCGGCGCCGATTCCGTCTCCGGCGCGCGCGTCATGGTACGGGCGATGTCGGGCACGGGGATGTAAATGCGCCGTGCGATCCAAGTACCGTACACCATGCCGGCGGCCAACGCCATCGGGAGGGAGATGGCGGCGCCGTAGAGGATGGTGCTCCCCAGATCGCCACCCAGCAATTGCGTGGCGGCCGCCGGAGCGGGATGGGGCGGCACGAGGGAATGCGTCATGGTCAGCGCGGCCGCCATCGGCAAGCCATAGAACAAGAGCGAGCGCTTGGTCTCGCGCGCCAGGTTCCACACGAGCGGCACCAGGATGATGAAACCGACCTCGAAGAAGATCGGCAGCCCCACCAGAAACGCCGCCGCCAGCATGGCCCATGCGGCGTGTTCGATGCCGAACTTTTCGAGCAGCCAATCCGCCAGCGCGCGGCCGCCGCCGGAATATTCCAGGAAGCGGCCGATCATGGCGCCCAACCCGAGCACCACCGCGATGAATCCCAGGGCGTCGCCGAAGCCCGCCTGGATGGATTTCAGCACCTTGTCCGGCCCCATTCCGGAAGCGAGCCCCATCGCCATGGCGGAAATCAACAGGGCGACGAAGGCGTGCAGCTTCACCACCAGAATCAGGAAAAGCAGAAGCGCTAACGTGGCGACCGTCAGGCAGATGAGGTAGGTACCGTTGGCGGGCATGAAGCCGCCATTCTACCCTGTTTATCGCTTGCGGGGCCAAAACTCGCGCACGAGATCGCTCCCCACGTCCAGACCAAGCGTGCCGCCGGAAGTCCGCAGGCCGGCTCCGAAGTTGGCCAGTCGGGCCGGCATCCAGAGGCGAGACACCTGCCCCGCCGCGAGGGCGCCGGTAATCCGCCCGGCGGCCAGCGTGTGCCCCATACCGTTGTCGCGCCGCACCCAGAATGTCCCCACGACGACGTGCTTCACGCGGGTCCAAACGGTGCCCTCACCCGACCGTCTGAAGTGCAGATCCTCATGCGTCAATGGGCTGAAGGCCAGTTCGACCGAGGCCTTGACGGCGCGCTGTCCGAACGAGTTACCGGCACGCTTGCCGAAGCCATCGATTCCCCGGCCCCACTCCGTGGGGGAGTTGATCGCCTCATTAAAGAGCGCGCTGATCGCGGTCTTTATCAGTGGCCCCTTCCAGATCAGCTTGTCTTTAAAATCCCGAAAATGATTGTCGTCACCTTGCCCAGAGGCCGACACCGCCATGAGAGACACGCCACACAGCACCACGAAGAGTTTACGCATAAACTTACCGTAGGTCAAAGCACGTCGAGCGCCATAGTCATACAACGTACCGGCCGGCAGCCAACAAGCGATCCGCAATCTGACGGCGCAGTACGATTGCATCTACCGGCTCATATTTGGCAAAGCGCCGCAGCACCGCCATATTGGTGCGCAGCATGTCGCCGGCGGAGCAGGCCGCCAGCACGGTGCGCGCCGCCACCTCCACGCGCGCCATGGCGTCGCGCAACAGCACCGCGCAGAGATCCGCGCCCGTCCCGGTTTTGCGGGAGCGGAGCAGCGCGGATTCCATGGCGAACACCTCCGTCACCATATCGGCGATCCCCATGAGCACTTCCTGCTGCTTCTCCAAGTCCGCGAGGAACTTCTGGTAGGCCAGCCCCATGGCCAGCAGGGTAATCTTCCTGGCGTTGCGCACCAGGCGCATTTCTTCGTCGCCGCTCTCGCCGCCCGCGGCCGGCCCGCTGAGGATCTCGGCCATCACCTTCTGCGCCGCGGCCAGCAGCGGGAGTTGGCCGCGCGCGGCGCGCTTCAGCAGCATCCCGGGAATCAGCAGACGATTGATCTCATTGGTGCCTTCGAAGATGCGATTGATGCGCGAATCGCGGTAGGCGCGCTCCACCGCGTAATCCTGGTGATAACCGTACCCGCCGTGAATTTGCACGCCTTCATCCACCGCGTAGTCCAGCATTTCCGAAGCGTGAACCTTCACCATGGAGCACTCCACCGCGAACTCCTCGATGGTCTTGAGCGATTCCCGCGGGGCGATGAGCCCCGCCGTGCGCCACACCATCGATTCGGTGGCGTAGAGGCGCACGGCCATCTCCGCCAGCTTGTGCCGGATGGCGCCGAATTGCGCGATGGCGCTGCCGAACGCCGTGCGTTCCCTGGCGTATTTCAGCGAGTCCGCCAGCACCTGTTTGGCCCCGCCCAGGGCGAACGCGCCTAGCTTCAGGCGCCCGATGTTCAGAATGTTGAACGCGATAATGTGCCCGCGCCCGATCTCCCCCAGCACGTTCTCCACGGGCACGCGGACGTTATCGAAATACACCGCCGTGGTGGAACTGCCCTTGATCCCCATCTTCTTTTCTTCGGCGCCGCTGGTCACTCCACCGAACGCCCGCTCCACCAGGAAGGCGGTGAACTTTTCGCCGCCGACTTTGGCAAACACAGTGAACAGATCGGCCGCGCCCCCGTTGGTGATCCACGCCTTCTGTCCGTTGAGCAGGTAGTGCGTGCCGTCGGCGCTCAGATCTGCGCGGGTGCGCGCCGCGAGCGCATCGCTGCCGGCGTGCGGCTCGGTGAGCGCATAGGCCGCCACCATCTCCGCCGTGGCCAGCTTCGGCAGGTACTTCGCCTTCTGGGCGGGAGTTCCGTAGTAGACCAGCGGCAGCGTCCCGATCCCGCTGTGGGCGCCGTGCCATCCGGCGTACGAGCCATCGCCCGCAAGCTGCTCCGCCGCCACCAGCGCCGAGATGAGATCCAGTTCGAGGCCGCCGTACTCCTCTGGAATCGCCATGGAGGTGAGGCCGAGCGCCGCCGATTTGCGCAGCACGGCCACCGCCACACCCGGCTCCTGGTGTTGGATCGCGGCAATGTTGGGCGCCACCTCGCCGGCGAAGAACTGCGCGGCGGTGCGCGCGATGGCGCGATGTTCGTCGGAAAAATCCTCTGGCGTGAACACCGCGTCGGGCGCGGTCTCTTCGACCAGGAACGAGCCGCCCTTTATTGCAGCCATTCGAATATCCCCGCCGCTCCCTGTCCGCCGCCCACGCACATGGTGACCATTCCGTAGCGTGCCTGGCGGCGCTCCATCTCGCGCAGCAGGGTGGCCGTCAGCTTCGCCCCCGAGCAGCCCAGCGGATGCCCCAGAGCGATCGCCCCGCCATTCACGTTCACTCGATCCGCATCCAGCCCGGCCCGGCGAATCACCGCCAGCGCCTGCACGGCGAAGGCCTCGTTCAACTCGACGACGCCGATATCGTGCAACTTCAGGCCGGCCATGACCAGCGCTTTCGGAATCGCCACCACCGGCCCGATGCCCATGATTTCCGGCGGCACGCCCGCCGCGGCATAGCTCACGAAGCGCGCCTTGGGGCGCAACCCCAATTGCCGCGCCCTGGTTTCCGACATGACCAGCGCCACGGCCGCGCCATCGCTGGTCTGCGACGAATTCCCCGCCGTCACCATGCCCTGCGCGTGGAATACCGGCTTCAGTTTGCCGAGCGCTTCGAGCGACGTGTCCGCTCGCGGCCCTTCATCGCGGAGGAACACCGAGCGCTCCACGGTTCCCGGCGAAACGTGTTCCAGCTCGATGGGGACAATCTCATCCGCGAAGTGGCCATTCGCCTGCGCGCGCACCGCATTCCGATGACTGCGCAGGGCGAACGCGTCGGCATCCTCGCGCGATACGCCATACTTGCGATGCATGCGCTCGGCCGTCAGGCCCATGGTCAAATAGACCTCCGGCCAATGTTCGACGAACCAGGGATTCGGCGCCGGCTTAAGTCCCCCGGGCGGGGTCAGCGACATGGACTCGCTGCCGCCCGCAATCACGATATCGGCGGCGCCAGCGCGGATACGTTCCGCCGCCAGGGCAATCGCCTGCAGGCCTGAACTGCAAAAGCGGTTGACGGTCATCGCCGGAACGGAATCCGGCAAACCGGCGCGGAGGGCCGCCTGGCGCGCCATATTTGCCCCGGCCTCGCCCTCTGGCATGGCGCATCCCAGGATGACGTCTTCGACATCTTCCTTGGCTGCCGGATAGCGGTCCAGCAAGGCGCGAATCACGATGGCCGCCAGATCGTCCGGCCGGGTATGGCGGAGCGCCCCGCGCGGCGACTTGCCCACCGCCGTCCGCAAACAATCGACAATTACCGCTTCCCGCATGGCTGTTCTCCTTTGGTTACGAACGAGGCTGTTCAACGCAGAGACGCAGAGAGCGCAGAGGGAAGCGCAGAGAAAAGCGGGCGGAGGCACGGAAACGCCGCACCGCGCTCCGCGCCGCCGCCCGGAAATAATCGACAATTACCGCTTCCCGCATGGCTGTTCTCCTTTGGTTACGAACGAGGCTGTTCAACGCAGAGACGCAGAGAGCGCAGAGGAAGAGCAGAGAAAAGCGAGCCCGGAAATAATCGACAATTACCGCTTGCCGCATGGCGCGCTATTTCAAAGGTGTTCTCCGCGCTTCCCTCTGCGATCTCTGCGTCTCTGCGTTGAATCCGCATCCTCAGTTTCTCAGCGCCTTGCCGTTCTTCAGCATGTACTGCATACGTTCCCGGGTCTTCACATTGCCGCACAAACTCAGAAACGCTTCCCGCTCCAGATCCAGCAGATACTGTTCCGAGACCTTCTGCGTGCCGGTCAGGCGTCCGCCGCTAAGCACGTATGCCAGTTTCTCCCCGACCACGCAATCGTACTCCGTGATGTACCCGCCTTCGGCCGCAATCTTCATACCCATCTTCAGCGTTGCATAGCCCGCCTCGCCTTCCACCGGGATATCCTGCCGCGGCAGCATTGGCGACCAACCGGGCACCATCCCAAGCGCCGCCGCCTTGGCGTCCGCCGCCAGGCGTTCGCGATTCATGGTCAGCCCGTCGCTGGGGCGCAGGAAACCCAGCTCGCGCGCGTGCGCGGCACTCTCGCTGACCTTGCCGAACCCGATCAAGTCGAACGCGCGTTTGGCGTTGCCCAGCCGCAGCAGCATTTCCTTGCACCCTCCTCCCGCCGGAATCAGCCCCACGCCCGTCTCCACCAGGCCCATGTAGGTTTCCGCCGAGGCCTGCACGCGGCCCGCGTGCAGCAGCACTTCGCAGCCGCCGCCCAGCGCCATGTTGAACGCCGCCGCCACCACCGGGCGCGAGGCGTACTTCATCGCCATGCAGGCCGCCTGGAAGCGCCGGATGGCGGTGTCGAGTTCGTCCCACTCGCCTTCCTGGGAGGCCAGCAACACCATCATCAGATTGGCGCCGACGCTGAAGTTCTCGCCATCGTTGGCCACTACCAGCGCCTCAAAGCCGCGGTCCACCTCATCCAAGGCGCCGGCCATCATCTGTATCATGTCCTCGCCCAGCGCATTCATCTTGCTGTGGAACTCCAGGCACAGCACGCCGTCTCCCAGGTCCACCAGCGAGGCTCCGGGGTTGGTCTTGACTACACCGCGGGCCCGCTTGATCTCGCCCAGCACCGTCACGCCCGGACGTTTCTCCAGTTCGGCGTACCCGCCGCCATGCAGGTGGAAGTAGCGCGTCGCCGGTTCGCCCTCGGAATCCGCAGCCGCATAGAAGCTCTGCGCGCCCGATGCCAGCATGCGTGCCACGTTCTCCGGAATCGCGCACCCTTCGCGGCCCATGCGCTCTACAGTCTCCGGCACGCCGAGCGCGTCCCACAGTTCGAAGGGCCCGAGCTTGAACCCGTAACCCCAACGCATGGCGCGATCGATCTCCACGATGCGGTCCGATATCTCTGGCACCATGCGCGCCGCATAGATCACGAAGTCGCGAAACAGCTTCCACAGAAACTGCCCGGCGCGGTCGTCGGACGCCACCAGCGCGCGCAGCCGCTGCCCGAGGTCCTCGATTCCGCGCACGGCTTCCACCGCCGGAAACTTCATCTTTTGCACCAGGCGATACTCCAACGTCTTGCGGTCCAGTGCCCAAATCTGCTTGTCCGCGCCTTTGCCCACGCGCTTGTAGAAGCCCTGCCCGCGCTTTTCCCCCAGCCAATCGCGCTGCATCATCTGCTGCATGATTTCCGGAACGCGATACAGTTCGCGGGCCGGGTCGAGCGGCGCCGCCTCATACAAATTACGCAGCACATGGACCCACACATCAAGGCCGATAATATCGATCAGCCGGAAGCTGGCGCTCTTCGGGAGCCCGATCAGCGGCCCCGTCAGCGCGTCCACCTCCTCCACCGTGTAGTCGCCTTCTTCGGTGAGCAGTCCCACTTTCGCCCCGAAGAAGCAGCCGATGCGATTGCCGATAAAGTTGGGCGTATCTTTGCACGGCACCACGCCTTTGCCAAGGTGCAGATCGCAGAACGCGGCCACCCAATCGAGGACTTCAGCGCGCGTCTCCGCCCCCGCGATGACTTCCGCCAGGTGCAGATAGCGCGGCGGATTGAAGAAGTGCGTGCCCAGAAAATGCTGCCGGAACTCGCTATCGAAGCCCTCGGAGATCCGCGCCAGCGGAATCCCGCTGGTATTCGTTGAGACAATCGACCCCGGGGCGCGCAACGCCGCCACGCGGCGCCACAGCGAACGTTTGATCTCAAGATTCTCCGCCACGGCTTCGACGATCCACTCGCATCGCCCCACGCGGCCCAGATCGTCCTCGAAATTCCCCGGCGCGATCAGGGCTTTCGCGGCGTCCGTGAAAAACGCAACGGGCCTCTGCTTCGCGGCGCTTTCGATTCCGGTTAGCGCCGCCAGATTCCGCTTGGGCTGGTCCGGCAGCACGATATCCAACAGGTCCACCGGGAACCCCGCATTGGCAAAATGGGCCGCGATCCGCGCCCCCATGGTTCCGGCCCCCAATACCGCAACACGGCGTAATGGCTTCATCACAGCTAGAGTACCCTAACCTGGGCGGTGTTGCGCTGCGGAACGCTGGATGGGCAAGCCGAGGCAAGAAGCGGGTCCAGGGGGTGCGCCCCACAAGGCTCCGTTGAGTCCTCAGGCTATGATGAAGGCGTGACCGAACCCCGATGAGAATCCCAGGTTGGCTTCCGCAAGTGCTCGGTTACAGCATCTCCGCCGCCTGCCTCATCTGGGTGCTCCATGGATACCCGCTCAGCGAACTGGGACCCACGCTGCGTTCGCTCGATTACCGGTGGGTGGGGCTCGCGGTGGCCGCCGATCTCGCGGTCTACGTCGCCCACGGCTGGCGCTGGACCACACTGCTGGCGCCCGTGGCGCGCGTCAGCTTCTGGCGCACCGTGCAGGCAATCTACATCGGACTTTTCGCCAATGAACTGCTCCCGCTGCGCACCGGCGAGGTGATTCGCTGCTACCTGCTGGCCCACTGGAACGATCTGCGCCTCTCGCTCACCTTCGCCTCCGCGGGCCTGGAGCGCATCATCGACGGCATTTGGATGATCGCCGCGTTCCTCATCACAGCCAGCTTCGTGCGCGGCATCCCGCGGGATCTCACCATCTTGGTGCAGGCGCTCGCCGTACTGCTGCTGATGGGCATCGGCATCCTCTTCTGGATCGTGAAGCACAAGCAGCATGCCCACGCGGTACTCAGCGAAAGCCGCTGGAGCGCCACCCTGCGCCACATCGTGGAAGGGCTGCATCTAATGGGCAGCGCGCGCACCCTGGGCTTCACCGCCGCCATCAGTCTGCTCTACTTCGCGCTACAGATTCTGTCGGTTTTCGCCTTGATGCGCGCCTATGGCCTGGATCTCTCTTTCTGGGTTGCGGGCGGCGTCCTGACCCTGATCCGTCTTAGCACGGTAGTGCCTAACGCCCCCGGCAATCTCGGCCTGATTAATCTTGCCTGCGTCATGGCGCTCGGCCTCTTCGAAGTCGAACAGAACGATGCTAAGACGTTCTCCATTATTCTGTTCGTCTCTCTCACGCTGCCGCTATTGATGGGCGGGGCCGTGGCCACCGCGCTCACCGGTCTGAATATCGGCGAACTCCGCGACCGAGCCCGCCAGGGCGCGAGGCAGGCGGTCAAGTAACTTCCGGTATAATTTATTCATGTTGACGCCTACTGAAAAGATTTGGCATAACGGCCGCTTCATCCCCTGGCAGGATGCCACGATTCACGTGCTCTCGCACGTGGTGAGCTATGGGAGCAGCGTATTCGAAGGCATTCGCTGCTATTCCACCCCGTCGGGGCCGGCCATATTCCGCTTGCGCGAGCATGTCCGCCGCATGCTGGATTCGGCCAAAATTTACCGCATGGACAATATCGGATTCTCCGCCGATCAACTGGCCGACGCCATGCTGGAACTGGTGCGCGTCAACAAAATGGATTCCTGCTACGTGCGCCCCATCGTGATGCGCGGGTACGGAGAAATGGGCGTCAATGGCATGAAGAACCCCATCGACGTCTTCATGGCGTGCTGGAGTTGGGGTAAGTATCTGGGCGACGATGCTCTCGCCGAAGGCGTCGACGTCTGCGTCTCCAGTTGGAGCCGCCTGGCCCCCAACACGCTGCCCGCGCTGGCCAAGGCTGGCGCGAATTACATGAACTCGCAGCTCATAAAAATGGAAGCCATCACCAACGGCTATGCCGAAGGGATCGCGCTCGATGTGGCCGGCTACGTCAGCGAAGGCTCGGGTGAGAACATCTTCGTGGTGCGCGACGGCAAGATCCACACCCCGCCGCTCGGCGCCAGCGTGCTTCCCGGCATTACGCGCGACGCCATCCTCACGATCGCCCGCGAGATCGGCATCCCGGTGGTGGAGACCATCATTCCACGGGAAATGCTGTACGTCGCCGATGAGGTCTTCTTCAGCGGCACCGCCGCTGAAATCACGCCGATCCGCTCCATCGACCGGATCACCGTCGGCACAGGCCGCCGAGGCCCCATCGCGGAGCGGCTGCAGAAAGAATTCTTCGGAGTGATCAACGGCACGCGCGAGGATAGCCACGGTTGGCTCTCGCCGGTCCACGCCCTGGTGGGGTAATGAAACGTTATGTGAAGCAGGCCGTTCTCCTGCTGGCTGCCGCATCCGCCGCGCTTGCGTTTCAGGCCGCCGCGGCCCCCGAAGCCGCGCGCTGGCAGCAGCAGGCTGGCAGGGTCAGCATCGTGCGTGACGATTGGGGTATCGCGCACGTCTACGGAAGAAGCGACGCCGACGCCGTCTTCGGCATGATGTACACCCAGGCGGAGGACGATTTCAATCGCGTCGAGACCAATTACCTCAACGCCATGGGGCGTCTGGCGGAGGCCGAGGGCGAGGGCAGGGTCTACCAGGACCTGCGCATGAAGCTATTCATCGACCCCGCCGCGTTGAAGAGCCAATACGCAGCCAGTCCGGCGTGGTTGAAAACGCTGATGAACGCTTTCGCCGACGGCCTGAACTACTATCTCTCCAAGCATCCCGAGGTGAAACCGAGAGTGATCCAGCGCTTCGAGCCGTGGATGGCTCTTGCCTTCACCGAGGGGAGCATCGGCGGCGACATCGAGCGCGTGAACCTGAACCAACTCCAGGCGTTCTACGGCAAAGACGCCGTGCGCCGGGCGTTCTACCAGGCTCCCGAGAGCCAGGCGGCGGAGCCCGGAGGGTCGAACGGCATGGCCATCGGGCCCTCCAACACCGTGGCGCACCACGCCCTGCTGCTGATTAACCCCCACACCTCCTTCTTCTTCCGCTCTGAGCTGCAGATGGTGAGCGAGCAGGGGCTGAATGCCTACGGCGCCGTGACCTGGGGCCAGTTCTTCGTGTACCAGGGGTTCAACGAACGCACCGGCTGGATGCACACCTCCAGCGGTGTGGATGCGGTGGACGAGTATCTCGAAACCGTGCAGAAAAGAGGCGATCGCTTCTTCTACAAATACGGCAACGAAGAACGTCCGCTGGTGGCGGCGCCAATCACCGTGCCGTACCGCGCCGGCAACGCGATGGTTGAAAAGAAATTCACCGTCTACCGGACCCACCACGGGCCCATCGTGCGGGAGGCCAACGGCAAGTGGGTCAGCATCCGGTTGATGCAGGAGCCAGTGAAGGCGCTGATGCAATCCTACACGCGGACCAAGGCGAAGGACTAC
Source organism: Candidatus Solibacter sp. (assembly GCA_025361425.1). GTDB lineage: Bacteria > Acidobacteriota > Terriglobia > Bryobacterales > Bryobacteraceae > Solibacter. Next base: position 2,664 of record JANYAH010000336.1, on the reverse strand, counting down.
AAAACGTTCCGGCAGACCATGGAACTGCAGGCCAACTCGTCGAACAACACCATCTTCGCCGATGCCGATGGCGACATCGCCTACTTCCACGGTAACTTCATTCCGAAACGCGATACCAGCTTCGACTGGACCAAGCCGGTGGATGGGAGTAATCCGGCCACGGAGTGGAAGGGACTGCATGCGGTGGACGAGACGCCGCACCTGCTGAACCCCAAGAGCGGCTGGCTCTACAACACCAACAACTGGCCGTGGTCCGCGGCCGGGCCGAGCAGCCCGAAAAAGGAAGATTATCCCGCATATGTAGAGAGCGGCGGTGAATCCGCGCGCGGGCTGCACGCCATCCGGGTGCTGCGGAACACCAAGAATTTCACGCTTGACTCTCTGCTTGCCGCGGCGTACGACAGCTACCTCACGTGGTTTGAAAAACCGATCCCCGCGCTCATCAAGGCGTGGGACGAGACCCCGGCCGCCAATCCCGCGAAAGCCAAAGTCGCCGCGCAGATCGCACTTTTGCGCGTGTGGGATCTACGCTGGTCCGTGAACTCCGTGCCCACTTCCCTGGGCGTCTTCTGGGGCGAGGATATCCGGCGGCGCGTCGGCGGAGGCGGGCGTGGTGCGGGAACATCCATCGACGACGCCATCGCCGATGCGCCCGCGGAGCAGTTGCTGCATTCGCTGGCGGCGGCGTCCGACAAACTTGCCGCGGACTTTGGTACGTGGAAGACGCCGTGGGGCGATATCAATCGATTCCAGCGCCTCACCGGCGACATCGTCCAGCCGTTCAATGACGCGGGGGCAAGCATTCCCGTCGGCTTCACCTCCGCGCAGTGGGGATCGCTGGCCTCTTTCGGAGCGCGCGCGTATCCGGGGACTAAGAAGTGGTACGGCACCACCGGTAACAGCTTTGTCGCCGTGGTGGAGTTCGGCGACCGGGTGCGCGCCAGGGCCGTGACGGCTGGCGGGGAAAGCGGGGATCCGAAATCGCCTCACTTCAACGACCAAGCCAAACGGTACAGCACGGGCGAATTGCGGGAGGTCTACTTCTACCGCGCGCAACTCCAGGGACACACCCAGCGGGAATACCATCCGGGAAACTGACGGTGTGGGGCTGCCTCCCCGGTCCTGAGGTTCCCATGGGAACGCGCCCCACATGGAATTCCAGATATAATTTTCCTTCTCGAACCGGTTCGAGAGATGGGAGTTCAAACCATGTTCGTCGTGAATAGCTTGCCCGTGGCGATTGTGTTCTGTGTGGTGACCATGCTCGGGTGGGGATCCTGGGCCAATACGCAAAAGCTGGCGGGCAAGGAGAAGTGGCCGTTCCAACTGTTCTATTGGGACTACGCGATTGGCGTCTTCCTGTTCAGCCTGGTGTTTGCGTACACGCTGGGCAGTTTCGGACCGGCGGGGGTCCCCACGGTGGAGAACCTGCACTCGGCGAGTTGGGGCTTCCTCCTGCCGGCGCTGATCAGCGGGGTGCTGTTCAACCTCTCGAACATTCTGTTGGTAGTGGGCATTGATGCGGCCGGCATGAGCGTGGCTTTTCCGGTAGGCGTCGGCCTGGCGCTGGTCATCGGCACGGTGGCAAGCTACGTGGAAATGCCCAAGGGCGACCCGGCGCTGCTGTTCACGGGGGTGACGCTAATCGTGTTCGCCATGATCATGTCCGCTCTTGCCCACAAGCGTCTCCCGCAAAGTGGCGTGCGGAATCCGCTGCGCGGGGTGATCTATTCCGCCATTGCGGGCGCGCTGATGGGCTTCTTCTACCCGCAGCTGATGCGGGCGATTTCGCCGAACTTCAACTCCGCGCCGATCATGCCCGGCATGCTGACCCCCTACGTCGCGCTGGTATTCTTCGGCGCGGGAGTGCTGGCCAGCAACTTCTTGTGGAACACGATTTTCATGCGCACCGGCAATCTGACTTATGGCGATTATTTCCGCGGCAGCGCGCGGCTGCACGCCATTGGCATTCTGGGCGGGGTGATCTGGATGCTGGCGCTCAGCTTCAACGTAATCGCTTCGAGTGTGGCGGGTCCGGCGGCATCTTATGCGCTGGGACAGGGCGCGACTCTGGTGGCGGCGATCTGGGGGCTGTTCATCTGGCGCGAGTTCCGCGCGGCGCCGGCGGGGACCAACAAATATCTCGGGCTGATGTTGGCCGGGTACACCATCGGACTGGTTCTGATCGGGGCGGCGACGCAGTAACGGCGGCAATTTATGATAAGCATCGAAAGAACCAATTTTTACGGTTGGGCGAACAGTTGGCGGATGTCCAACGGCGAAGTGGAACTCGTGGTAACGGGCGACGTCGGACCGCGCGTCATGCGCTACGGGTTCTGCGGCGGGCAGAATTTTTTCAAGGAATTCGCCGGGCAAATGGGAAAAACGGGCGAGGCCGATTGGCAGCCCAGGGGCGGTCACCGCGTATGGATTGCGCCCGAGGACGCGGTGAAGAGTTACGCGCTGGATAACGACCCCGTCGCGATCCGGGTGCAGGAGGGCGAGATTGTGTGCACCGGACCCGTGGAAGCGCTCACCGGGATGGAGAAGAAGATCACGGTCAAAATGGCGGCCACGGGTACGGCGGTGGAATTGATCCACGAGGTGCGCAACGCCGGCGCCGAGCCCTACCATCTAGCGCCCTGGATTCTGACTATGTTCGCC
>JANYAH010000326.1 GCA_025361425.1 Candidatus Solibacter sp. | reverse complement strand
GTGGTGTAAGTGGGGTCCAGTGTGACGGTCGCGTTCGAATTCGTGCCGAGATAGGTCTTCAAAGCCTTGCCGTCGCCATTGCCGATGAGCGCCGACGGGATGCCGGTATCTTGCACAGACAGCCGGATAGTCACATCGTCGATGCCTTCGGCCTGATACAGGATTACGCCGATGGCACCCGCCGCCTGGGCAAAGTTGATCTTGTTGCTGAAGTAACAACCGCCCCGCTGGATCAGCGCGAGGGCGCCAGTGAGCGACCCCGCGGGCAACGCGGCGCAGCCCAACCGGTCACCGTCCAACTGAGCCACGTCCTTGACTGGCGCCGTCAGCGGCGACGTGATTCGCGGGCCGTCGCCCATCAGCCCGCGCAGATTGCCCAGGGTGCTGCCGTTGACCCGTACAGTCTGGTACACCAGATGGCTATTGGACGATGCGCCCACGGTGAGCGCACTGGGCGCCGTGCCCGGGGAGTTTACGGCATCGTGGGTCACGCTTTGGAACCCGATATTGCCTCCGTTGCCAGCCGCTGCCACCACCAGGGTGCCCTGGCTGGTAGCGTTCTCTACCGCCTGCGCGCCTACGTCGCAAATTGGGTCGCCGCACACTCCAACGCCGGTATCCAGCGGACCGAAGAAGGCCGGATCGCCCTCGTTCAGGGAGAGCGTAACGATATCCATGTGATCCGCGACCGCGTCGGTCAGCGCCTGAATCCAAGCCGAACGGTAAGTGAATTCGTTCACTCCCGGCGAACCGAAAACCTTGTAGTTGCCGAGAAACGCCTTGGGCGCGACGCCTGTGATGCTCCCCAGCGGGCCGGTATTCTGTACCCCAGCGGCGATCATTGCGATCGCCGTACCATGCCCCTGCCGGTCGCGTGGAGACAAGTCATCGGGTTTGGAGCGCGCCGGGTCGTCGGCATTCACCAGCATGGAAACGTAACTACGCGCCACAATCACCTTATTGTTGGTGTAGGCGATATCCCCTGTGGGAAAACCAGCGGGCGGCGTGAAGTCGGTGTCGCGAAATCCAGGATGAGTCTGGTCGATGCCGGTATCGATGATGCCGATGCGCACTCCCGCCCCGGCTTTGGCGCTGCCGCCGATCGCGCTCCAGGCATCCGTTACCCCCACCAGGTTGACCGCCGCGTTGAGCGAGGGCTTCGCAAGCGGCAGATACTGAATCCACTTCACTCCGGGGATGTTCTGGAGCGCGGCGGTCTCCCCTGGCGCGATGCGCACGAAGATGGCGTTGACCAGAATCTGCGATGTGGAAGCGACCCGCACCTTGCGCGCGGCGAGTTCCGCCAGCACGCCGCGCTGCGCTCCTCGTACTTTCTGTAAATGTGCCTGCGCTTCGGAGCTCTGAAGGGCTACCCGCGCCTGGACCTTTTGAGCCACCGGCGGGTCTGCGAGGACCAGAGCATACTCTGCCAGACGGCTGCGCGTCTGCGCGAAAGCTGCTGTAACCAGCAGTATAAAAACCGAAATTCGCTTCATAATAAGTATTGGCAGGCGAAAGCGCCTGCCCCACCCTAGACTTTTAGATACCAAGTTAGTCTGATTAGGTTACATTGTCGAACGGTTACTCGGGACGGCAGCGCAGAATCTCATCCGCTACATCCGTTGCCGCACGCATCTCCCGCACGTCGTGGACGCGCACAATATGAGCGCCGCCCAGCACCGCGGCTGTTACCGCGCCGGCCGAGGCGAACTTGGTTTCCTCTGGGTCCGGGTGTGCCAGGAAGCTCTTGCGCGAGGGGCCCACCATGATCGGCATTTCCAGCCCGTTCAACTGGCCCAACCGCGCCAGAATCACATTGTTGTCTTCCTTGCGTTTGCCAAAGCCAAGGCCAGGGTCGATCACCATGCGAGTCTTCTCGACGCCCGCGCGCCGGGCGCGGCTGATGGTGGCTTCCAGGTCGCGCGCGATGGTCCCAATCGGGTCCGCGATAGGCCCTAACTTGGCCCAGGTTTCCGGCGTGCCGCGCATGTGGTTCAAAATCAGGCCGGCGTTGTATTGGGCCACGGTTTTGGCCAGTTGCGGCTCGAAGGTGAGACAGGAAGGGTCGTTGATAATCTCGGCGCCGAGTTCGATGGCACGCTCGGCCACCTCGGCCTTGTACGTGTCCACCGAAATCGGGATGCTGAGTTTGTCCCTGAGCCTCTTCAAGACCGGGATCAGTCGCCGTATCTCTTCCGCCGCCGAGATGCGCGCCGAGCCGGGGCGCGTGGATTCCGCGCCGATATCGATGATGTCGGCGCCCTGTTCTTCCAGTTCCACGGCGCGCGCGAAGGCGCGGTCGGGGTCGGAGTATTTGCCGCCGTCCGAAAACGAATCGGGCGTGACGTTCAGCACCCCCATGATCACGGTACGTTCGCCCAGCCGGATTTCGCGCTGCTTCAGTTTCCAGAAATAGAGTTTTCTCACCGTATTATCAGGTTCGCACTTTTCGGCGGCGGCTGGAGACGGGCGAACCGGAGGGCGGGGTTCGGGGCGGTGGATGGGCTCAAAGGGGAGTCTCATGCCACTCGCTTCCAGTTCTTCCCAACCTGAATCAGTAACTCCAAGGGCGCATCTTTCAGTAACAATTCTTTCACCTTCTCGCCGTTGATCTGCACGGCGCCTGCCTTGATCTTGCGTACCGCGTCGCTCACCGATTCGGCCAGCCCCACGCGCGCCAGGAGCTTGTCCACACGAATGCCGCCTTCCACGCGCACACCTACGGGTTCGGAAACGGTGTCTATATCCGTGGGCGTTTCCTTGCGGCGCACCACCGCGTTGAAGACCGCGGCAGCGGCATCCGCGTCAGCGGCCGAGTGGAAGTCGGTCACGATGATCTTGCCCAGCGCCACCTTGGCTTCCATGGGGTGCATGGAAGTCTTCAGCTCCGCGATCTCGGCCAGGCTGCGGTCTGTCAGCAGCTCGTAATAGCGCCACATCAACACGTCGGAAAGCTGCATCACTTTGCGGAACATGACGTCGGGCGCCTCGGTGATGCCGATGTAGTTGCCCAGCGACTTGGACATCTTGTTGACGCCGTCGAGGCCTTCGAGGATGGGCACCATTGCGACAATCTGCGGCGCCTGGCCGTAATCGCGCTGCAATTCGCGGCCCACCAGCAAATTGAATTTCTGGTCCGTGCCACCCATTTCCACGTCGGACTGCAGCGCGACGGAATCGTAGCCCTGGGCCAGCGGGTACATCAATTCGTGCAGCGAGATGGGCGCGTTGGCCGCGTAGCGCTTGGCGAAATCATCCCGTTCCAGCAGGCGCGCGACGGTGTACTTGCTGGTCAGGCGGATGACTTCTTCCCACTTGAGCGGCGCCAGCCAGTGGCTGTTGAAGCGGACTTCGGTCTTTTCGGGATCGAGGATTTTGAAGACCTGCTGCTTATAGGTCTCGGCGTTGCGTGCAATGGCCTCGGTGGTCATCGGCGGGCGTGTGACGTTTCGGCCGGTAGGGTCGCCGATCATCCCGGTCATGTCGCCGATCAGGAAGATGACGGTGTGGCCCAGGTCCTGGAAGTGCTTCATCTTGCGCAGCAGCACCGTGTGGCCCAGGTGCAGGTCCGGCGCGGTGGGGTCGAAGCCGGCTTTGACGCGGAGTTTGCGGCCCGTTTTGGCCGCCTGTATGAGGCGTTCGCGCAGGTCTTCTTCGCGGATGATCTCCGCCATGCCTTTGCGCAGGTAGATAAGTTGTTCGTCGATGGTCATTTGCTCAGCGCGGTGTTGAGATCTTCGGAGAATTTACGGATGGTTTCCACCTGTTCCGGCGTCGCCGGGGTTTCACCGCCCTTGGCCGTGAGGTACGGTTGGCCGTCACGCCACACCAAGTACGCCAAGCCTTGCTCCGTCATCATCCCGGTGCTGCCCTGGTTGCTGCCATGGATCCCGCCGACCGCTGCCAGGCAGTCGCCGCGTACATACATGGAAACCGCGGGGCCTTCCACCATGAGGCGAATATTCAGTTCGTCGAGCCGGCTCACATTTTATAGCGGCCCAGGTCCTCGTCGTTGAGGCCTTCCAGCCAGCGCCGCAGTTCTTCGTTATTCACCTTGTCGGAAACGGTGGATGCCAGTTTCGACGATTTGAGCACGGTCTCTTCCACGTAAATGGGGCAATCCAGGCGGAGCGCCAGGGCAAGCGCGTCGCTGGGGCGCGAATCCACACTGATCAGTTCGCCGTCGCGGTCCAGCCAGATCACCGCGTAGAAGGTATCGTCCTTGAGTTCCGAGACCACCACCTTGCGCACACCGGTGTTGAGGCCCAGCAGCAAGGTCTTGATCAGGTCGTGCGTCATGGGCCGCGGCGTCGAAACCTTTTCGATCTCGAGCGCGATCGCATTCGCCTCGTACACGCCAACCCAGATGGGGAGCACGGTATTGCCATTGATATCCTTCAGGATGACAATGGGCATGTTGGTCACGGGATCCATCATGAGCCCGCGAATTTTCATTTCGACTTCCATTATTTTGCGGTCCTCCCCCACCCTGATTACACCACAGATGCGCTCTCCCCCACTAGCGAGTTGGGGCCGGCGCGGGTGACGCGGACCAAGAGGTACTTGCCGGCCAGATCGTTTCCATTCGTATCCGGATGCGAGAAGTTCAGGGTCCGGTTGCACGTGGTGCGGCCAATCCACTGGCCCAGCGCCTGGTTCCGGCCTTCCACCAGCACCTCCTGGATGCCGCCGATGAGTTCCGCGTTGCGCCGGATCTGGATGGCGCGCTGCTTTTCCTGGAGCGTCAGCAGCCGGCGCTGTTTCTCTTCCTCCGGGATGCGGTCTTCCATGCTCAGCGCCGCGGTGTTAGGGCGCGGCGAGTATTTGAAGCTGAACAGGGAATCGTACTGGACTTCGTCGAGCAGGTCGAGGGTCTCCTGGAAATCGGCTTCGGTCTCGCCGGGGAAGCCGATGATGATGTCGGTGGTGAGAGAGTAGCGGCGCTTCGCGTTCCGGATCCACTCGATCCGGCGCATATACTCCTCGCGGGTGTAGAGGCGGTCCATGGCGGCGAGAACGCGGGAGGAACCCGACTGCACCGGCAGGTGGATGTGGTCGCAGATGGCGGTGTTGGCGTCCATGGCATCCACAATGCCGCGCACGAAATCCCGTGGATGGCTGGTGGTGTAGCGCACGCGCCGCATGCCGGGGATTTCCGCCACGCGTCCTAGCAGCCTGGCGAAGTCCCACCCGGCGGGCGAGGGGTCGCGGTAGCTGTTGACGTTCTGGCCGAGTAGCTGGACCTCGGTGTAGCCCTTTTCGGCGAGCCCGCGCGCTTCCGCCATGACGCTCTCGCTGGTGCGGCTGCGCTCCGGTCCGCGGGTGTAGGGCACCACGCAGTAGGCGCAGGATTTGTCGCAGCCTTCGATGATGGTGAGGTAGGCCCGGTGAGGGTTATCCCGGCGCGTAAACGGCGTGTCGAAGGCTTCGGCGTTGTCGAAGCTCAGGCCGGTAACCCGGCGATTGCCGCTTTCGAGCTGGACCAGCATTTCGCCGAGGTGGGTATAGCTGGCCGAGCCGGCAACCAGCGAAACGTGCGGCGCGCGGTCGAAGATCTTGGCGCCTTCCTGCTGCGCGACGCAGCCCAGCACGCCGAAGATTTTGTCCTTCATCCCCTCGCGCTTGAAGTTCTGCAGCCGGTTGAAAACCTTCTGTTCGGCCTTATCGCGGATGCTGCATGTGTTGTACAGGATTAGCCCCGCGTCCTCCGGCGTTGCCACCTGCGCATAGCCTTCCGACAGCAGAGTGCCGACCACCTTTTCGGAGTCGTGAGCATTCATCTGGCAGCCGAATGTTTCGATGTAGAAGGTTTTCCCAGACACTACCTTATTGTACAGGCAGTTGGAATCGCGCCAATTTGGCCGAGGTTAGAATGAGAACAGGTCCGAACCACCCATGCAAGCCGCCGAATTTGACCGTCTGGTAGCCGCCGCGTGTGAACGCATTCCGGCGCGCTTTCGCAAGCGGCTGAAGAATGTTGCCATAATTGTCGAGGCGGAACCCCATCCAGCGCAACTGGCGCGAGGGCGCGTGCCGCGCGGCGAGACCCTGCTGGGCCTCTATGAAGGGCGTCCGCTGACCGCCCGGAGCGTATTCGACGGGTTCGCGATGCCGGACCGTATCACGATTTTCCAGGGCCCTCACGAGCGTATGGCCCGCGGTCCCGAGCACCTTGCCCGGTTGGTGCAAGAGACGGTGTGGCACGAGGTGGCGCACTACTTCGGATTGAATGAACGCGAAGTGCGGGCCGCGGAACGCCGGCGGCGGTAAGGCCAACGGTTACGGCTTGAGGTGTAGGCC
>JANYAH010000248.1 GCA_025361425.1 Candidatus Solibacter sp. | reverse complement strand
TTGGTCTTCGAGTGCCCCCCCGAGGAAGTGGACGCCGTGTCGCGGATGGTAAAGCGCGAGATGGAGGGCGTCTGCCAGTTGACGGTGCCGCTGGTGGTGGACATCGGTACCGGCGACAACTGGCGCGACGCCAAGTAGGTGCGGCGAGGACCGCAGTGCCGGCTCGTCCGCTCTCGCGTTCCCTCCCTGGCGGCGTGGCGACGCTCCCCGGATGGTTGTTCGGAAACGCGGGGGGCCTTGTTTCCGATAGGCACCTACCGTCAAGAGTCTCGATCAGAGTCGGCTGCGCCGGAGCCGCTCGGTTCATCTCTCCTGGCTTCCGGGTGAAGCGCCTCCTGCAAGACGCTCAAATACTCCCCCAAAGTGGCGTCCAGCCGCTGATAGAGAAGGTCGCTAAAACTCTGAGTTCCTTGCCCGGCCTGTGCCTGTTGTAAGCTGCGAATATAATCCAGCCGATCCTCCGGGCGGACAGCAACCGGGGGATAGCCGCCACGAATTAAGACCAGGTTCATCAGGAGCCGTGCGGTACGGCCATTGCCATCATTGAACGGATGAATATCCACCAAGCGGCGATGCGCCATGAACGCCGTTTCGGGCGTATCGGTTGCGGTTCCCAGCCAGGCGGCAAAGTCACTCATCAGGGCGGGGATTTCTGCCGGAGACGGAAACACATGTCTTCCTGTCTCGGTGCGGACGTAACGCGAGAGGTCCGCATAGCGCCCGGCGATGCCGGGGCCGGAGCGCTGCATCACCAGCTTGTGCAGATCGCGCACGTCGCTTTCGATCAACGGGCTGGTTTGCCGGGCAAGCTCGCGCACATAGCGGATGGCGTCGTAGTGATCGATCGCCTCAAGATGGTCTTTGAGTGGCTTGCCGCTGACCGTAATACCTTTCTCGATGACGAGCGTGGTCTCCACCGCACTGAGGGTGTTGCCCTCGATGGCGTTAGACGTATACGTAAGCTCGATATCGTAGTAATGCTCAAGGTTGGCAAGCGCCCTCCGCGACACGGGCCGCAGCTTGTCGATCCGCTCTTTTTTCGCGGCAATAGAGGCCAACAGGTAATCCATGCGCTCTCAGAGATACCACGGGTAGAGCGTTTGCACAACGTTCCGCCCCCCGCCCCTACCGCTTCCCCGGCATCACCATCAGCACCAGGCAGGATGGGTGTACGCTATCGTGATACACCGTCTGGCTCGCCTTTACCAGTTTGACCGCCTGCTCCACCGCACCGCCGGTATTGGCATTGCGGTCGAAGCGCGGGAAATTGCTGCTCGAAATCTCCAGGCGAATCCGGTGACCTTTCAGGAACAGGTTGCTGGTCACGCCGGCGTCCACCGTCACTCGGTAGATCTCGCCGGGCGTGGCTAGTTCCGGTTTCTCCAACGAATGGCGGTAGCGCAGGCGCAGAATCCCGTCGGTCAGATTACGCGCCTTTCCGTCCGGGAATACGTCCACCAGTTTCGCCGTGAAATCCGTGTCGCGCGCGCTCGAAGCCACGTACAACACTGCCTGCACGCCGCCGATGGCCTCCACCTCGTGCTTCAGCGGCTTGGTGGTGTACACCAGGACGTCCTTGCGCTGCTCCACGGGACGCTGGTCCATAGGTCCCCACGGGAAGACTCTAGGGTTGCAGCATACCGCGCCGCCGCGCGTCGGCACGGGGCTGTAGGGGTCGAAGACGAACTGGTCCGCCGCCGCCTTCCGCGCCGGTTTGTCGTTCAGGGCGCCGTCGCCCGCCAACGAATTCGCTTTCCCCGCGCTCTCCAGGTAGAGCGTCCTCGGGCGGGCGTCCGGCGGAGGCCACGCCTGCTCTTCGCGCCAAAGGTTAGAACCCATCACGAAGATCTTCACCGGGGGCTTGAAAAGCAGCCGCGAATCCTTGCCCATCAGCCACTGGTCGAACCACTCCATCTGGAGCGCGCGCACCGGCACGCTCGAATCCGCGCCAAAGCTCGCATCCTCGAACGGCAGCGACATGTTGTGCGCCCACGGACCCACCAGAACGCGATTCACTCCGCCTCGCTGGCGCAGCGCGGCGAAGGCTTCCAGGTCGCTCTGCACAAAATTGTCGTACCAACCGCCCACTGAAAACACCGGCACGCGCACTTTGCCGATTTGCTCTTTCGTGCTGATGGCGCGCCAGAACCCGTCGAATGCGGGATGCTCCATCACATCCCGGTACATGGGCGACGTCCACCCCAGCGCCGCCAGGTCCGCCGAGCGCACCGGCAGATGCAGGACGAATTGACTGAAATTCTGGTGGTACCCCGGCGCGCGCAGATTCTCCGCCATCCACCCCAAGCGATTGCCCAGCTTCAAGGCGCCGCCGGTGGAGTAATACCGGTCGCGATACTCGTCGTACCCGGAGACCACCGGGAAGATGGCTTTCAGGTGCGGATTGTTGGCGAGGGCGGCCTTCCATTGCACAATTCCCACGTACGACCCGCCCATCATGCCGATCTTGCCGTCGCTCCACGCCTGGCGCGCGATCCAGTTCAGGGTGTCGTCGCCATCGTTTACTTCCTGGGTGAGCGGCTGGAACGCGCCCTCGCTATCATATCGCCCGCGCACGTCCTGCACGACGATGGCGTATCCGCGTTCCACGAAGGCCTGGTGATTGGGTGTGATGTCCGCGCCCTTGCCGTACGGCGTGCGCACCAGGATCGCCGGCACCCGCGCCCGTTCCGATGCCAGAAAGACGTTGGCTGACAGGCGCACTCCGTCGCGCATGGCCACCGGCACCTGCAGGTATTTCACGATGGGCTTCTGCGCGGCCACGGCCGGACCCGCGCAGCAGGCCAGAATCAGATATAGCTTTCGCACAAAAGGTCCCAAAATCGTTTTCCGATGTGCTCCACCCGATGATGTGCCGCAATGTGCGCGGCTCCCCGTTGGCCGATTGTCCGGGCCACGTCTGCAAACGATGTTAGCAGAACCATATGGTGCCGGAGCGAGTCGCGTTCCGCCGGTCCCGCCGCGATTCGCAGGTACGCATCCTCTGGAAACGGAGCGGATTCCAGCCCCTCGGTGAGCAGCACCGGCTTGCCGATCCCCATCATGCGTACGGCGATTCCGGAGCTTTCCCCCGCTGCCGGATAGCGCAGATTGATGCAGGCATCCACGGCCCGCGCCGCCAGCCAGAATTCACGCTCCGCCAGATACGGCAGACGCAATACGCCCGATGCGCCCAACATCGGCGCCACCGCGCGCTCCAGGTCCGTCGATACGAACCGCCCCGCGATCAGTAGTTGCGTCCGCGGCACTTGCGCGTGTACCGCCGCGTACGCCTCCAGCACGGCTGCCACCCGCTTGGACTCGCGGAGATATCCGAACACCCCGAACAGAAAGGTCCCGGGCGGTACGTCCAGGGACGCGCGATAGCGCTCCACCGCGGCTTCATCGGGCAGTTGCGGTGGTGCGAACAGGTGCGGAATTTCCACCACACGCGCGCCACCGGCGTGTTCCCGCACGGCCGCGGCCGCCGCCGGATTGTGAACCACCACCGCCCTGGCGCGTTCCGCCGCCCGCTTCAGCATTGGATAGCGAAAGTACCGTTCGTCCGCCGCCGACCCCGCGCGCGCCCGCCACAATTCCCGTCCCAGCGCGCGATTCCACTCGCCGTAGTTGTAGACGAATTCGTCCACATACTGGGCCTCGCTCAGTTGCCCCAGGAAAAAATGATTGAGCACCGCATCGTGCAGCACTACCACTCCCGGGCTCTGAATGGCCCGCCGATAGACCTCTGCGTGCAGGCCGTTATTGCCCAGGTGATAGAGCGCCCGGTCGCAGCGCGTGGGCGCCACCTCTACGTGCCCGTGCCGCCGCAACTCGGCGAGCAACGCCGCCGCATAGTCCGCTACGCCCGTCCGCGCCGGCGGGAGCGGCGAAAAGAATCCGGCGGTCATTGGTGTGGTTTCACCCGAGAGACGTGGGGCGGACCCCCTGGCCCGCAGCCGACGCCCCCGTCGGTTGGTGCAGCACCGATGCAGCCAATTTCGTTGGCGAGAAGCGGATCCAGGGGGATCCGCGCGCACCAGGGGGTCCGGCCCACTATGCGGTGAAGTATCAACCCTTCTTCCGCCGTCCGAACAAGGCCGTTCCCACGCGCACGCAGGTCGATCCCTCTTCGATCGCCGTCTCCAGATCGTTCGACATGCCCATCGAAAGCTCGGCCAGCCCGTGCGTCTCCGCCAACTCGCGCAGGCTACGGAAGCACCCCCGCGGCGCTTCCGGATCTTCCGACCAGGGCGGCATGGTCATCAACCCGCGCAGCCGCAGATTTGCGCAGCCGCGAACGGAAGCGATCAACGCCGGCACACCGCCCGGTTCCACGCCGCTCTTGGTTTCTTCCTGGCTCAGTTTGACCTCCAGCATCACGTCGATGGCACGCCCGGCGTCGTGCAAGCGGCGCGCCAGTTTGGCCGAATCCACGGTTTGCACCACCTGGAACAACTCCGCCGCCTTGCCCGCCTTGTTCGATTGCAGGTGCCCGATCAAATGGAAGCGCGCGCCCGGCAGTCCGCCCACCAGCGGCGCTTTGCCTTCGAATTCCTGCACGTAGTTCTCGCCGAACTCGCGCAAGCCCAGATCGTAAGCCTGCTGAATCGCCTCCGCGGGGAATATCTTAGTCACCGCTAGCAGTAGGATCCGGGCCGGATCGCGCCGCGCCCGCTCCGCCGCGCGCTCGATCCGCGCGCGCACTGCCGCCAGTCTCTCCGCCAGCCCTTCGATTGCCATTTTCTGGCTCCAGTATCCCACGCGCTTGCACGAAGGAACAGAGCTGCCAAGGGCCGGTGAAACGGTGCAACGGCATCCTTGACCTTAGCCGCGAGCCTTGGCAGGCGTGCCGTGCCGGGGCGTCGCAGGGCCGATGGGCGGCCGGATGTCCCGCCAGCCCCCACGGGTGGTTGGTGCTATATTTAATATTGTCTTTAGTATATTGTTTTCTGCTAGTTAAAGGAAACACACGAAACCCTTCCGACCTCAAAATTAACGTCTTTTTACCTCAAAAGCCATACAACTGAAACAGTTATTTTGGTATCCTAAGTGTTCAAGCTTTAAGGGTCTGAAGAGGATATTTTTAATGAGGAAAGTACTCGCTTTATCGATAAGCGCGCTCGTCTTCGTGGCGGGTGCATACGCACAGGCAACGGCCGGACTTGGCGCCGTATCCGGCACTGTCCGCGACGCCTCGGGTGCGGTGATCCCCGGCGCCACCGTCGTCGTTGCTAACGACGGCAAGGGCATCAAACGCACCATGAATTCCACCGACGCAGGCGTCTTCGCGGCGCCCGCCCTGTCGCCGTCGTCGGGCTACAGCATCACAGTTACCAAGCAGGGCTTCGCTACTTTCGAAGTCAAGGATTTTGAAGTTCTGGTCGGCCAGAACGTGGATTTCCGGGTCGGCCTCCAGGTGGGCTCCTCCACAACCAAGGTCGATGTCAGCGCGGAAGCGCCACTAGTCGAGGACACCAAGAGCGGCGTCACCGCCACCGTTGGCAAGGACCAGATCGACAATCTGCCGATCAACGGCCGCCGCGTGGATAGCTTCGTGCTGCTGACCCCCGCGGTCACCAACGATGGCGAGTTCGGCCTGATCAGTTTCCGTGGCATCGCCGCCGGCAACGCCTTCCTCACCGACGGCAACGACACCACCAACAGCTTCTACAATGAGAACGCCGGACGCACGCGTATCGGCAGCCAGCTCTCGCAGGACGCGGTGCAGGAATTCCAGGTGCTCTCCAACGGCTTCTCCGCGGAGTTCGGCCGCGCCATGGGCGGCGTCATCAACACGGTCACGCGCAGTGGACAGAATGATTTCCACGGCACTGGCTACTGGTTCTTCCGCAATCGCACGCTGGAAGCCGCCGACCGTTATTCCAACGGCTTTAAGGCTCCGGAATGGCGACACAACGCCGGCGCCAGCCTGGGCGGCTCCCTCAAGAAGGACAAGATCTTCTACTTCGTCAATGTGGATTACACCGACCGCAATTTCCCGGCACTCAATCGCATCGTCAGCAACTCGCTGACCGATGCCACCGGCAACTTTGTACCGGCGTCGAATTGCACCATCGGCGGCGCCACCGGCGCCACTCAGGCCCAGTGTACTGCCGCCATCAACTTCATCCAGCGACAGATGAACGTGGTGGTGCCGCGCACCTACAACCAGGAACTCGGCTTCGCCAAACTCGACTGGCGTCCCAGCGAGCGCAACTCGTTCAGCTTTGATTTGAACGCCATGCGCTGGGTTTCGCCCCACGGCATCCAGACCCAGGCCGTTCTCACTAACGGCAGCGCCCTCGCCAACAACGGCAACTCTACCGTGCAGGATAAGTACGGCAAGGCTTCGTGGACCGCGGTGGTTACGAACAACGCGGTCAACGAACTGCGCTTCGGCTGGTTCAAGGACCGGCTCTCCGATCCCGCTGCCAGCGACCTGTGGCCCGCCGAGACCGGCTCCCTCTATTACACCGTGGCCGGCATTACCCTCGGTGCCGCGCAGGCCTATCCGCGCACCTATCCCAGCCAAAACCGCTATCAGATCGTAGAGAACTATAGCTGGACCAAGAGCGCCCACTCCGTGAAATTCGGCGTGGATACCCAGACCACGGCGGACTGGATGAACCAACTCTACAACGGAAACGGCGGTTACTCTTTCAACAACCTGACCAACTTCGCGAGAGATTTCACGGGCTCGACCGGCACCAAGAGCTACAGCACCTTTACCCAGGCGTTCGGCAACCCGATCAAGACCTTCCGCACCAGCGACATCAACTTCTACGCGCAAGACATGTGGAAGGTCTCTAAGAAAGTCACTTTCAGTTACGGGGTTCGCTATGAAAAGGCCTGGCTCCCGCAACCTACCCTCACCAATTCGGATTGGCCGCAGACGGGCAGCGTCCCCCAGAAAAACAAGAACTTTGCGCCGCGCGTCAACCTGTCGTACTCGCCGAGCGACCGCACTGTGATCCGCGCGGGCTACGGCATTTTCTACGCGCGCATCCACGGCAACCTGCTCGATACCCTGTTCCTGGGAAATGGCAAGTATCAGACCGCCATCAACATCAACCCGTCGCAGGCAGGCTCGCCCGTATTCCCCAACATTCTGAGCAGCGCCTCCGGCCTCCCCGGCGGATCCATTTCCCTGCAGTTCGCCGACCCGAAGAGTTTCCGCAACCCTTACTCGCAGCAGGGAACGCTCGCCGTTGAGCACCAGTTCACGCGCGATATCGCGATGACCGCCAGCTACATCTGGAGCCGCGGCATCGGAATCTTCACGCAGCGCGATCTAAACCTTGGCAATCCCGTGGGCCCCTATACCTACACCATCCTGGACAACGCCGGCAACAACGTGTCTAGCTACACCACTCCGGTCTTCGTCATCGGCAATCGCGTGGATCCGCGCTACTCGAAGATCCTCCAGATCGAAAACGGGGGCCAGTCCTGGTACAACGCGCTCGCGCTGCAGTTGGTGAAACGCTTCTCGCATGGTCTGACCGGCCAGATCAACTACACTTGGTCGCACGCCATTGACGACGCCAACCAGCAGGGTGCAAGCAACAACATCTCCAGCACCTTTAACAACTCCACATTCAACGGCAACTACCCGCTGGACAAGGGCTCATCCACGCTGGATCAGCGCCACCGCCTGTCCGTCAACTGGCTCTGGAGACCGAAGTTCACCACCAGCACCTCGGCATTCGCCAAGTACTTCGTGAACGGATGGGAACTCTCCGGCATCACCACCCTGGCCAGCGCCCATCCCGTGAGCGCGACCATGAATGGCGCGAGCACGTCGCCTAACGGTGTGTTCCCTGGCGTCACGCTCTCCAACAGTACGCTCAATGGCTCTGGCGGCTGGAACCGTGTTCCGTTCCTGCCAATAGGCATCCTCGACATCGATCAGACCTACAACGTCGATGCACGCCTGACGCGCAGCATTCCGTTCAGTGAGCGCGTGAAGGCCAACCTCTCGTTTGAAGCCTTTAACGCCTTCAACACGATTCACAACACTTTCGTGCAAACCTCGGCCTACAGCGTGAGCGCGGGCGGCATCCTCAAGCCGGTTCTCGATTCACAGGGCGTTTCTCACGTTGGTGATGGCAGCCAGTCCCAGGGCTTCCCCGACGGCACCAACGCACGCCGTATGCAGGTTGCTTTGCGCTTCACGTTCTAACCATCGGTCCGCAGCGGTTCCTCAGGGGCAGTCGCGAAAGCGGTTGCCCCTTTTGCTTTGCGGGATCGCCTGGTGGCCTTAAGCGTCCGGGCCGGCGGTCTCCGCCCCATCGCCTGGCACGCGAAAATAGAACCGTCTCGCGCAGAACCGGCAGTGTCTCGGGATTCTGCCGAATACCCGCATCACCCGATCGCGCCAGCCGCGTGGCTTCGAAGGCACGAGGTCCTTCCCGAAACAGCGCGGGCACCGCACTTCGCCGGGCAGAATTTGAATTGGTTTACCGGCCACCACTACCCGGAAGTCTAGCAATTCCATAGCACCACTGCTCAGACGTGACCTTCCGTGCGCACGGTGTTAGCCTATCGGGGTGCGTAGCTTCTTCCTCTTCCTGTCCCGTCTGAAATGGTTACGCAGATGGATGGAAACCTCTTCCCTCGCGCAGCGGCTTGCCACCCGGTTCGTGGCTGGCGAAACCCTCGAGCAAGCCCTGGCCGTCGCCCGTAAACTCAACGCCGAGGGCATCACCGTGACTCTCGACCACCTGGGCGAAAGCGTCTCCACCCTTGCAGAAGCCGCCGAAGCCCGCGACGTCTACCTGCGGACCCTCGACGCCATCCACAGCAACGGTATCCAAGGCAACGTCTCGCTCAAGCTCACTCAATTCGGCATCGATCTTTCCTATGAGCAGTGCCTGGCAAACGTCGACCAACTGGTCCGCCGCGCCGCCGAACTGGGCAACTTCGTGCGCGTCGACATGGAATCCAGCGATTATACCGGGCGCACGCTCGATCTGGTGCACACTCTGCACGCTCGATATGGCGCGGTCGGTGTGGTCATTCAGAGTTACCTGCACCGCAGCGAGGCCGATATCGACAAGCTGTGCGCCGCGAAAATCCGCGTCCGCCTGTGCAAAGGCGCTTACCTCGAATCCGACACCGTCGCCTTTCCACGGAAGGCCGATGTGGACAGGAATTACCTCTTACTGGCCCGCTCTCTCCTCCAGAATGGCGTGTATCCCGCGCTCGCCACCCACGATGAAGCCGTCATCCGCCAAACCTGCCGGTTCGTCACCGGGCGCAAGATTCCGCGCAATGGCTTCGAATTCCAGATGCTCTACGGCATCCGCCGCGACCTGCAGCGCCGCCTAGTGGCCGAGGGCTATCGCATGCGCCTGTACGTCCCCTTCGGCAAGGCATGGTACCCCTACTACATGCGTCGCCTCGCCGAACGTCCGGCCAATGTATTTTTCATGTTGCGCAACCTGTTCCGGCACTAGGCGCGCCTGCAATCCCCCTTGCGCTCCGCGACGGTTGGGCCGAAACTAAATAGAGACAGGGAGAGTCTAATGGGTATGCGCTACTGGGCATGGTTCCTTGCCAAACTGGTTGTTGCCGCGGTGGGGTTGCGCGCCATGCTGAAGCTGGTCGCGCGGATCTTTCCCCCGAACAAGGATCCCCTCGCGCCCCTCAATGACGGCATCCGCTTTTTGCTGTGCGACCTCGCCTTAATGCTCTGTTTTCTTATTTTCGCCGGCGCGCTTTACCTCATCGTACGGGACCAGCGCTACCGCTGCCGGGTCTGCCTCCGCCGCTTGCGAATGCCCATCGCGACCGGCTCCTGGAGCCGCATCCTTCAGTTCGGCCGTCCGCGCATCGAGTACATCTGCACCTACGGGCACGGCACGTTGAGCGAAGACGATCTCCATATCTCCGGTCTGTCCAGCGCCCAGTGGACTCCCCACTCCGAAGATATCTGGGCGGAACTATGCGCCTCCGGTAAGGAAGCCAACCGCCCGTGAATCCCGTTCCCCGATGGCGCATCGCCGCTGCCGTGTTGGTGCTCGCCGCGTTGCTCGGTTTCGGCGCCATGTTCGCCCCCATTTACGCCGGCAATCTCAAACTCCAGACTTACGTGGCAGAAATTGCACGCCGTGTGGAAAGCCGGAATCAACCCGATGAAGCTCTCCGCCAGAACGTGTTGAACAAAGCTCGCGAACTGGATCTTCCCGTAAAGGCCGACAACGTGCAAATCATGCGCTCGCCCGACGGCCTCAGAATCGATGTGCGCTACTTTGTCCGCGTCACCGTGCCCGGCTATACCGTCGACCTGCACTTCTACCCCGGCGCCGGCAGCCGGTAGGACAGGCCTCCTGGCCTGTTGGGATGGGCCTTCAGCCCGCGAAATCCCATGAAGAACTGGCCGAGCCCCGGGGGATTCTCCGATGGGCGGGGTGGTTCTTCGACCTTGTCTTGGTGGTAGGGGTGGTCGAGGCCTATCCCACTTGGACATGAGAGAATCATTAGTAGTGGCGAAATCCGACGAAAAGACCCCCAGGCAAAAAATGAAGCTGCGCATCCCGCGCGGCAGCGGCTTCACACGTCTGATCCTGGGCCCGACCGGGCGCATTTTCATCATCCTGTTCTCGATCTTCGTCATCGC
Source organism: Candidatus Solibacter sp. (assembly GCA_025361425.1). Taxonomy (GTDB): domain Bacteria; phylum Acidobacteriota; class Terriglobia; order Bryobacterales; family Bryobacteraceae; genus Solibacter. The sequence goes on along the minus strand of JANYAH010000248.1, from coordinate 10,362 downwards.
TGGCCTGGGAACCTTCACTTATTTCTACGCCCGCTACGCGCGCATTATTGACGAAAGGCTCCGCGCCGGCGTTTTTGCCAACTCCGCAAAAATCTTCGCCGCGCCCGAATCGGTTTCGGTGGGCGATACGATGTCCCCCAACGATATCGCCACCGGCCTGCGCCGCTCCGGCTACACCGAGTCCCGCGGCAACCCGGTCGGCTATTACCAGATCCACTCCAATTCCATCGAGATATTCCCCCAGTCGGATTCCTACTTCGACCAGGAACCCGGTCTCATCCGCTTCGTCAACGGCAAGATCTCCCAGATCGTCTCCCTGCAGGACAATACCGCACGCAATCGCTACCAACTCGAGCCGCAACTCATCCAGGCGATTTCCGGGGCGGCGCGCGAAAAGCGGCGCATGGTCAAGTTCCACGACATCCCCAAGATCCTGGTTGACGCCGTGACCTCGATTGAAGACAAGCGCTTCTTCCAGCATGCCGGCTTCGACCCCATCCGCATCCTCAAGGCGGTCTACGTCGATATCAAGGAGGGCCGCAAAGATCAGGGCGCCTCCACGCTCAGCATGCAGACGGCGCGCATGTTCTTTCTCACTCAGGACAAGAGCTTCAAGCGCAAGGCGGCCGAAGTCATTATCACCCTCCAACTGGAACAAAAGCTGTCTAAACAGGACATTTTCGAATACTACGCCAACCAGGTGGACCTCGGCTGGCGCGGCACCTTCCACATCGTTGGCCTGGGCCAAGCCTCCGAAGCCTACCTCGGTAAGGACCTCAACAGCATCACCCTCCCGGAAGCCGCCGAAATCGCCGGCATGATCCAGCGCCCGGGCTACTTCGACCCCTTCCGCCACCCAGACCGCCTGCGCGACCGCCGCAACATCGTCCTGCTGCTGATGCGGCAGAACAACGTGATCGGCGACCGCGACTACGCGCTCGCCACCGAGGCCCCGCTCACCGTGACCAAGACGGGGTCCACCAGCGTGGAAGCGCCCTATTTCGTCGACATGGTGAACGACAAGCTGCAGAACATGTTCCAGGACGCCGATTTTCAGTCCAACGCGTTCCGTGTCTACACCACCATCGATATGCGTGTGCAGCACGCCGCGGTCGAGGCGGTCCGCCTGGGTATGGCCAGCGTCGATGAGCAGATCAGGAAGCAGCGCCGATTTAAGGGACAGACGCCTCCCACGCCGCAGGTCGCGCTGGTCGCCATGGATCCCCATACCGGCGAAGTGAAGGCGCTGGTGGGTGGGCGCAACTACGGGTTGAGCCAGCTCAATCACACGCTGGCCAAGCGGCAGCCCGGGTCCATCTTCAAGCCCTTCGTGTACGCCACCGCCCTCGATACCGCCGTCTCCGGTGGTTCGCGTGTGTTCACCGCCTCCACCACCGTGGTCGACGAGCCTACTACCTTCTATTACGATAACCAGACCTACACGCCCAGTAATTTCGAGAAGAAATTCTACGGCACGGTCACACTGCGCGATGCACTGGCCCGCTCACTCAATGTGGCCACCGTGAAAGTCGGCCAGATGGTGGGCTTCGATGCCGTGGTCGATATGGCCAACCGCGCCGGCATGAATTACAAGATCCAGCCGACGCCGGCGGTGGCGCTCGGCGCTTACGAAATCACCCCGCTCGAAGCGACGGGCGCCTATACCATCTTCGCCAACGCCGGCGACTACCTGAAGCCCAGCTTTCTTTCCGTGGTGCGCGCGCAGGATGGCAAGGTAGTCTTCAAGAACAAGGTGGAGGAGAAGCAGGTGCTGGATCCGCGGGTCGCCTACATCACTACCAGCCTACTGGAAGAGGTGCTGCGCTCTGGCACCGCGGCCGGGGTCCGCGCCCGCTTCAAACTTACCATGCCGGCCGCCGGCAAGACCGGCACCTCGCACGATGGCTGGTTTGCCGGTTACACAAGTCAACTTTTGTGTGTGGTTTGGGTGGGCTTCGACGATAATCGCGAACTTAATCTGGAAGGCGCGCACTCAGCGGCGCCCATATGGGCGGAGTTCATGAAACGCGCCGTGGAATATCGTGAGTATCGCGACGCCAAACCGTTCGGCGCGCCCGCTGGCATCGTCTCCATCACGATCGATCCCGAGTCGGGCATGCCGGCCACTCCGGCTTGTCCCAAGACGCGCTCCGAAGTCTACGTCGCGGGCACGGAGCCCGTGGGGGTTTGCCCCCTGCACGGCGGGCACGGCGGCATTTCCACTGTGGCCGGATGGGACACCAGTCCTACGCCCACGACGCCGCCGGAGCGCTCTACTCCCAGCGTTACAGGCTCGCAGGGCGACGGGCAGGTTCCGCCGGACCCGGTTTCGCGCCGCGCCGCGCGCCAGGCCTCCGGCCAGCCGGCGGGTACCGCCGTCCCGCCCCCGGCGCCGCAGGACGTACCCAAGAAAGTGGAGAAGAAAGGGATTCTCCAACGGTTATGGCGTGTGTTTAAATAACAACAAGGGGGCCATATGGTTAACCGACCTCGGTCCATTACTCTGGCGGCGTGGTTGAGCGCCGCTCTCGGGTTCGCACAAACAGTCGCAATCCCTCCCAACTCCATGGTCGCCGGCACACGCGCCGCCCAGGTGGAAACTCCTAAACCGGTCATGTCCGCCGAGAGCCGCGGCGATATTCTCATGGCGCGCAAGATGTTTCGCGAGGCCATCGAAGCCTTTGGCGAGGGTTCGCCGAAGGACGCCGTGCTGCGCAATAAAATCGGCATCGCTCATCATCAGCTCATGCAACTCGAGAACGCCCGGAAATACTACCAGCAGGCTCTCAAGCTGAACCCCACCTACTCGGAAGCCATCAATAATCTGGGCACGGTGTACTACGCGGGCAAGAACTATCGCCGGGCCATCTCGCAATATAAGAAGGCACTCAAGGTCGCGCCCGACTCGGCATCCATCCACAGCAACCTCGGCACCGCCTACTTCGCCCGCAACCAGATCGCTCTGGCCAACGAAGAATTCCGCACCGCCCTCAAGCTGGATCCGGACGTCTTTGAGCACCACAGCAGCTACGGCGTTTTGCTGCAGGAGCGCAGCGTGCAGGATCGCGCCAAATTCCACTACTCGATGGCCGCCCTCTACGCGCAGGATGGGCGCAACGATCTGGCCCTGCAGTACTTGCGTAAAGCTCTCGAAGAGGGCTACAAGGAGCGCAAAAAGCTGCCCGACGACCCCGCCTTTGCCGGGCTGCGCGATCTGCCCGAATTCAAGCTTCTGCTCGCCCTGGAACCGCGTGTTCTCTAACAAAGCAAGGTGGGGCCATGCCCCGCCCGCCGTTTTGGTTGCAGTACTCTTTACCAGTTGCGTCCGTCAACCCGCCGGCCCGCCATCGGAGCGCCTGGCCGTCCTCCGCTTGGAGAACCTGAGCGGCGACGCCTCCCTCGGCTGGGCCGGACGAGCCTTGTCCGAAATCATCGCCAACGAACTTTCCACCCCCGGCGAGCCGCGGGTGATCCCCTCCGCCATCATCCATTCGCTGGATCGCGTGCTCGGTGTGCGTCCCATTTCGGCGCCCGGCATCTCCGCGGAAAGCAGCCAGGCCCTGGCCGCCGGCGCCACGCTGCTCGCCTACGGCGACTACACGGTGCGCCACGGCAAGCTCGAAGTCCGGCTCACCATCGAAGACGCGCGTACCATGAAGGCCACCAAGGTGATCGGCGTGTCCACTCCGGCCGGCGATGTGCTCGGCGCCGGCGCCGCGCTCGCCCGCCAGATCTCTAGCCGAGCCGTCCCCTACGGTACCCGCAATCCCACGGCGTTGGAAGCGTACATGAGGGCGCTAGAGAGCGGCGACGCCACCGTCATGGAAGTTGGCCTTGGCGTCGCCATCGCGGCCGACCCGGATTTCGTCCCGCCCTATCGCCTGTTGGCCCAGATCAAAGCGCAGCGTCAGGATCGCGCCGGCGCCGTCGCCGCGCTCGACCAGGCCCTGGCCCGCGGCAAGGCCATCCCCGAACTCGAGCGTGCCCGCCTGGAATTGGAATCCGCCGAATTGACCGGCAATCCCGACGCGCGGCAGAGTGCCCTCGCCAAGCTCGTCAAGCTGGATAGCGGCGATTCCATCGCCTGGCGCGCGCTGGCCGATTCCCTGATGAATCGCCACGAGTACCGGCAGGCGCAGCAAGCATATCGGAAGGCGTCGGACCTGGAGCCGGAGGACGTCGCGCTGCTTAACTCCCTGGGATACGCCGCCGGGCAGGCCGGCGATCTGGATGCCGCCATCGGCGCCCTCCGCCGCTACGCAGCCCTACGCCCCAACGATGCCAATCCGTTCGATTCCCTGGGCGATGTCCACCTGGTGGCCGGCCGCCTCGCCGATGCCGAGAACTTCTATCTCCAGGCCGCCAAGAAAGACCCCAACTCTAACAACAACGGCGCGCTCATCAAGGCCGCGGTGGCCCGCCTTTTGACTGGCGATCCCTCCGGCGCCAACAACCTGGCCCAGCGATACCTGGCGGCGCGCGTGGAAGCCAAAGACCCCATCGTGGATTACCGCCGCGCCCAGTGGACCTGGATCAGCGGCCGCCGCAAAGCCGCCGCGCAACAGATGGGAGCCTTCGCGCTCGCTTCCGAATCCGGCCCGCTGCGCGATATTGCCTCGCGTGCCTACGCCGAACTCGCCATCTGGAGCCTGATGTCCGGCGATCGAGAAGGCGCCGCCCGCCTAGCGCAGAAGGCGCTCTCCATCGCCGGCCCCGCGTCCGCCGGCAACGCCCTGGTGGCCAAATTCCTGGCGCAACCCCCCGCCAGTTCCTCGGAATGGGTGGTGCGCGCCGAACAGCAGTTCCCCGGCCCCGCGCAGAGCGCCATCAAGAATTTCTCGCTGGCTTACGCCCTGCTCATCCACCAACAGTTCCAGCCCGCCATGCTGCTGCTCCGCCAGATGTGGGAAACCGGCAGCCCCACCGCCGACGAAGGGCTCCCGGTGATGCTAGCCTGGTGCTATCTGGAGACTGGCCGCGTGAAGGAAGCCGCCTCGCTGCTCAGTTCGAACCCGATTCCTTCCGCCAACGGACTCACCCCCTACACCGGCTTTTACATCCCGCGCCTGCTGTACCTGCGCGGCCTGCTGGCCGAAAAGGAAGGCCGCGCCGGCGATGCGCGCGCGAATTATGACAAGTTCCTAGCCCTCTCCGGACCCGACCCTTTACTCTGGGGAGAAGAAAAGAAAGTGCGACAGTAGATGAAAAAAGCTTATACCAAAGATGGCCGCCTGGCGCGGCTGATGAAGATTTGTCTCGGGCTGCCCGAAGCCATACAGGAGTCGGCCGGCCGCCAAGCCACCTTCCTGGTCAGGAAGGACACGTTCGCGTACTACCTGAACGATCATCATGGCGATGGCATCATCTCCGTGTGCTGCAAGGTGCCACCCGGCGATAACGAGGCGCGGGTGGCCGCCCACCCGGCCAAATTCTATATGCCGGCCTACATCGGACCAGAGGGTTGGGTGGCGCTCCGCCTGGATGTCAGTGGTTTGGACTGGAACGAGGTGGCCGCACTCGTCGTCGGCAGCTACAAACTGGTCGCCCCCAGGCGTCTCGCCTTGCTCGCCAATTCCGAACGGGCCAGGGATGCCGTCGCCGCCACCAGTCCGCGCACCGGCCCGCGCCCCGGCCCGCGCCCTGGCCCGCGCCCGCGCACCGGCCCGCCAGCCAGAAAAAATGAGCCCCGCCGGATGCGCTCCGCCCCCGTTAAAAAGTAGTGAGCCACTCGCTTGTGAGTTGCATAGGATGTGAGTAATTGTGCGCCGCATCTTGCAGGTGGCCCAGCCGGACCTCCGCAGGTTGACAACCTGCCCCACCTGAAAACAACATGCCGCTTACGAATGCCCCAGCACGCGGTGCGGCTGGTAGGGCTCGGCGAGCGCCTTCAGCTCCGCGGGATCGAGTTTGATCTCCAGCGCGGCAATCGCGTCGTCGAGATGTTTCATTTTACTGGCGCCGATAATCGGGGCGGTCACGCCAGGCTGTTGTAGCACCCAGGCCAGCGCCGCCTGCGCGTTGGGGATGCCGCGCGCGTGCGCGATCTCGATGACGCGGTCCACCACGGCGAAGTCGGACGGCTGATAGTACATCTTCTGTGCGTAGTCGTCGCTCTTGGCGCGCGTGGTCTCGCCGAAATCCTGCGCGCGGCGGTTGCCGGTGAGAAAGCCGCGGGCCAGCGGGCTCCACGGGATTACCGCGATGCCTTCCTCGCGGCACAGCGGCAGCATCTCCCGCTCTTCTTCGCGGTACACCAGGTTGTAGTGATTCTGCATGCTGACGAAGCGCGCCAGTCCGTGCGCGCCGGAGGCAGCCAGCATCTTGGCGAACTGGTAAGCGTGCATGCTGGAAGCGCCGATGTAGAGCGCCTTGCCGGCGCGCACGATATCGTCCAACGCGCGCAGCGTCTCTTCAATCGGCGTGTCGTAATCGAAGCGGTGGATCTGGTAGAGGTCGACGTAATCCGTGCCCAAACGGCGCAGGCTGGCGTCGATGGCCTGGTGTATGTGTTTGCGCGAAAGGCCCCGCTGGTTCGGGTCGTCGCCCATCGGGTTGAAGACTTTGGTGGCGATGACCACGCGGTCGCGCGCGGCGAAATCCTTCAGCGCGCGGCCCGTGACCTCCTCGCTCGCGCCGTCGGAGTACATGTCGGCGGTATCGAAGAAGTTGATGCCGGCTTCCAGCGCGCGGCGGATGAAGGGCCGGCTTTCCTCCTCATCCAGCACCCAGTCGCGCCATTTCTTCGCGCCGTATGTCATGCAACCGAGACACAAGCGGGAGACCTTAAGACCGGTCGAGCCAAGCCGAACGTAGTCCATCCTTCTTGGATACCACGACGCGGGTGGGGTCGGATATGGACAGTGTGCGATATGAGCCAGCGCCGAGGGCGTGTGCCGGCATGGTAAGGCAGGCGCTTTCGCCTGCCAACCGGGTTCTCCAAGACTGCGTCACTTCAAGCCATAGACCGCCCGAGTAGGGGCCGGGCGGCCCACCGTCAGCGTCAGATTGCCGCGCTTCCCGGTGGTCAGAGTCTCGGGCGGTAACGGGGTGGATTGCTCGATGGTGAGCGCGGTGCCGCTCAGCGTGACCGCGCGCTTCCAGCCCTTGCCGGTGAACTCCAGCGCGTCGCCGTTCTGGCGGATTTCCACCGGGCCAGCCTGGGCGAAGATTCCTGTCTCGGGAAGGAAGTTGGTGTTGGTATCCTTCCAAGTGAATTCCATCCAGCGTCCGCCGTCCTGGGTGGAGAAGACGGCGCGGACTTTGGCGGATTCCAGAATCCATTCCGGCGCTCCGTCGCCATCCAGGTCGGCGGTCCAGGCTATGGTGGCGGCGCGCGGCACCAGCACCACGCGCATCGGCATGGCCAGGTCGGCGCCGCCCGCGGTCTTCAGAGTCCAATCCCGCACTCCGGCGATGCCTTCGGCGGGGAAGACGCGGAACTCCACGCGGCGTTCGTCGGTGGGGCCAATGCTGATGTCGGTTTTCGGCGGCAAAAATTCCAGGCCCTGGCCGGCCGGCTCCAGATGGTAGGTCTGGATCTGGGCTGAGTTATTGCGAATCGAGATTTCGAGATTGGCGCCGCCCTTGGGGTCGATGGCGGCAATGGGTGGTTCGGGAGTAAGTTCGGTCTGCGGACCGAAGTGTAACTGCATGCCCGAGAGCAGGCGGATGGAGGCGGGGCGGAAGAGTTGAATGCGTGCCCGGCCGAGCGCTACGCCATCGGCTTCGAGGGCGAAGTTGGCGTAATCTCCGTGGATGGCGTCGGCGGGGATGGCGATTTCGTAGTCGATTTCGTTGGGCGACTTGGTGGCGGGAGTCGCCGTGTAGCCTTCGGGCAGCCGCAGGCGGGAGCGCGCGGCCACTTCGGCGGAAGAGTAAATGGTGGAAACCGTATTCTTGCGCCCGATCACCAAACGGTGGAGGTCGTTGAAGAAGGCCGATGTGTCCGGAGCTTCGATGGCGATGCCGATGCGCACGCGGTGGCCCTGCTGTGTGCCGGCGGGGATTTTAAGCCGCGCGCGCATGCGCGGCTCGTCCCAATCGAAGTCGGTGGGCTTGCCCGCGGCCAGGAACGGACCGATGGGGCGGCGCGTCAATTGCAGAATGACCTCACCGGGTTCGGGCGCGGCGAACTCCATGGCGAGGATGCCGTTCTCGCTCTCAATGGAGAGCAACTCGGCGGTGGCGTAGACAATGTGCTCCGTGGCGGCGAAATTGGTGCACTCGCGACACAGGCCGTCGGGGCCCAGGGAGACGCTCAGCGGAAGCCATAAAGACTGGCCCGGCCCCACGCTCACGCCGGGGATGAGCAGCGTCCTTTTGGTGAGGGGTTCGACCACGCGCAGGTCGTCGTGGAAGGCCTTCTGCGAGGCGTTGGCGATGCTGAGGGCGCTAGCCGCCGGCGACACCAGTTCGATGGCGCTGACGCCTTCGGGCCAATGGCCCGCGGCCGGCTTGTGCAGGGCGACGCGATGCAGATCGGCGAAAAGGCGCGCCCAACCGCGGAGCAGGGCGGCATCGCGCCGCAGCGCGGCGGTGGCAGGGTGCTCCTCCCCGGAGAGTCCCACCGCGCCCTTGCGCAGCAGCGTGGAATGGTTGGCGGCCCAACCGGCGGGGTAGAGGGCGTCTTCCACGTCAGTCCACAGAAGCGCCCCGCGGGCCGAACTCATGGCCTCCCGGCTGTGTGCGAAAGCGTTGGCATCCGTGGCGGAGATGGTGGTGACTGGCGACGGAGGCGCGGCAGCATCAATGACTAGCACGCGGCCCTCCACGAAGGCAATGGGGCCGCCGTGGGACACAGTTTGGGTGGCCAGCACCTGCTCGAGTTGTTTCAGCCACGCGCGTTGCTGCGCCGCGTCCAGTCGCGCGTTGACCAGGCCGGGGACGGGGGGCAGTGGGCGCACCCACGCGCGCAGCCCGAGCTTGCGCAGCAGACGGACGAAGCCCACCAGGTCGCGGCGCGGGCTGGTGCGGCCGGTGAGATCGAATTCGCCCGCTTGCGGTTGGTGGTAGTCGGCGGGGATGGAGAACTCGACGGTCTGCACGCCGATGTTCTTGAGCCAAACCAGTTCCCGCTCCCAGAGCGTGCGCGGGTAGAGGTAATAGGGGAACTCGACGGCCTGTAAGTAGTCTGCGGCGCACCCCGGATGGGCGGCGAGCGCAAGCAGCAGCAGGGCGGCGAGTCGTTTCAAGACCGCTTGCCTCGGCGGATGCGGTAATCCTCGCTCCAGTTGATCCGAATCACTTTGCACATTTCAAAGAGACGCGATCGCGCGCGGTCGCCGACGTGGTCGCGCAGCGTGCGGCGGTACTCCGTGCCCACCGCGGTCTTCTGGAAGGTGCTGCTGCCGGCGTCGGCATCGGGCAGATTTGTGGTGGCGATCAGCGGCTTCCGGTTATTGCAGCGGTGGGTGACAATCGAGGTGACCGTGTCCTGCACCCAATCCGTGACGCGGTGCGCGCCCAGGTCGTCCAGCAGGAGGACTTCGCTATCGAGCGCCATGTGGTAAGCCTCTTTGTTGGAGGAGTTGGAACTTGCATCGTAGCCGGCGCGGATGCGGTCGAGCAAAGTCTGGTAATCCGTGAAGACGCCCTCAAAGCCCTTCTGCATGATGCGGCGAAGGGCGGCGACGGCGAGGTGGGTCTTGCCGGTGCCCGATTCGCCAATCAGCAGCAGGCCGGGGTACGGGCCGGTTGGAAACGTGTCGGCGTAGTTCTTCACGTCGCTCATCACGCTCTTGAGTTCCTGCACGTCCCCTGTCTTGAAATTCTCAAACGACGCGTTGCGATAGAGCGGTGGGATCTGCGATCGCTCTTCCAATCGCTCGGACTTGCCCTCCAAAAGGCAGGCGCAGCGTTCGGCGCCGCTTACGCTGGCGCGTTCGACGATAATCCAGCCGGTGCCGCCGCACTTTTCGCAAACCGTTTGCGTGGACATTACTCCCATTATCGTGCAGATGCGCGCGGAGAGCGGATGGGTTTCGTAGGGCAGGCCGACGGCATGCCCACGGCCTGCCCCACGTAGAACGGGCCGTTTGGACGCGGACCGGACCACTGGCTAGTATACACCTCCGCAAAGTGGCGTGGCTTGGTCCCGAGCCCTTCCTGGTCCTGCCCCGCCCAGTACTAGCCCGTGGTTTGGCATGGTCAGGCAGTCCGAACTGCCGCCGGATCTCGGTCGCCAGAGAGCCATTCCACCCCAGAGAGAGTCCACAGGAGGCCTGTCCTACTGGCCTATCTTGGTAATCAGGGTGTAGGCGCCGTGGCTGGTATAGTCGCCGAAAGGTTTGACCACCATGTAGTAAGTGCCGGCCGGTAGATTGCGCGTGATACGGGCGTTGGTATTGCCGCCGCTATCGTCGT
>JANYAH010000180.1 GCA_025361425.1 Candidatus Solibacter sp. | reverse complement strand
CCCCCCTACGGCAGCACCGTCAACTTGATATTGCGGAACGCGATCTCGTGGCCTTCGGCTTCGAGCCCGATATGGCCCTTGCGCAAGGCAATTCCCGCAATTTCGTTAACCAAAACGCCATTCACCGAGAGCGCGATTTTGTCCCCCTGCACGCGAATCTCGTAGTGGTTCCACTCGCCCGCCGCCTTGATGCGGTTCTCTTTCATCTCCTTCATCAGATTGAACTGCTGCAAGGCGCCCTCCACCAGGTTGACGCCGAACAGGTAGCCGCCGCTGGGGCCGGTCTGGGCCTGCGTCCATAACTCGCCCCACGGCGAAAGCCGGATACCGATCCCGCTGTTGTACTTCACGGCGGCGCCCTTGGGGGTGAAGCGGAAGTCCACTTCCAGAATGTAATCGCCCAACACCTGGTCATAGCGCAGCCACTCATGTCCGCCGTCGCCCGCGCAGATCAGGGTCTTTTGCGCGGCATCGACGCGCCATTGCAGTTTGGGCTTCAGCCCATCCGTCGCCGGAATGGCGATGCGCGTCCAGCCTTTCAAAGAATCGTCGGGCAGCAGGTCGACAGGCTGGGCCGGTAGCAGGGCAGCCGCCAGAGAGCAGAGTAATAAAATGCGTGCGTATAGCATGCCGCCATAGTAGCGCCCCGCACGCGCTGCCGCGTTCACTGCAATCCAGTATGCTGGAAGCAGCATGAACTTGTCTCATCGTACCTTTCGCCTCGCCCTTGTCCCGGGCCTGATTGCGGCCGCCTGCCTATGCTGGGCCGCTTCCAAACCGAAACCGCTCACCGCCTACGATCCGGAAGCCAAGGCTCTGCTGGGGCGGATGACCCTGGACGAAAAGATCGGCCAGATGACGCAGCCCGACCAAAGCTTCCTCAAGGACCCCGCCGACATCGAGAAATACTTCCTCGGCTCGGTGCTCTCCGGCGGCAGTAGCGACCCCAAGGAAGGCAACAGCCTGAAGGCGTGGACCGATCTCTACGACGGCTACCAGGCGCACACGCGGAATACCCGGCTCAAGATCCCCCTCCTCTACGGTATCGACGCCGTGCACGGGCACAACAACGTGCTGAACGCGGTCATCTTCCCGCACAACATCGGGCTGGGCTGCACGCGCAACCCCAAGTTGGTCGAGCAGGTGCAGCGCGTCACCGCCCAGGAGATCCGCGCCACGGGAATTCAGTGGGCGTTCGGTCCCTGCGTCACCGTCCCGCAGGATATCCGCTGGGGCCGCACCTATGAAGGCTTCTCGGAAGACCCCAAGCTGGTGCGCGAACTCGCTGGTCCGGCCGTGCGCGGCTTCCAAGGCAGCGGGCTGGACGATCCGCTGGGCGTGCTGGCCTGCGCCAAGCACTTCGTAGGCGATGGCGGCACCACGTTCGGCTCCACCAAAACCGGTCTCGACCAGGGCGATACCAGGGTTGATGAAACCACGCTGCGGCGCATTCACCTGCCGGGGTACCTCTCGGCGATCGAGGCGGGCGTGGGCTCCATCATGCCCTCTTACAGCAGTTGGAACGGCATCAAGTGCTCGGCCAGCAAGCGCTTGCTCACGGACATCCTGAAGACCGAACTGGGTTTCCAAGGCTTTCTGATTTCGGACTACAACGCCATCGACCAGATCACGAAGGACTACAAGGAAGCCGTCGGCATTTCGATCAACGCCGGCATGGACATGGTGATGGTACCGAAGCGCTACCGCGAGTACTTCGACGACCTGAAAGCGCTGGTGAAGGAAGGCAAAGTGCCGATGTCGCGCATCGATGACGCGGTTTTGCGCATTCTGCGCGTCAAGTTCGCCATGGGATTGATGGATCCTAAACGCAACCAATTGGCCGACCGCGGACTGCAAAAGAGCTTTGGCTCGACCGAGCATCGCGCCGTGGCCCGTCAGGCGGTGCGCGAGTCGCTGGTGCTGCTGAAGAACGATGGCAAGGCGCTGCCGCTTTCTAAAAAGGCGGCGCGCCTGCACATCGCCGGCAAGAACGCCGACGATATCGGCAACCAGTGCGGCGGCTGGACCATCGACTGGCAGGGCAAGAGCGGCGCCGTGACCACGGGCGGCACCACCATCCTCACGGCGATCAAGAACACCGTGTCGAAGGACACTAAGGTGACTTTCTCCAAGGATGGCTCCGGCGCGGCGGGCGCCACCGTGGGCGTAGTGGTGATTGGGGAGACGCCCTACGCGGAAATGCAGGGCGACCGCGCCGATCTGGTACTGGCGCCGGAAGATATCGCGGCCGTGAAGACGATGAAAGCGGCGGGTATTCCGGTGGTAGTCGTCCTGGTGTCCGGGCGTCCCATGATTCTGGGAGACGTGCTCGGTCAGGCCAGCGCCGTGGTGGCCGCATGGCTGCCGGGCACCGAAGGCCAGGGTGTGGCCGATGTGCTATTCGGAGATTACAAGCCGACCGGGAAGCTCTCCTTCACCTGGCCGCGCAGCGTGGGGCAGGGAAGCGCCGCGCCGCTCTTTGCCTACGGGTACGGCTTGAAGTACTGACGGAGGGCGGGCTCAGGACTGTTCGTGGGCCTGCCGGAACCGCATCCCCGCTTGCAGACCGTGCGGCTGCCGATTGCGGCAGCGCACCGTGGCGCAGCGGGTTTCGGCACAGGTCTTCACGATCGCCAAGCCGAGGCCCGCGCCGCCGGTTTGCCGCGTGCATCTCGATTTTCTATCGCAGGCACCCTTGACTCCGAGATCCAACTAGTGTAGGCTCTCGTTGTCCAGATTTTGACTTTTGCGAAGGGGTGTACTGCCAATGTGTCTTAACCGGATTTTACGGATTGCAGTTTGCACAGTGCTCTTCTGCTCCATGGCAGTTTGGGCGCAGCAGATTTCGGGGTCAATCACGGGCGTTGTGAAAGACAGCCAGCAGGGTATGGTTGCCAGCGCCAAACTCACACTGAAGAATTTAGAACAAGGAACCACCCGGGATGCGACCACGGGATCGGATGGCTCCTTCGTTTTTACGCTTGTACAACCAGGAACCTACCTGATCACGGTGGAGGCAGCGGGGTTCAAGAAGTTTGAACAGAAGGATGTGAGGGTTTTCGCGAACGACCGCGTGAGCGTGGGAGACCTCACACTGTCGGTTGGCGCTCTGAGCGAGACGGTCACGGTGGAAGCACAGACTGCCGCCGTCCAGACGGCTAGCGCCGAACGCTCCGGTGTTTTAACCACTCGCCAGGTATTGGAGCTGGCGGAAAACGGACGCAGCCTGTTCGATCTCACCAAGACGCTTCCCGGCGTGGTTTACACCGGCGGACTGGGTGGCGTGGCGGCGAACGGGAATCGCAACAACCAGAATAATTTCACGCTCGATGGCGTGACCAACGTGGACACCGGATCGAATGGCGGCACGCTGGCCTCTACCAACATCGACATGATCGCTGAAATGAAGATCATTACGAATTCGCAGCCCGCGGAACTCGGACGATCATCCGGCGCCCAAATCGAGGTGGTCACGAAATCAGGCACCAAGGATTTCCATGGCACGGCCTATTGGTTCCATAGGCACGAAGGTTTAAACGCCAATACCTGGCGCAACAACATCGATGGGCGGGCCAGGTCCTTCTCTCGTTACAATTTCTACGGATTCAACGTGGGCGGTCCCGTCTACATTCCCGGGAAATTCAATAAGAACAAGAATAAGCTGTTCTTCCTGGTCGGCATCGAGTGGCAGAAGCAACTGGTTCCCAACGGCCTGTCCAACGTGACGGTTCCGACGGCTTTGGAGCGCACCGGCGATTTTTCGCAATCGCACGATGGCGGCAATGCGCCATTGACTATCAAGGACCCCACCAACAACGGCGTCCAGTTCCCCGGCAACGTGATTCCGAAGAACCGTCTCAATGCCGACGGCGTGAAGATTCTGGGTTTCTATCCGCAGCCGAACGCGCTGGGTAGGGATCCGTCCTTCAACTACCAGTCGCAGGTTTCCAATACTTATCCGCGCCGCGAGGACCTGTATCGGGGCGACTACAATATCAGCGAGAAGTGGAAGACGTACGTCCGCTACATCAACAACAAAGATGAAACCAGCATGGCCTATGGCCAGTGGAACGCTCAATACAACATCCCGTTCGGCCCGATGAGCTTCGGCGCGCCGGGCTGGTCGTTTGTGACCAACGTCACCACCATCATCAACCCTACACTGACCAATGAGTTCGTGTTCGGATCGTCGAAAAACGTTCTCCACATTTACCCCCTGGACAAGGCGTTTGACGCCGCGCCGCTGGGGCTTTCGTACAAGATGCCATACCCGGACGTGGACAAGTTGAAGCTTGTCCAGAACTGGCAATGGGATGTTCCCAACTCACCCAACATCAACTTCACGGGAACGCCTTTCTTGAACTACAATCACACGTACGACATCACGGACAGCGTCGCCAAGGTCCATGGCTCGCACACCATGAAAGCGGGCATCTACATCCACAAGAACGCCAAGGATCAGACGTCCACCAATTCGATCAACGGCTATATCAATTTCAGCCGTGACACGAACAATCCCGGGGACTCCAATTGGTCGTGGTCGAACGCGCTACTTGGCAACTACGATACCTTGCAGCAATCGAGCGCGGTGCTGAACGGCCAGTATCGTTCGTTGAACGTCGAATGGTACTTGCAGGACAACTGGCGCGTGAACTCAAAGCTGACGCTGGAATACGGGCTGCGGTTCTATTGGATCCAGCCGCAGTATGACGCCGGCGCGAACACCTCCTCGTGGAACAAAGCGCTGTATGATTCCGCCGCGAAGGGCGTGCTGATGGTCGCTGGCAAGGACGCAAGCGGCAACACGATCGCGGTCAACCCGCTCACCGGCGCCACCGGCGCGCGGGCTCTGATCGGCTCTATCGTGAATACCGGCAAGGGCTTCGTGAACGGCCTGTATGCCAACGGAATGGGCCTGTCCGGCAAGAATGGGTATCCGAAGGGATTGATTGACGACCGTGGGATACAGTTCGCTCCGCGCCTGGGCATCGCCTATCAGTTCGCGCAAAAGACAGTGCTGCGCGTGGGTGCGGGCGTATTCTACGACCGGCTGCAAGGCAACCCGGTGTTCGACATGTTGGTAAACCCGCCGGCCATCGCCACGCCGAAGTTCTACTACGGCAACCTGGCGGCGATTCCATCGTCTTCAGCCGGCGTCTTCTTCCCGGGCAGCGTAAACGGGTTCGACAAGGCCGGTCAGATCCCGACGACGTACAACTGGAACTTAACCATCCAGCGCGAACTTCCGGGAGGCATACTGTTCGACATCGGCTATGTGGGAGCGTCATCGAACCACATTCTGTATCGGTATAACCAGAACGCGATCGCGCTCGGTGCCGCCTGGCTGCCGCAGAACCAGGACCCGCAGAATGCCAGTCCGAAGTTCGACGGCACCACCAGCAATCAGCCGAACTTCTACCGCCCGTACCAGGGCTACTCCAACACGATCGCCTATGGTTTTGGCGCCAACTCCAATTATCACTCTCTGCAAGTTTCCGCCAACCGGCGCATGAGCAGAAGTCTGACGGGGGGCTTGGCCTATACGTGGTCCAAGTCAATGGGTACCACCAATGACGATTACACGACGAACATTCCTTTCGACATCCGCAAGGCCGACTATGACGTGCTCAACAACAATCGCACGCACGTTCTAGTGTTGAACTACGTCTACAACCTGCCGAGCTTCGTCAGGTCTAGCAGTTCCTTCGCCAAGGTGGGGAAACTGATCGTAAATGACTGGCAAATTTCCGGCATCACGAGTTTCCAGACCGGCGCGCCAAGCAACGTCAACTTCAACATCTCCGGCATCGGCAACCTGAACGAGCGCTATACGGGCTCGCCCGAGGTTGGCCCGCGCGTCGTCTACAAGGGACCGATCACGTACCCGAAGACGCAATACGCTTGGATGGATGCGTCCGTCCTGGGACTCCCGACAGTGAAGGGAAGCCAGGGGTTCGAGTCGACGCGCTATCCCGTCCGCGACCCTGGTTTCCAAAACTGGGACATCTCCATCTTCAAAAACATTCCCATTCACGGAGAAAGCATGAGGCTGCAACTCCGTGTCGAGATGTTCAACGCTTGGAACCACACTAATTTCAATGGCTGGAACCGGACCGCGACGTTCAATCAGGCCGGCCAGATCACCAATCTGCCGAACGCGTTGGGCGGCAGTGGCGGACGGTTCGGATTCGGCGCTCTCACCGGGACCATGGATCCGCGCCGGATTCAGTTGGCCGCGAAGTTCTACTTCTGATGAAGTAGCTCTTTTGTGGGGCAGTTTGGCAGCCGCCGAAGGTTTTCAACCTGCCCCACGAACTCGATATACTGAGGGGTTCATGCTCAGTGCGCTGCTAAGTGTAGTTCTTCTGGCCGCTGTCTCGCAGAATGCGCTGGACAGCGGCCAGAGTGCTTTACAGGCGGGCGATCTGGTCCGCGCCGAACAACTTTTCCGGCAGTTTCTCGCTGAACATCCCCAATCCGCCGAAGCGCTGTCGAACCTGGGGGCGATCTGTGCGCGGCGGGGGCAGTTCTCCGGGGCCGCGGATTATTACGGGAAGGCGCTCAAGGCCGACCCCAAACTGGTGCAAGTGCATTTCAACTTGGCGGTGGCACTCGGGCAGCTCAAACAACACGTGGCCGCGGCGCAACATCTGCGGATTTTTCTGAAGTCGTACCCGGGTAATGCCAGAGGACTCCAGCTGCTGGGACTATGTCTGATCGAGAGCGGTGATCCCCGGGGAGCCTTGAAGGAACTCGACGCGTCGTACAAAGCCGACGCCAAGGACCCGAGCATCCTGTTCGCACTCGCCTATGCGAACGCTCGGGCGGGCGATGAGAACCGCGCGGCGGATATTCTGAAGAGCGTCGAATCGAATTCCGCCCAAGCCAAGCTCATTGAGGGCCTGATCGAATATCGCCGCGGCCGCTTTGCGGAAGCCAAAGTACTCTTCAACGAGGTATTGCGAATCAATCCGGATGTAGCCCCGGCAGCGGCCGCCATCGGGCGCCTGGAGCTGCTGGATCACCACGATGCGGAAGCCATACGGATGCTGGAGCGCGCGCTGAAACTGAATCCGGCCGATGCTGAGTCCACCTATCAACTCGGCGTCCTGCTGGACCGCAACGGCCGTACGCCGGACGGGATCCGGTACCTGCGGCGCGCACTCACCCTGCGGGCCAACTATGCCGATCCGCATTATCAACTCGGGCGCATCGCCTTCAATGCCGGAGACCACGCCGGCGCCGTGGCTGCACTCGAAGAAGCGCGCCGCCTGCTTCCCGATCAGGAGGCGATTCGCTTCCTCCTGGGCCGCACTTACCAAGCCGTGGGGCGAGCCGCGGAGGCCAAAACCGAATTTGCCGAGGTGCGCCGGTTGAAGGCCGCGGTGATCGAGCGCGACCGGCAGCGGGTGGAATCCGACGAGTTGATGAAGCCGCCGCTGGTGAAGCCGCTGCAATGATACGAGCAGTATTGCGCGCGCTCTGCCTGCTTCTGGCGATTGCGACATCCGGCGCCGGGCAGGGGATGGCGAGTCGCGGCGTCAAGCCGGTGGCGCGCCCGGCACCGTCGGGCCGCCCCTGGAATTCGACGCTCACCAATATAGCCAGCCAGGCGGGGCTGAAGAACCCGACGATCTACGGTTCCGAATCCGGCGTGCAGTACATTTCCGAGACGTCATCGGGCGGCGTCGCGGTGCTCGACTACGATAACGACGGCTGGCCCGACATCTTCATTGTCAGTGGCACGCGCTTCGGCGAGAATCCACCGGAGGCGACCAACCGGCTCTACCGCAACCAGCATGACGGAACTTTCGCCGATGTGACCGCCAAGGCCGGCCTGACCCGGACTGGATGGGGACAGGGCGTTGCGGTGGCCGATTTTGACAACGACGGGAAGCTCGACCTGTTTGTGACCTACTGGGGCGAAAATGTTTTATACCGCAACAATGGTGACGGAACTTTCTCCGATGTGACGGCGAAATCCGGGCTCACGCCGAAGGAGCAGCCGAAGTATCCGTACTGGTTCTCCGGCGCCACGTTCCTCGATTATGACCGCGACGGACATGTCGATCTGTTCATCGCGACTTACGTGGACTTCGATCTTTCGCGAATTCCCAAACCGGGCGCCAATCCCAATTGCAACTGGAAGGGGGTCCCGACGCCGTGCGGACCGCGGGGGCTGCGCACGGGACGGCACTTTCTCTATCGCAACCGGGGAGACGGGACGTTCGAAGACGTGTCGGAGAAGTCTGGAATTGCGGCGATTGGCGGCTGCTTCGGCTTTACGGCGACGTCGGCCGATTTCGACGACGACGGGTGGCCGGACATTTATCTTGCGTGCGACTCCACACCCGCACTGTTTTTTCACAACAATCACGACGGCACGTTCACCGAGGACGGCATCGAACGCGGCGTCGCCCTGAATGACGATGGCATGGAGCAGGCGGGTATGGGAATCGCCATCGGGGATTTCAATAACGACGGCGTGCTGGACATTTTCAAGACTCACTTCGCCGACGATAACCACGCGCTCTTCCTGGGGCTTGGCAAGGGGCAATATCGGGAAATTACACTGAAGGCCGGCCTCGGCGTGGAGACGCGGTTCGTGGGCTGGGGCACCGGCATGGCGGACCTGGACAACGATGGCTGGCCCGACATTTTCGTGGTAACCGGGAACGTCTATCCCGATACGGAGCGCGATCTCCCCGCGTATCCATATCGAACTCCGCCGCTGCTCTTCCGCAACCTTGGCAACGGCCGCTTTGAACAGTTGTTTGAAGATATGGCCGGTCCGGCACTGGGCGAACGGCACAGTTCCCGGGGGGCGGCCTTCGGAGATTTCGATAACGATGGCAGCGTCGATATTGTGATTTGGAATCGTAACGAGCCCCCCAGCCTCCTGCGTAACAAACTGAAGCCGGGAAACCACTGGATAGAAGTGACGCTCATCGGGACGCGCTCTAACCGCGCGGCCATTGGGGCCCTGGTGACGGTGGAGTTCGGCGGCAAGAAGCAGTTGCAGCCGGTGCTGAGCCAGTCGAGTTTCACTTCCGCATCGGAGCTCAGGCTGCATTACGGGCTGGGTTCCGCGACCACGGCGAAAGTTATAGTCCGTTGGCCATCGGGGCTGGTGGAGGCCTTTGAGGCGGCGAAGGTGGACCAAGCCATTCAACTGACGGAAGGCACCGCCGGTGGACGTAAACCTCCGCGGTGACAGTGAGGAAGCAGCCGGTCGCGGAAGCTTCGCCAGGATGCGATCAGCTCTGAAGGTCGTCGAATTCCAACAAGTGGCCCATTTTTTCCCGCTTAGTGCGCAGATAGGCGAGGCGGGTGTCGAGGACGTCAGCCAGGCAAGGAACGCGCTCCACAACCCGGACGCCGGCCTTTTCCACGGCTTCTACTTTTTCGGGATTGTTCGACATCAGGCGGACCGCTTTCAGGCCGAAGAACTGGAGGATGGCGCCGGGAAGTTCGTAGTTGCGCAGGTCGCTATCGAAGCCGAGTTGCTCGTTGGCTTCGATGGTGTCCGCGCCGTGGTCCTGGAGTTCGTAGGCGCGCAGTTTATTGAGCAGGCCGATGCCGCGGCCTTCCTGGAGTTCGTAGATCAGGAGGCCGCCGCGTTCCTGGGCAATGCTGGCAAGGGCGATTTCGAGTTGCGCCCGGCAATCGCAGCGCAGGCTGTGGAATACATCGCCGGTGAGGCACTGCGAATGGATGCGCACGAGGGGGGGCACCGCATCAATGAAGTCGCCCATTTTGAGCACGACAGCTTCCTCGGTGCCGCCCTTGGCGGGGGCTTCAAAACCGAAGATCCGGAACAGGCCGAACTCTGTGGGAAAGTTCGCTTCGGCCACTTTCGTGAGCCGCGGCGAAGGGGATTTACTCATGCTGACTGTTGGGAACCCTTAATGCTTTTATTATAATAGCTTTCGGCACTGAATGCTGGAAAGCTACTTTCCCCTGTTGGTCAAACTCGCTGCCATGGCCTCGATTGCGAGCGTCCTGGCCCGGTCAAACAGCTTTAAAAGCCTGTTGATGGGGGAGACGCGGACCCTGAATCAGCGGGTGGCGCTGTCGCTGTGGCTGAGCAGCGCCTTCGGTGTCAGCGTGGCCATCCGCGTGTTCAGCAAGAGCTATCCGGCGGCCGACCTGGGGCTGGAAGGAAGCTTGATTGCGGGCATTCTAGGGGGGTATGTGACCGGACTGGCGTCGGGAGTCCTGATCTCGCTGCCGGCCATGCTCAACCCCTCGGGGGGCGAACAACTGACCATGCCCCTCCTCGCGGCGGTAGGGGTACTCGGGGGGGTGCTGCGCGATCTGGCGCCGGACACCGACGAGATCTGGCGATTCACCCCGTTCTTCGATTTAAACGTCTACCGTTTCTTCAAAGAGAGCCGGAATCACCGGCGCACGGCATTTCACCTGGAATTCACGGCGGGGATTCTGGTGGCGGAGTTCCTGCGGCAGCTTTTGGATGGTTGGAGGGTTTTCTCCATGCACGCGCCGGGAATCCACCTGCCGGCGTTGACCTGGGCGGCAATTTACGCATCCACGCTGTTCGCCGTGGCCATCCCGCTGAAAATCTGGAACAACACGCGCAATGAGAAGAAGCTGGAGGAGCAGGAGCGGCTGCTGGTGGAAGCGCGGTTGGCCGCGCTGACCAGCCAGATCAACCCTCATTTCCTGTTCAACACGCTGAACTCGGTATCTGCGCTGATCCGCACGGATCCGAACCAGGCGCGCGTCATGGTGGTGCGGCTCAGCAAAGTGCTGCGCCGCCTGCTTCGCAAACACGAGAACTTCAGCACCCTGCGCGACGAATTGAGCTTCATTGAGGACTACCTGGCGATTGAGGTGGTGCGCTTCGGCGACAAACTCCGCTTTGAACGGGACGTGGCGGAGGATACTCTGGATATGTTGGTCCCCAGCATGCTGCTGCAACCGCTGGTGGAGAATTCCATCAAGCACGGTTTAAGGAGTAAGGTGGAGGGCGGTACAATCCGAATTCGGACCTATCGCGCGGGCAGCAGGTTGCATCTGCTGGTGGAGGACGACGGGGTGGGCATCCCGGAAGAGAAACTGGCAACGCTGATGGACCGGGGAATCGGAGTAAGCAACGTGCATGAACGGCTGAAGGTGCTGTTCGGCAGCGACTACCGGATGTGGATTGACAGCCAACCGGGCAAGGGCGTGCGTATACAGATCGAAGTGCCGGAGTTGCAGAGTGCGCCGGCTGTCTAAGGAGCGATTTTGAATAGACTGGAAGAAACCATGAGCACTTGGCCGGTGAACGGGATGCCCAACACTTTGGCGGACCGGACGCGGCGCGTTTATGACCGGCTGGCGGCGGTATACCCGGTATCGACGATGTTCTTTCACTCCCGGGCGCACCGCTGTGCGCTGGGGGCAAGCGGACTTCGCGATGGGATGAATGTGTTGGAAGTGGCCACTGGCAGCGGCGAGATGTTCCGCCGCCTGGTACGCGCCAACAGCCAGGGCACCACCGTGGGAGTGGATCTTTCGCCGAACATGGCGGCGCGCACGCTGCGTACGGCACGCCGCAAGTACCCGGCGGCGAAGGCGCACTGCCAGGCGGTGGATGCGCGTCACATGCCGTTCCGTAATGAAGCCTTCGACGCCATCTTCTGCTGCTACCTGCTGGAACTGCTTTCGACCGAAGATATAGTGGGCACGCTGGGCGAGTTCCGGCGGATCCTGCGCAATCGCGGCAACCTGACCCTGGTCCTGATCGGGCAGAACACGGCGTCGTTCAATGCGATATACAAAGTCTTGGGGAAGGTAGCCCCGGCATTCTGGGGCCGCCAGGTGGAGCAACGCGTTCCGGATCTGATCGAATCGGCGCGATTTGAGATTGTGCAGGACCGTACGGTCCGGCAAACATTCTATCCCTCGCGCGTACTGGTGGCGCGGAAGTAGCCCAAAGAGGGCGGTAAACCTTCGAGGGACTGTAGGCCAATCGCTTGCCACTGCGCATCACAATTTCCAAAGAGAATTACCTGAAGGCCATCGCTGAGGCCGAGAGCGAGGGCGAAACCGTCAAAGCTGTGACCCTGGTCCACTGGCTCCGCGTATCCGCCCCAGCGGTCACGATGGCGATCAAGCGACTGCGCCGCGACGGGTTGATTCAGGTGGGCGAGGAAGGCCAGCTCACACTGACCGCGGCCGGCCGCGACATCGCCAACCGCCTGCTGAACCGCCACCACCTGATCGAGCGTATGCTGACCGAGATCTTCGGCCTGGAATGGTACAAAGTTCACGACGAGGCCGAGCAGCTCGAGCACGCGGTATCCGCCGACTTCGAGCGTAAGCTTACCGAAAAACTGGGCACGGCGAGCCAGTGCCCGCACGGCAACCAGGTGGGAATGGATTCGCCGAGCCACCGCCGCCAGCGCGGGCTCAAGCCGTTGGACGAAGCGCGCGCGGGCGACCGGTTGGTGGTGGTCAGCGTCTTCGAGCGCGATCGCAAGCTGCTGGAGTATTTGGATGGCGAGGGAATTCGTCCGGGTGCGGAAGTAGAAGTGTCGGCGGCGGAGGCGGAGATCGAACTGCGTACCGAGGGCCGGACGGTACGCCTGGAACGCGGCGACGCCAACAAGGTCTGGGTCGGAAACGCCGATGGTGGGGCAGGCCTTCATCCTGCCGGCTGATAGAATGGTCACTACCCATGAGAGTCGGAATGATTGGCACGGGCGCGATTTCGCACAAGCACGCCCAAGCCTATAAAAATATCGGGTTCCAGTTGACCGTGTGCACGGACATCAACCAGGCGGGAGGACGACGTTTCGCCGAACAGTACGGCGCCGAGTTCGTCCCCACTTATGAAGCGGTGTGCCGCCACCCGAAGGTGGACTACGTCGACGTTTGCACCTTCCCGGATTTCCGCATGCAGCCGATCGCGGTCTGCGCCGAAAGCGGCAAGCACGTGCAGGTGCAGAAACCCATCGCCACCAACCTCGAGACCGCGCGCCTGATGGTGGCGACCGCGCGCAAAGCGGGCATCCTGCTGGGTGTGGTCAGCCAGCACCGCTTCGACGACGCCAGCCTCTTCCTCGCCAAGGCCATCGCCGGTGGACGACTCGGCAAACTGCTACAGGCCGATTGCTACGTCAAATGGTATCGCTCGGCCGAGTACTATGCGCGCCCCATCAAGGGCAGTTGGCAGACCGAAGGCGGTGGCGCGCTGATTAACCAGGCCATCCATGGCGTCGATATCCTGCGCTGGCTCGCCGGCCCCGTCAAGGAACTCTTCGGTGTCTGGCAACTGGGTGCCCTACACAAGATTGAATCCGAGGACGTGATCAATACCGTGATTAAATTCGCCAGCGGCGCCACCGGCGTGATCCAGGCCTCCACCGCCTTCTGGCCCGGGTACACCGAGCGCACCGAATTCCACGGCACTAAGGGCACCGCCATCATTTCCGGCGACAAGCTCACCACCTGGGACGTGGAGAACGATTCGGGCGACTCGGCGCCGGTAGAGAGCGTCGTCGCCTCGGGCGCCAGCGACCCCATGGCGATTTCGTTGGAACCCTTCGAGCGCCAGTTCCTGGATTTCGGCGACGCGATCGCCAAGGGCCGCAAACCTATGGTGGCGGGCGAGGAAGGCGTTCAGGCCATGGAAATTGTCGACGCCATCTACCGCTCCTGCCGCACCGGCGAAAAAGTAACGCTTTAGGAGTCTGGGGGCGCCGGCGGGGCACCCAAAAGCCGCAATTGTAGAAAAAGACTGCGATGTCTGGTTGCGCGATGTGGTGCATTCCAATATCCTGGTTGTTCTCTTATGTCTACGAAAACTCCCATCACGGTCGCCCACGGCGACGGCATCGGCCCGGAAATCATGAGCGCCACGCTCCGCATATTGGAGGCGGCGGGCGCTGCTCTCGAGATCGAGACCATCGAGATCGGCGAAAAGGTCTATTTGCGCGGCAATTCCGCCGGCATTGACCCCAGCGCCTGGGATTCTCTCCTCAGGACGAAGGTCTTCTTGAAGGCTCCCATCACCACACCCCAGGGGGGCGGCTACAAGAGCCTCAACGTCACCACCCGCAAAACCCTCGGCCAGTATGCCAACGTGCGGCCGTGCGTTTCCTATCACCCCTTCATCGACACCAAGCATCCTAATATGGATCTGGTCATCGTGCGCGAGAACGAAGAGGACCTCTACGCCGGCATCGAGTATCAGATGACGCCCGAAGTCATGTCCTGCATCAAGTTGATTTCGCGCCCGGGCAGCGAGAAAATTGTGCGCTACGCCTTCGAGTACGCGCGCCTCCACAATCGCAAGAAGGTCACCTGCTTCATGAAGGACAACATCATGAAGATGACCGACGGGCTGTTCCATAAGGTGTTCGACGAAATCGGCGTGGAGTATCCCGACATTGAAAAGGAAGTCTGGATCGTCGATATCGGCGCGGCCAAGATGGCGGACACGCCGACCGCCTTTGACGTCATCGTCATGCCCAATCTGTACGGCGACATCCTCAGCGACGTGGCGGCGCAGATCGCCGGCTCCGTGGGCCTCGCCGGTTCGGCCAACATTGGCGAGAGTTGCGCCATGTTTGAGGCCATTCACGGCTCCGCCCCGCGCCGCGCCGGGCAGAACCTGGCCAACCCCTCGGGACTGCTGCTGGGTTCGGTGCTGATGCTGGTGCACATCAACCAGCCGGAAGTCGCCGCCAAAGTGCACAACGCCTGGCTGCGCACCATCGAGGATGGAGTGCATACCTACGACGTCTATACTGAGGGCGTAAGCACGATAAAGGTCGGGACCAAGGAGTTTGCCGCGGCCGTGATCGAGCGCCTCGGCCAGAAGCCGAACATCCTGAAGCCGGTCACCTACGCCCATCGCCCCGCGGCGGCGCGCGTGGCGGCGCAGGCGGAGCGGCCCGCCGTCGCCATGGAACTCAAGGGCATCGACGTCTTCGTCTACTGGCCCTCGCGCAACCCCAACACACTCGCCGAAGCCGTCGGCAAACTGGCGGGCGAAGGCTTGAGCCTACAGATGATCGACAACCGCGGTGTCAAAGTCTGGCCGGCCGGCCGGGCGGAAACCTTCTGCACCGATAGCTTCCGCTGCCGCTACCTGGCGCAGGGCCAGACCGATATGGGCAAATTGCTGGATGTGGCCCGCCGCATTTCCGATGCGGGCATCGACATCGCGGTGACGGAGACGCTGCGTAATTTCGACGGCCAAGCCGGGTTCACCCTGGCGCAGGGGCAGTAACTGTGAGCGCCCATCCTTTGGTTGGAGTGATCATGGGCAGCAAGTCGGACTGGGATGTCATGCGCCAGGCCGACGAGGTGCTGACCAAGTTCGGTGTGGAACACGAATGCCGCGTACTTTCGGCGCATCGCACCCCGAAAGAGACTGCCGAGTATGTGAGCGCCGCCGAAGGCCGTGGGATGGAAGTGATCATCGCCGCGGCCGGCGGAGCGGCCCACCTGGCCGGGGTGTGCGCGGCGCATACCCTGCTCCCGGTGCTCGGTGTGCCGATGGCAAGTGCCGCGCTCAAGGGTTTGGATTCGCTGCTTTCTACGGTGCAGATGCCCGCCGGAATTCCGGTTGGAACCCTGTCCATCGGAGCCCCGGGCGCCCGCAATGCCGCGCTGCTGGCCGTGGCCATCCTGGCCAACAGCCGTCCCGAGTTGCGTGAGCGTCTGCGCGAATTCCGCGCCGATCAGAGGGCAAACGTGCTCCGCGAAACCCTGCCTTAAGGGCACGGCATTCGGCGGACAAAACCGTTCGCGGTGCGCCCGAGCCTTGGGGCAACGCGTGCTATCATGTGGCAGAGAAGCTATTCTTGGAGGAAATGAAACCATGGGTCCGCTGGGTTGGCCGGAAACGGTTTTCATCTTTTTCCTCGCGCTGATCCTCTTCGGTCCGAAAAAACTGCCGGAGTTGGGTCGCACAGTGGGAAAAGCATTGACTGAGTTCCGTCGCGCATCGAGCGAACTGAAGTCCACGTTCGATCGCGAGATGAAAAGCCTGGAACAGGAGACGGAGTCGTTTAAGGAAATTTCGAATCAGTATCAGTCCGATACGTATAGCTACGATTACTCGTCCAGTGAATCCACGTATGAGGGTTCATATGGTAACGAAAACTACGATTCTACTGTCACCAGCCCATCCACACTAAGCGTATCCGCACCTCAGGACGCTGAATCACCAGCCGGTTTGCCGGAAGGCACGGTTGCTCAAGGCGCGGAATTCGCCGTCGACGGCGAATCCGAAGGATATGTTCCGGAAGCATCGGCGCATGATTCGCCGGACGCCAACCTCGAGCAAGTGCGACCTGCGGCGACATCCCCGGCCGAACATAACACTTAACGAATGAATCCATCCGAAGAGCAGAAGGGGACAGCCGTTCCCCCGGCCGGGGAAGCGTCTTCCACCGGTAGTGTGCATCCAGAGGCGCCGGATGTGTTACAGCCGGATCAGGCGGCATCTCTGGAACCGGCGGTACAGCCGGCCGATCCCCCGGATAGCTACGAGGATGGATATCCCCACGAGCCCGAACCTCTCGCTCCCGCTGCACCGCCTGTGCCGATGCAGGCCCCCGTTTTGCGGCAAGAATTAACTACCCTTCCGCGGCGGCCGGGTGGGGGCGGCAAGACTCCGCCGCCGCCCCCGCCCCCCGGCGGTGGCGATGGGGGCGACGAGGACGATGACGGCATGCTCCGCATGTCGTTCCTGCAACATCTGGAAGAGCTGCGCAACCGCATCATTCGGTCCTTGATGGGCGTGGCGGTCGCTTTTGGATTGAGTCTGACCTACTCCAACCAGCTTTGGGATTTCGTCTGCCAGCCTGCTGTCGCGGCTCTCAAAACGCTCGGTTATAAAGAGCAGAACCTGGTCCAGATCGAACCGATGGAAGCCTTCAATGTCATCTGGTTCAAACTCCCCATTCTGTGCGCCATCTTTTTGGCCGCTCCCTGGATTCTGTATCAGGTTTGGGCGTTCATTTCGCCGGGCCTCTACCGCAAGGAGCGCAAGTGGGCGGCGCCCTTCGTGCTTGGCGCCGGGGGCCTGTTTATCCTCGGCGGGATCTTCGCTTACTTCGTGGTTTTTCGCTTCGGACTTACTTTCCTGCTAAGCATCGGACAGGGTAACCACGTGGTTGCCATGGTGTCCATCACCGAGTACTTCAACTTATTCGTCAATGTGACTCTGGGTGTGGGCCTCGTCTTCGAAATGCCCGTGCTGATTTTCTTCCTCACGTTGCTGCGAATTATCTCACCCTCGTTTCTCGTGCAGCACAGTCGCTACGCGATTCTCGCCATCTTCGTCCTCGCCGCCATTGTCACGCCGACGCCGGACGTGTTCAATCTAATGTTGTTTGCCGTGCCGATGTGTGTCCTGTTTTATATTGGTATTTTTGCAGGATATCTATTGGTACTGAACCGGGAGAACCGTAGGTTCCCCTGGAAGAAGACCATGACCATCGTTATCCCCGTACTGCTCCTACTAGCTTTAGTGCTATACCTATCCATTACCAGGTATGGTATGAGGCTGGTACCACACTGGCCTTTCCTGACCAGATAACGGGGTATTTTTGTAGAATTGACTTGTGCATTCGATGTAACATCAGTTGACCATTGGCACCATGCGATTGGTCCGCCGTTGAGAATGCGATGGATTTATATAAAGCGATTCAGGACTTGTACGCCGAAAAAGAAAAATTGGAACGGGTAATTGCCTCCCTCGAGGAACTGCAACGGACCGCTGGGTCCATACCTATGGCGCCCAAGCCTGCCAACCGCCGGGGCCGCAAGTCCATGAACGCCGCGCAACGCCAGGAGGTTTCGGAGCGGATGCGCAAATACTGGGCCAGCCGCCGGCAGCCGAAACAACCGGAATCTTCCGGCGCGGGTGGGTAGGGTGTTGGCTCACTCAGGATATCGGGAATTTACCGCTTAAAGTACCACAACCAGTAATACTGGTCACCCGCACCGTACTGATACCGCAGTTCAAATCCGCAGCGTTCCGCCATTTCGCGAGCCTGCTGTTCGGTGAACCAGTCGCCGACCCAGCTATGCTCCGGGTCGGCTTCCACCGGTGAACCCTGTACCTGAAACTTGAAGAGCCCTCCCGGGCGCAGTAGCCGCTGTACTTCGCGTACATAATTCTCGATGATCTCGCGGCTCGGAATGTGCTGAAACACGATCACCGAGAACGCGAAATCGAACTGCAACTGTCGGCCGATTCTCCAGCGTCCCCACCAATGCGGCGCCACGGCCGAAAGATCCATGCCGTTGTTTCGAATCACGTGCGCGTTGGGAAAGCCGGCTACCGCCTCGCGCGCCTGCCGCACCATCTCCCGGCTGATATCCACCGCATACACTTCGCCGAAAAAGCCCGCGAACGCGCGCGTCACCCGCCCCGCGCCACAGCCGATCTCCAGCACTCGCATGTCCTTCGGATCGCGTCCCTGGCAGACATTCGACAGATCGTTGAGAATCTCCTCCTCCATCGTGATCTGCCCGGATTGGAAGAATTCCTCGTCGGTCCACTGGTGCTGGCCGGTGACCACATAGTGGCGGGCATTTTCCCGCGCCCGGCGATTCCAGTCGCGCCGCATTCGGATCAGTTGTCTGGTGATTTGTAAGCCTGCCATCTGCTATATTGTAATTGACTGGCAGAAGGGGGCGACTAGCTCAGCTGGGAGAGCGCTGCGTTCGCAATGCAGAGGTCGGGGGTTCGATCCCCCCGTCGTCCACCAACTTCCCCCGCCGGTTTCAATCAGGCACCAGTCGGCGCCCCTTCCGCGATCCAAGGAACCACGGAATAATAACTTCACATCGGCTGCGTCGGCTATGTGGCGTCGGCACTCGTGCCGGCCGCGCCGCGCCCCTCGCCTAAACATGGGGAGGTCGCGATGCTACCATGGCGCTGATGAAGCTCACATTCTGGGGCGCGGCCGGCACCGTCACCGGTTCCATGCACTTGTTGGAGAACGGCGGAAAACGGTATCTGTTGGATTGCGGGCTCTTTCAGGGCCGCCGCAAAGACGCCGACTTGAAAAACCGCAAGCTGCCATTCCCGGGCACTTCGATTGATGCCGTGGTGCTTTCCCACGCGCACATCGATCACAGCGGCAATCTGCCCACGCTGGTGAAGAACGGCTTTGCGGGCCCCATTTTCTCCACCCCGGCCAGCATCGATCTGTGCAATTGGATGCTGCGCGACACCGCGCATATTCATGAGAAAGACGCCGAGTTCCTGAACAAGCGTTTGGAAAAGCGCACTGCCGCCGGCAACGCGCTCAAGGAAAATGGCAATGGCAGAGTGGAGCCGCTCTACACCATGGCGGATGCCGAGCGCACACTCCCGCTGTTCCACGGCGTGCCCTATCACGAGCCTTTCCATCTGTCCGATACGCTGAGCTATGAGGCCTACGACGCCGGGCACATCCTCGGCTCTTCCTGCCTGGCGCTGAACGATACATCCGGCGCCGCCCCGCTACGCTTGACCTACTCCGGCGATGTGGGCCGGCCCAATCTGCCCATCATCCGCGATCCCGATAAGATGCCGCCTGCCGACTACCTGATCATGGAGAGCACCTACGGGGGCCGCCTCCACAAGCACGTTGAGCATGTGGTCAACAAGTTGGCCGACGTGGTCAACCGCACCGCCCGCCGGGGCGGACGCATCATCGTGCCCGCCTTCGCTGTGGGACGCACCCAACAACTGGTGCTGCTGCTGCACCAACTCTTCAACGAAAAGCGCATTCCCAACATCCCGCTGTTCGTGGATAGCCCGCTGGCGCTCAACGTGACCGGGGTACATCGCGATCACCCCGAGTGCTTCGACGAGGAAACTCGCCAGTACCTGACCAACGGCGAGGACCCGTTCGGGTTCAAGCGGCTGCAATACATCCGGGAGGCCGCCGATTCCAAAAAGCTGAACGATCTCCAGGGGCCGTTTGTGGTCATCTCGGCCTCGGGGATGTGCGAACAGGGGCGCATCCTGCACCACCTGCGCAATGGCATCGAAGATCCGCGCAACACGGTACTGATCACGGGATTTATGGCACAGGATACGCTGGGCCGCAAACTGGTGGAGAAGTGGCCCGAGGTGCGCATCTTCGGCGAGCCGATGCGCGTGCGCGCCGAAATCGCCAGTCTCGATGAACTCAGCGGCCACGCCGACCAGAACGAACTGCTGGAATGGATCCAACCCATGGTGGGCAGCCTGCGCAAGGTGTTTCTGGTACACGGCGAGCCCAGCCAATCCGAGACCCTGGCCAAATTGCTGCACACCCAATTCGGCCTGGAGGCGGTCTGCCCGGCGCCCGGCCAGAGCTTCGACCTCACATAAAGTGAAACCGAAACGGCGCCCGTATCCATCTATACTGTAGTAAGGAAAGCAAAAGGAGCATTCTTTCGTGAGTCCTACACCGACCTACCAAGACCCGCGGCCCAAGAGTTCGGGCCTGCTGATCGCGCTTGTCTCCGGGGCCCTGATCGCGCTGATCGCGGCCAACATCTATCTCTACGTGCAGATTGACCATTTGCGCGCCGACGTTGCCAAGGTTCGCGAATCTCTGTCGACCGAATTGAGCAACCTGCGGGACGCGTCGTCGGTAACGACTGCTTCCCAATCGCGGCATTTGGAAACCATGAAGTCGGACCTGGAAGCCACGCGCATCAAGGCCCGCGACGAGGCGCGCACGCTCTCCAGCCAAGCCAAGGCTGAAGCCCAGGCGCACGCCGACCAGTTGGCTCGCCAGATCCAGGCCGAAGAGGCCAAAGTCCAGCAGCAGGTGAGCAGCGAGATCAGCGATGTGAAGTCGGCCGCCAATACGGCTAATGCGAAAATTGCCGACGTCTCTACCGATGTGGGCGGCGTCAAGACCCAGGTCACCGCCACTCAGGCGGAGCTCCAGCGGACCATCGCCGATCTCAAGAGCACGCGCGGCGATCTCGGTGTGCAGAGCGGCCTGATTGCCACCAACTCGACGGAACTGACGGCCCTCAGGCGGATGGGCGAGCGCAACTACATCGAGTTTAAACTGGGCAAGACCAAGGCGCCGCAGCGCGTCGGCGATATCACCCTGCTGCTCAAGAAGACCGACCCGAAGAAGAACAAGTACACCGTCGAAGTGATGGCCGACGACAAGCTGACGGAAAAGAAAGATAAAAACGTCAACGAGCCGGTTCAGTTCTACACCAGCAAGGCCCGCCAGCCCTACGAGATGGTGATCAACCAGGTGGGGAAAGACCTGATCGTCGGCTACCTGTCCACGCCCAAGGAACAGGCGGCGCGGTAGGATCGTCGATCGTTTTTTGTCGTCTGTCATGCAGCCCGCGCTTTTACAAGGCGCAACAGACCACAAAAAGGCGATGGTCTGTTACACCGGTGTGCCAGGGGTGACTCACTCCGCGGCGTCGGTCTTCTCCACCAGTTTTTCCACGTGCACGCTGTAGATGGCGGGTTTGCCGTGGCGGTCGCTCTGAAAGTAGATTCGCTGGCTATCGGGTGAAAACAGCGGGGCGACGGCTTCGGGATTGCTCGACTTGTGTTCGCACATCGTCCGCTCGCTGTGCGCGGCGCGCAGCAATAGCAGCACTGCGGGCGACACATTGCGGCTGGCTCCCACGAACACCGTGGCGTCGCGGTTGGCCCCGAACGCCGCAAACTGGCTGGTTTTCCCGATTAGTTTGTCGGCGCCCGTATCCGGCGTGAATTCGCGCAGGTTGTTCAACTGGGTGCGATCTTCCGGGAAGTTCAAATAGAGGATGGTTTTGCCGTCACCGGACCAGTTCGGGGTGCCGATGCCGCCGGGGGCCAGTTTCAATCTGCGGTTCAGCGTGCCATCGGCGTTGATCATCCACAGCGCCTCGCCGCCGTGGCGGTAGAGCATCTGGGCCCGCATGGGACGGGCGATCGGGGCAGACATTGGGAACGGAGATTCGATGACTGTGCGTGCCACACCCTGCACCAGCGTCACCATGCGCAGCCGCGAGGTGTCGCCGCGTCTTTCCACCAACGTAGCGTGCGTGCCGTCGGGCCCCACGCTCATGCCGCCGGCGAACTCCCAGCCTTCGGGCGCCTGGTAGAGTTCGCGATCCTTCAGGCTGGAAACGTTGGAACTGTACAGCCCGCGTCCGGCGAGGTAACAGAAGGAGCGGCTGTCGGGCAGCAGCGTGAGAGTTGCGGGGTCCAGCCCTTCGGCCTGCGTCAATTGCTTCATCTCGCCGGATTTCAGATCCAGGTGGAAGCCCTGGGAAGTACCGGTGCGGTCGCTTCCGCAAAGCATCCAGGCGCTGTTGCGCGCAATGCCGCGGTTGTAATACGCGGTCAGGGTGCTAGAGTAATCGGGGTTGGTGAGCCGGTAGACTTCGATCTCGGTCAGCGGGTCGGGATACCGCACGGAGTCGGTGGAAAAGACCTCGCCCTTGCGGCCTTCGGCAAGCAGACTGCTGGCGGCCAGGGCGGAAAGCAACAACCGTCTCCGCGTCATGCCGCTCTCCGGGCGCCCATATGCTCCGATGGTAGCAAGTCCGCTAACGCGTTGGTTTAGCGCCCGTCTCTGTTTACAGAGTAAAATGGTATTTGCGGGTTCCTCCCGTATCGAGACCTATACATGATTGATGCCGTTCTGGCCAGAGTCTTCGGAACTAAAAACGAGCGCGAAGTGAAAAGCATGCTGCCCACGGTGGCGGCAATCAGCGCGCTGGAACCACAGCTTCGCGAGCTCTCCGACAGCGACCTGGCCGCTAAGACTATTGAATTTAAAGAGCAGATCGCTCAGGGCGCCACGCTTGACGATCTCATGATTCCAGCCTTTGCGGTGGTCCGCGAGGCTGGCCGCCGCGTGCTCAACATGCGCCATTTCGACGTTCAGTTGATTGGCGGCATGGTGCTCCACAAGGGCAAAATCGCCGAAATGAAGACCGGAGAAGGCAAGACGCTGGTCGCCACCCTGCCTTGCTATCTCAACGCGCTCGGCGGCAACGGCGTTCACGTGATCACGGTCAACGATTACCTGGCCCGCCGCGACTCGGAGTGGATGGGGCGGCTCTACAAGTTTCTCGGGTTGAAGGTCGGCGTGATCGTACACGATCTGGACGACCAGGAGCGCAAGGACGCCTACGCCTCCGACATCACCTACGGGACCAACAACGAGTTCGGCTTCGACTACCTGCGCGACAACATGAAGTTCCGCATTGAGGACTGCGTGCAGCGCGTACACAACTACGCCATCGTGGACGAAGTGGACTCCATCCTGATTGACGAAGCGCGCACCCCGCTGATCATTTCAGGTCCCAGCGAGGAATCCACCGACAAGTATTACAAGATCAACCGCATCATTCCCAAGCTGGTCCGCGGCGAAGTCATCGAGGGCAAGGAGCCGGGCGAGAAGTACACCACCGGCGACTACACCATCGATGAGAAGCACAAGAGCGCGGCGCTCACCGAAGAGGGCGTGCTGCGCCTGGAGAAGCTGCTCAATATCGGCAATCTTTACGACCCGCAGAACATCGAGTGGAACCACCACGTGCAGCAGGCGCTGCGTGCCCACGTGCTGTACCAGCGCGACCGCGAATACGTGCTGCACGATGGCGACGAAGGCCCCGAGGTGGTGATTGTCGATGAGTTCACCGGACGCCTGATGCCCGGGCGCCGCTGGAGCGACGGATTGCACCAGGC
Source organism: Candidatus Solibacter sp. (assembly GCA_025361425.1). Classification (GTDB taxonomy): domain Bacteria; phylum Acidobacteriota; class Terriglobia; order Bryobacterales; family Bryobacteraceae; genus Solibacter. The sequence goes on along the minus strand of JANYAH010000180.1, from coordinate 5,548 downwards.
CGTGGAAGCCAAGGAAGGCGTCAAGATCCAACGCGAGAACCAGACGCTGGCCACGATCACGTTCCAGAACTACTTCCGCATGTACAAGAAGCTGGCCGGCATGACCGGAACGGCGGAAACGGAAGCCGCGGAATTTTACAAGATTTACAAGTTGGAAGTGGTGGTGATCCCCACGAACATGACCATGAGACGGAAGGAAAACACGGACATGGTCTACCGTACCGAGGTGGAGAAGTTCCGCAACGCCGCCAACGAAATCAAGGAGTACAACTTAAAGGGGCAGCCGGTGCTGGTGGGCACCATCTCGGTGGAAAAGAGCGAACACCTGTCCGGCATCCTCAAGAAGATGGGGGTGAAGCACGAGGTTCTGAACGCCAAGAATCACGAACGGGAAGCCGGCATCGTGTCGCAGGCGGGGCGCAAGAACGCGGTCACGGTTTCCACCAACATGGCTGGCCGCGGCACCGATATTCTGCTGGGCGGCAACCCCGAGTTCATGACCAAGGACGAGTGCCTGAAGAACAAGGTGGCGGAGCGGCTGAGCGAGGAAGAAGCGCAGTTTATCGCCGACGAGCACTTTTACTTTTTCACGCACAACGAGCAATTCTATCGCGTGCGCCGCGACATGTGGGACCAGCTCTACGCGGGCAACAAGGCGTACACCGATAAGGAACATGACGAAGTGGTGGCGGTGGGCGGCCTGCACATCGTGGCCACGGAGCGGCATGAATCGCGGCGCATCGACAACCAGCTTCGCGGACGCTCCGGGCGCCAGGGCGACCCCGGCAGCTCGCGTTTCTTTCTTTCCCTGCAGGACGACCTGCTGCGCATTTTCGGCGGCGAGAAAATGCAGAACCTGATGCTGCGGCTCGGCATGGAAGAAGATGTGCCGATCGAATCCAAGATGATCACCAACCGGATTCGCAAAGCGCAGGAGGCCGTGGAAGCGCAGAATTTCGAAGCCCGCAAACACCTGCTGGAATACGACGACGTCAACAACAAGCAGCGCCAGACGGTCTACGGCCAGCGCCGCCAACTGCTGGAAGGGGTGGAACAGAAGCAGCATGTGATGGAGATGATGCAGGGCATCATCGAGGAGTACATCGACCGGCACTGTGCGGACAACAAGCACCCCGACACGTGGGACCTGGGCACGCTGCGCAACGACATCCTGACGCAGTTTGGACACAAGATCGATCTTAAGCAACTCAGCAATCTCAACCGCCAGGAGATGGTGGATGCGATTTACGACCAGTTGCAGCGGCGGTACCAGGAAAAGGAAGACCTGGTGGGGCCGGATGTGATGCGCCAGACGGAACGCATCCTGATGTTGCAGGTGATCGACAACCAGTGGAAGGACCACCTGTTGTCGATGGACGAGTTGAAGCAGGGCATCGGCAACCGGGCGTATGGACAGAAGGATCCGCTGGTGGAATACAAGAAGGAATCCTACCAGTTGTTCACGGCGATGATGGACCGCATCGAAGACGAAACGGTGCGCTACCTGTACTTCCTCCAGGTGAACACGGGGACGGGTCCGGTACTGCCGTTCCCCGACGAGGACGAGGAAGAAGTGGGCGAGGAGGAATCTCCGCGACCCGACCCCAACGAGCAGCAGCGGCTGGCGGCGAAATCCACGATGGAGGATTTCACGCGGAACATCCAGCGCAAGAAGGAGCGCGAGATGGAGCAGTTGCAGTTCGTGGGCGGTGACGGGTCGGGCGGAGCGGCGCCGGTGGTGGCGGGGCAGAAGACCGGGCGCAACGATCCTTGTCCTTGCGGCAGCGGCAAGAAGTATAAAAAGTGCCACGGTGCCTAAGGAAGACTGACACCGTATTGTGGCCTCGGCGCCTACGGAGGGGCTGGGCCGGGAGGCGACCCACGACGAACACCAGCAATGCAAGCGGCGATGGCGCCTGGGCGCGTGTGGCCCATTTGCACCGACTCGGGATAGTCTGGCTAACAACGTGCTGTAGGAGATGTACGTAAGCCATCTAATTTGAGAGAAAAGGAGTCGAATCGTGAAATCTAAGGTAATTGTCCTGATGCTGCTGGCTGCGGGAGCGGTCTTCGCGCAGGTTTCCATCGGAGTCCGAATCGGTGCGCCGCCGCAGCCACGGATAATCAGGGTTCAGCCGCGAAGTCCCGGCGCCGGGTATTTTTGGGTAGGGGGCTACTGGTACCCTAGGGGCAACCGCTATTCATGGCACGATGGATACTGGACCCGCCCCGCGTACAGCGGTTCACGCTGGGTAGAGCCTCGCTATGATGGAGAGCGCTACTTTGATGGCTACTGGGATGGCGATCGTGGTCGAACCAAGCACGACCACAAATGGGACCGCCGCGGGCGTAACCGCGACCGGGACTTTAATCGCGGCCACGACGACCACGACGACCGCCACTAGCGATTGCCACTTCGCTGAAGACTTGACCGGCCAGAACCTGGATCCCATCTTGAAACGCTGCCTGCCGGAATAGGAACCTGATTGGAGGCGACCTATTCCGGCACGCATCGACTGGACCTGGCGAGATACCGCAAAGCAAAAACCCGCACTTTTCCGCAAAGCAACTTGCCTCTGCTGTAGCCGCCTTCGCTGTTCTGCCTGTTACCCAGAGCCTTGCGCAATTGCCGACGTCTCGCCAGCGCCCTTTGGGTGGTGGGGCAGGGCGGTTTCTCCCCCCCCGCTTCCGAAGCAAAGAAAGACCTTGGCTGGCCAAAAGAACCTGCTGCACGGCTGGACGAGGATGCTCGGCCAGGGTAACCGCACATGAAAACGCTAAAATATACTTGACAACACAAAGCTCATATTTTATTATTGTAATCAAGTGAGGTATGAAGAGCCTCCAGATTCCAAAAAATAGGAGCTTAAGAGCATGTCCCTCAGCCACTACGATCCCCTCGCTAGCCTCCGCGCTGTCGAAAGCGCCTTTAGCCGTATGCTGACCGAGCCCCAGGCCAACCGCCCTTGGGCGCCGTCCGTCGATATCTACGAAACCGAGAATGAACTTGTCCTTAAGGCCGATCTGCCGGATGTGGACGCAAAAGACATCGACGTGCGAGTGGAAAACCAGACCCTGACGATTGCCGGCGAGCGCAAGTTCGAAACCTCGGGCAAGGACAAGGGCTACCACCGGATCGAGCGCAGCTATGGCAATTTCGTGCGCAGTTTCGCCGTACCCAATGCGTTCGATACCGATAGAATCAATGCGGTCCACAAGAATGGGGTGCTCACCGTTTCGCTGATCAAGAAGGAAACCGCCAAACCGCGGCAAATCAAGATCGAGACCGCCGTGTAACGCATCAAACTTTCGTACGTCGCATGTGTATAGACAATTGGCGGCCGTTGCGGCCAGCTAAAAGGTTTGGGGGCAGGCGAGTACCCCGTGGGCAGCCTGCCCCCGTTATTTCCAGGTGACATAAATGTTTCGTATCGACAAGTTGACCCAAAAAGCCCAGGACGCCCTGCAGCAATGCCAGGTGGTGGCTGAGAAAAACGGTAGTCAGGTGATGTACCCGCTGCATCTGCTAATCGCCCTGGCGGAAGAGCAGGAGGGTATTGTTCGGCCGGTGCTGGAGAAATGCGGCGTACACCCGGACGCCATCATCGCGGAGGCCAAGCGGCTGCTGCCCACTTTACCCAAGACCGGCAACATGCAGCCGGGCATGTATTTGGCGCCGCCGCTCAATGAGATACTGGAGCACGCTTTCGACGAAGCCATCCGCTTCAAGGATGAGTTTGTATCCACCGAACACCTGCTGCTGTGCCTGGCTAAGGAGCGCAATGAACCGGCCGGCCAACTGCTGGAACGCGGCGGGGCCACCCACGACGCCATATTGAAGGCCCTTGTCTCGGTGCGCGGCACGCAGCGCATCACGGACCAGAATCCGGAGACGAAGTACCAGGCGCTGGAACGCTACGCGCACGATCTCACGGAATCCGCTCGCCTGGGCAAGCTGGATCCGGTAATCGGTCGCGACGAAGAGATCCGCCGCGTGATGCAGGTGTTGAGCCGCCGCACCAAAAACAATCCGGTGCTGATCGGCGAACCGGGTGTAGGCAAGACCGCCATTGTGGAAGGCCTGGCGCAGCGGATTGTGCGCGGCGACGTGCCGGACCAGCTGAAGAACAAGAAGCTGATGGCGATCGACCTGGGCAGCATGATCGCCGGCACCAAATTCCGCGGCGAGTTCGAAGACCGCCTCAAGGCGGTGGTCAAGGAAATCATCGATTCCAACGGGGAGATCATCTGCTTTATCGATGAGTTGCATACGCTGGTCGGGGCGGGCTCGGCGGAAGGCGCGATTGACGCGGCCAACCTGCTGAAGCCGGCGCTGGCTCGGGGAGAGCTGCGCTGCATTGGGGCCACCACGCTCAACGAGTACAAGAAGCACATCGAAAAGGACGCCGCCCTGGCGCGGCGTTTCCGTTCCGTGATGGTGGGCGAGCCGACGGTGGACGACACCATCGCAATTCTGCGCGGGCTCAAGGAGAAATTCGAGATCCACCACGGGGTGCGCATCAAGGATGCGGCCATCCTTGCGGCCGCCGTGCTCTCGGACCGTTATATTGCCGACCGTTTCCTGCCCGATAAAGCGCTCGATCTGATCGACGAAGCCGGCTCGGCGCTGCGCCTGCAGATCGGATCCATGCCGATCGAGATCGACGACCTGGATCGCCGCACGTCGCACCTTGAGATTGAGCGCCAGGCGCTCAGCAAAGAGAAGGATCCGGCATCGCACGAACGCCTGCGCCACCTGGAGAACGAACTGGAAACGGTGCGCGGGCAATCCGCTTCGTTAAAGGAGCGCTGGAACCACGAAAAGAACGCGATCGCGCGCGTGCGCACGTTGAAAGAGGAGCAGGATACACTGCGCCAGGAAGAGGAGAAGGCCAGCCGCGCCGGCGACTGGGAAAAGGCCGCGGAGTTGCGCTGTGGGCGGCTCTCGCAGATCGAAAGGGACATTCTGGCGGCGGAGCAGGAGATGGAAGCTGTCAAAGAACACGCGCTGCTTAAGGAGGAGATCGACGAGGAGGATATCGCCCGCATTGTCGCCAAGTGGACGGGCATCCCAGTCACTCGCATGATGGAGGGTGAGATCGAGAAGCTGGTGCAGATGCCGGAGCGCCTGAAGGACCGGGTGGTGGGACAGGACACGACCGTGCAGTTGGTGGCCAACGCGATTCTGCGGAACCGCGCCGGCTTGAGCGACCCCAACCGCCCGATCGGTAGTTTTATCTTCCTGGGCCCGACGGGCGTCGGCAAGACCGAACTGGTGCGCGCGCTGGCCGAGTACCTTTTCGACGACGACAAGGCCATGATCCGCGTGGACATGAGCGAATACATGGAGAAGCATTCGGTGGCGCGCATGGTGGGCTCGCCTCCCGGATACATCGGTCACGACGAGGGCGGCCAACTGACCGAGCAGGTGCGCCGGCGGCCCTATTCGGTGCTGCTCTTCGACGAAATCGAAAAGGCCCATCCCGACGTATTCAATATGCTGCTCCAGATTCTGGACGACGGCCGCCTGACCGACGGGCAGGGCCGT
>JANYAH010000163.1 GCA_025361425.1 Candidatus Solibacter sp. | reverse complement strand
ATCGGGGATCACTTTGGCGGCGATCTTCAACTTATCGCAGGCGCGTTTGAGGGCGCCTTCGGCCATCGCCCACTGCTCGGGCGCGCCGTCGTATTTGCCGCTGGCGCCGCCATCCCAGGTGGAAACCTCGGCGTCGTACTTCTCGAAGCCGTACGCGGCCAGGGTATCGATGGCGAACTGGAGGCAGTCCACCACTTCGTTTTCAATCTGGTCCGGTGTGCAGAAGATGTGCGCGTCGTCCTGTGTGAAGCCGCGGACGCGGAAGAGCCCGTTGAGCACGCCGGAGCGCTCGTAGCGGTAGACGGTGCCGAGCTCGCCGAGCCGCACCGGAAGGTCGCGGTAGCTGCGTTGGCGGTCGGCATAGATCAGGATGTGGAACGGGCAGTTCATCGGCTTAAGCTGGTATTCGGCGTCGTCCAGCTTGATGGGCGTGAACATGTTCTGCGCGTAGAAATTGGCGTGGCCGGAGGTCTTCCACAGGTCGAGACGCGCTATGTGGGGGGTATAGACCAGCGAGTAGCCGCGCTTCAGGTACTGATCGCGCATCCAGTCTTCGAGCTGTTTGCGGATGATGCCGCCCTTGGGATGGAAGAAGATGAGCCCGGGGCCGGCGAGTTCCTGGATGCTGAAGAGGTCGAGTTCCTTGCCCAGCTTGCGGTGGTCGCGCTTCTTGGCCTCTTCCACCTGTTTGAGGTAGGCGTCGAGATCCTTGGCAGAGAAGAAGGCAGTGCCGTAGATGCGCTGGAGTTGCTTATTGTGCTCGTCGCCCTTCCAGTAGGCGCCGGCGATGGAGAGCAGCTTGAAGGCCTTAATCTTCGAGGTGTCGGGCAGGTGGGGGCCGCGGCAGAAATCGATGAAACGGGGTCCGAGGGTGTACTCGGAGAAGATCTCACTGGCCTTCTCTTCGATGAGTTGGCACTTCATCCAGGCCTCGGAATACTTCTTTAGGCCCTCCGCTTTGGGGGTGAGGACGCGTTCGTAGGGGAGCGCGCGCGCCTGGATCTCCCACATTTTCTTCTCGATTTTTTCGAGGTCGTCCGGGGTGAACGGGGTGGGGCGGTCGAAATCGTAATAGAAGCCGTTCTCAATGGGCGGGCCGATGCCGAGCTGGGTTTCGGGATAGAGTTCGAGCACGGCGGCGGCGAGCAGGTGCGCCGTTGAGTGGCGGTAGACCTCGAGCGACTCGGGGTCCCTGGCGGTGAGAATCTGGAGCGTGGCGTCCTGCTCGATGGGGCGAGTGAGGTCAAACATCTCGCCGTTGACCTTGGCCGCGATGGCCGCGTCTGCCAGGCGGGGGCTAATGCCTCGGGCGATATCGATGGGACGTGTCTCGGCCGCGACGGACTTTTTGCTTCCGTCAGGCAGAGTAATTTCGATGAGACTCATAGGGAATTTTCAGCGTAGCACGTGAGGAAGGTCACGGACCTGACGGCAGTCTCCGGGCAGGGAGGGTGTAGGGCCGCCCCGGGCGGGGTATCATGAAAAAGACAAGGTCCCACATGGCAGTGTCCAGTCTGGCAGGAATTGACGAATCCGCGGTGGTCGCACAAGCGCGCGAAGGCGATACGACCGCCTTTGGCGAACTGGTGCGTCGCTACGAGGGAAAGATCTTCCGTCTGGCGCAGCACGTCACGCAAAACCGCGAGGATGCGGAGGATGTCCTGCAGGAAACTTTCATGAAGGCGTACGAGCACCTGGACCAATTCAAGGGCGATTCCAAATTCTATACCTGGATCGTGCGGATCGCGGTCAACCAGGCATTGATGAAGTTGCGCCGGCGGAAGACCGACAAATCGGTCTCGCTGGATGAGACCATCGATACCGGCGAGGATATGGTGTTGCGTGAGATTGCGGCGTGGGGCGAAGACCCCGAGCAGCAATTCTCGCGGGAGGAACTGGGCGGCGTTCTGGATACGGCGATTCAGAGTTTGGAGCCACTTTATCGAAGCGTTTTCGTTTTGCGCGACATCGAAGAGCTATCGACGGAGGAAACCGCCGAAGCGCTTGGGCTTTCGGTTCCGGCTGTGAAGAGTAGATTGTTGAGGGCCAGACTGCAACTGCGGGAGAAGCTGACCCGCTTCTTCAAGCGCAAGGGAGACGACGCCTTTGCTTACATGTAAAGATTTTCTGAGCGAGCTAAGCGACTATCTCGACGAGGCCATCGACGCCGGGTTGCGGAGCAAGTTGGAGCGCCACATTACCGAGTGTCCCAATTGCTGGGTGATCGCCGACACCACGAGAAAGACGATTCAGATCTACAAGGGCATGGAACCCTACCCGATTCCGCCCGACGTGGAGAGCCGCCTCATGAAGGCGCTAGAAAAGAAGATGGCGGCGAAGCAGAAGTAGCCTACCGCGCCGCTCAAGTTCACTTAACTGCCAGCGTCACGCCTAACTGGCTGGCTCTGGCGCCATTGGATTTCCCGATATAGACAACCAGAGGGATGGCTGCGCCGGTGGGTGCGGTGGGGGGCACAATGGCGTTGATCTGAGTGAGCCCGGCGACCGAGCCACCGGATGAACCGGCATAGCTGGTAACTGCGGCCTGTCCATTGATTTCCACCCGATAGGTACTGTTTACCACGTAGACGGCGCCCAGCGCGACCACTCCATCGAGCATCCGAAGATAGAACTGAGCGGTGGGCACCCCGGTCAGGATCCCCGAGGACGACATGGTCATCCCGAGAGGCAGCCCGGTTGCGGTCCACGTATATGGCGGGGTTCCGCCAGCCGCTTGCATCGCGAACGCCGGGTAACTGATAAACTGCGAACCGGAGGGCAGCGGCGACGCGGTTGTGATGCTCAACGTAGCAGCCGGAGCGGAGACATTGACGTTGTAGTTGAAGGCTGCCGTTAGCGGTGTGGGGTTGGTGCTATCCGTCGCGGTAATTGAAATCGTCACTGCCGGCGCGTCGGGAGTACCGCTCAGCAAGCCCGTAGTAGGGTTCAAACTGAGGCCGGCGCACGATCCCGAACAAATCCAGTTGATGATTCCGGTTCCGCCCTGTTGCTGAAGGGTGGTCGAGACGTACGGAACACCGACGACTCCGTTGGGCAGTGACTGGGTGGTAATCGTCATGCCGCTGGAGAGAACGTCGAGATAGACTGTGGCTACCGTAGAGGCCACCCCGGCGCTATCCGTCGCGGTAAAGGTCAGCGGGAAGGGGGAACCGACGTTGGTTGTGGGCCTGCCGGACAGGACTCCGGCGGTCAGGGTCAATCCAGCCGCCGGCAGACCGGTGGCGACCCACGTGTAAGGTGGTCTTCCTCCAGTAACCGTAAGCGTGGCAGCGGGATAAGCTATGCCCATCACACCCGGAACAAGCTGACTGGTGGTGACAGTGATAATGGGAAGGCCGATGGCAACGGTATAGGCGGCAGTCGCGACGAGTGGGTTTGCGGTGCTATCGGTGACGCTGACCTGCAGAGAGAAAGGGGAGCCGAAGGTGGTCGTGGGCGTGCCACTCAAGAGGCCGGAAGAACTCAGAGTCATACCTTTCGGCAGCCCGGAGGTCACGCTCCAGGCATAGGGCGGCGTTCCGCCCACGGCCTGCAGCGGGGTTATGGAAAATGAATTTTGCACAAGGCCAATAACCGCCGACGAGGCAGTGAGGATGCCGGTGGGCAGCGGAGGGGGGTTGATAATGAGCCCGAAGTTCTGCGGTGGGCCGTTCGGCGGCGGGACTTGTTGCTTCGGTGTGGAACTATCGGTGACCGTGATGGTGACCCCATCGACCAGATCGCCCATACCGGTGGCATACAAACTGATGGTGGATCCTCTGGGAGCAGGGTTCTTGGATGAATTGATGGTGTAGCCGGTGATGGCGTCGTAGTTGAGCACGGCTGCCTGCCCCAAGCCGAGACCGCCAAAGGTGAAGATGCCGGGAACCTCGGGAACAAACGTAACGGGAAACCAGTCGGTGGTGACCGGAGCACTGGCGCCGTCCGTGGTTACCACCACCTGAACCCACGCGTTGGGTAAAAGGGCCGCGGGGGGAATGAGCAGTGGCGGGACGGAGAGAGGAACGGGCACAACCGCATTGATCTGGTTGCTCGAAACCATAATGATCGGCGCCAGCGCGTTGGTCCCCACGCAAGGAACGGTCGGCGGCGATGTGGAGGTTCCGTCGCAAAATGTGAACATCACCTTATACGTGGTACCGCCGGAGGTGGTAGGTGGGGTCGCGAGCACAGCGGGAAAGGTGACTTGCGTCGGGAAGGTTGGGGGGAAAGTGGTGGAAGCTTGCGCCGGAGACACCGCGGCAGGCCCGAGGCTCTGGCCAAAAATCGCGATGATCTCGCGGGGGGAGACGGCCGAACTGCCGGGCAGCACGGGGTCCAACCCCGGGGTTCCCTTCCAGGTGGCCGATTTCTGATAGCTCGCTGCGTTGAGAATGCCGCTGATCTGTGGAACGGTCCCGTCGGTGACGGTGAAGGTCACCGAGGCTGTTTGCGGCTTTGGGTTGCTGAGCGTGCTGGGGTTGGCAACGGTAAGCGTGAAGGTGGCAGGCGTGATGAGATTGATGGGATTGAGCGTAACTTGAAGCACCTGGCGGCTGAGCAACACGGGTTTAAAGGCAGGCAATGGCTGTGCCCCATCTTGCTGGAGTTGCACCGACGAGTTGTTGAAGAAATTATCGCCGTAGATGGTGATCAAGGGTGGCACGCGGCCACTGGACGCGGCTGCCGTGACGCTGCCGGGGAAGATGGAAGCAATGGTGGGAAGCCCAGCGGACACATTCAGACTCACGCTGATTACCGCGACGACGACGGCGGCGCCGTTCGCGATGTTGGTGAAGGTTATGGTCCCGGCATATGGGCCGACATCGAGCGAAACCAGGGCATTGCTGTCGATGGAAACGACGATGGGCACATAGTTGCCGGAGAGCGTGACACTGCTGGTCTGAACGGTCCCGTTGACCTTGAGCCAGTTGGCGGTTTTGCTGCCGGAGACAGCTGCCACGGTGAAAGGAATGGTGCCGCCGCCGTTGGAGGCCACATCGAGTTCCGTGCTGGAGGGCAATGCCCCGGAATCCCCAGTGGTGTAGTTAAAGGCCAACATCGGATTGGACCCGGAGAAACCAGGGGAGTAGTTGGTCGGGCAGGAGGACGGGCACCCGGCGGGGGTCACCGTGATGGAGGATGGCGCATTGGAAATCGAAAGCGTGACAGGAACCAATGTGGTGCTGGTTGCGGGGTTGGTGCCCAAAGCGACGAAGCCGGTGTAGCTTCCCGGGCTCAGGCCGGTAGGGTTCACGGTTACGGTGAGGGCCAAGGGCGATGCTCCACCACGGGGCGTGACCGTCAACCAGCCGTCGGGCAGGGACACGTTTGCCGTCGATGCCGTCAAAGTATAGCCCGAGGCTGTCGATTTCGACAAGGTGGCCGTGAGCTTGCCCGGAGCCGGGAGCGTCGTGCTACCCACCTGATAGGTGAAATTGAACAAAAGAGGGTTGGCTGTCGGCTGTGCTCGCAACATTTCGGCGCCCAGGAGGGTCAGAGATGCCAAAACCAGCGTATTCAAACCATACATCTTCATACGCGGTACTTATCGGCAGTTGTGTAAGAGAACTTTAGAGCGGCGGCGGGCAGCGCGGACCCGAACTACGCGAGCATGTCCAGAGCGCCCTGCATTTCGCTTCTGGCGTGCTGGTCGCCGCCGCGGGTGGTGACTTCGATGCCTTGCAGATATACTTCGCGGGCCTCCTCGGGGCGGCCCATGCGTTCCAAGGTCTGGCCGCCGTGAAAGTAAGCGGGGGCGTAGTCTGGATTGGCGGCCATGAGAGCACGGAATTCGCCCAGGGCAGCTTCCAGGTCGCCGGTATTGCGATGCTCCATAGCCAGACCGTAGCGCGCGAAACTGTCGGTGGGGTTCTGTTCCACCATGCTCTTGAGGATTTCCAGACGGGTACTTGCCATGCTTGTGTTACTATACCCTGCGAAATGGCCTGTCCGTACTTTTACCCGATGGAAGCGCTTGCGGGAAGCGCCACGCTCCCGCTGGGAGACTGGTGGAAGGGGGTCTGCCACGCGATGCCCGGCGCGCCCCAGGAGGCCGGCGGCAGTTGGTGCGACACGACCTGCAACCTGGGCTATGCGCGCGGCGAGTGCGCACGGTTCCCTGAAGGGCAGGGGCCGGACGCGGTGCGATTCACAATTTCGAGCCACGAAAACGCCACCATAGGGATCTACTACGCACTGGAGCGCGATCACCATCCGTTCGCCCACGGGCGACTGGAGTATTCGACCACCGCGAGGGCCTTCGCGACGCCACCCGAAGCAGCGACACTGGCGCGCCAGGCGGAGGCTTACGTGGAGAGCTATTTACGACGCAAGAAGGAGTTCTGATGGAAGGAAAACCGGTACGCGAATCGGCCTCGGATTATTTGGAACTGGCCTTACCCAACGACAGCAACGGCTTCGGCAACGTGTTGGGAGGCAAGGTGATGCACCTGGTGGATCTGGCGGCCGCCATGGCGGGCATGCGGCACGCGCGCAACCCAATCGTGACGGCCTCGGTAGACAGTCTCCACTTCCTGCATCCGGTACACATCGGCGAACTCATCCTGCTGCGATCTTCAGTGAACCGCGTGTTTCGGTCCTCAATGGAGATCGGGGTCAAAGTGATGACGGAGAAGTTGCTGACGGGGGTACGCCTGCACACCTGTTCGGCCTATCTGACGTTTGTGGCCATCGATCGGGATGGGAAGGCAGTCGCCATCCCGCCCGTGATTCCCGAAACGGAAGATGAAATACGGCGGTACCAGCAGGCCGGGGAGCGGCGGGAATACCGCCTGGCGATGCGCAATCGCCTGAAAGCGTAGCCGGTCAGTTTTCTTTGAACATGTACTTGATGGCCGGCTTATAGAGCAAGATATTCGGCCCCTCGGTGCGATTCACTTTGAGACAGCAGCGGTCATACCACTCAATGACGCCATGCAGGGTTTCGCCATCCCGCAAGACGAACACCATGGGGGTCTTGGCCTGCATCTGCTTCACGTAATAAAAATTTTCAGCGTTGGTCTGATCCGGCGGGACCGGTTTCTTCTGCAGCGGCGCACGGCGGGGAGGAGCGATCTGCTCTTTAATTTCGTTCAACGACGGACGGATAAGTTTGCGATTGACAGCTTCCACGGGATGCCATCCTTTGATGAGATTATGACTGGCCGTCGCTACTCGCTTCAGCGGCGCGGTTTTCAGTTGGATTCTTCCGACTTGAACTCATAGATAACACAATGGACCCTCCGCCGCAACGTGAGACGGGCGGTGCCGGCGCGGCGAGGGCTCGCTTGGAGTTTGAGTGATGCTGCTTGACGCGGAGGCGCGAAGGCGCGGAAAAAGCGGAGATGAAGGGGTGTCGGGGTAAGCCAAAGCTTACCTCCCCTTGCGTCACTTGCCGGTTAATGCATGCCACTGCTTCCTCAAGCGCTCCGCGAGGCTTGGTTTGGGTGGAGGGGGCGGGGCTTCGCCGACGGCTAGGGGAGAGGGGTTCTGCAGGGTTGGCGGTTGCGGGGGAGCCTCGCAGGGGTGGTCGCCGGCAAAGCGGATGGCGACGCCGAGCAGAGCGTATTCGCGGCGGACACGCTGGCCGTCTTTTTTTTCGAGGCAGATGGAAAAGCCGGGATACGTCGAGGCGTCGATTTTGGACGTCAGTTCCACCTGCTTGAGCAGAACGGGCGAGTAACCCTTGAGATTGCGCTCGATATATCCGGTCTCGTAGCGATGGCGGCGCAGGCTCCAGACAAAGACGCGGAAGCTGTCGAAATCCCAGGGCTGTTTGCTGTCGGCGGTGGTGGTCCACAACCAGATGTTCTTCTTTAGATCGCCGTCCTGCACTTCGCCGAGCGGGAAATAGCTGACAATGCGCTTGCCCTCGGCGTATTGGGCGACTTCGTCGGGGATGGCCATGGAGACGAGGCGCGTGAGCACCCAGCCGGATTGGCCGGCGGGAGCGCGGATGAGGCTCCAGCCATCGACGCGGGGGGCGAGTTTTTGGGGCGGGAGTTGCTCGGCGTCGGCTTCGTCGCGATCGGTCTTGGAAAGTTCCAACCAGTCGGGAGGCGGAGCGGGTGGCTTCGGCATGGGCGGTGGCGGAATTTTGGACGCCATCCCGGCTTCCTTCCTGGGCGGTCCCTTTTTCCTTTTGGGAGCGGGCGGAATCAACGACTTGCGCGGGGCATCGGAGCGCGGCAGCATGATGGATTGCAGCACGTCGAACTTCGCGCTTTCCTTGAGTTGCAGGAAACTGGGCGAGGAAAGCACGGGCTGGGTATGAATGTTGAGCGGCGCGTAGGTGGTGGCAATTCCCTGGGATGGCAGTTTGGCGGCGTGCGCGGTCAACTCGCGGAGAGATGCCAGGTCCCCGGCGGCCAGCAACTGGCGCTCATCGGTCCATCCCTCGGCGCCGCCCGGGGTGCGTACGCGGAGGAAGCGGCGGCGGGTCTGGAGAATTTCCAGACGGTCGCCATGCTTGACGGTGGTCACGGTGGAAGACTGAAGGGGGATGTCGCTGCGGATCTTGAGGATGGCGGGGCCAACGAAAGCTTCGCCGACCGACTGCGGGCGCTTCGGCCCTTTGGAGCAGCCGAGGAGCAGGAGCAGAGCGGCTGCTGCGCTTACTTTTGTTATGGAACCTGCGAACACCTTTATGTATGAGTTTACCAGCCGTACCAGCCCTTACCCAATCTAAAATGGAGTAGTGACGCTGAAACTCAAGCATACGGTGCTGCCGGCCGTAGGAGGTCTGCTGGGGTTTGTGGCGCTGGCCGCGTGCCTGCTCTGGCTGATGCCGCCGCCACACGGGCGGTTGCAATGTATGATCGCGGGGACGGCGGCGACTGCGGCGGCGCTGGGAACGGTGTTTGCGCGGGTGGTGATGCGGAAGGATAGCCAAGCCGCGAATCGACGGGAGTAGGCCCTCCGCGCGGCGTGATTCTGTTGAACGCAGGCATCGGTGGCGGCGGAGATGGTTTCTCCGTGGGTGGAGAAATTATTATACGGCGGTCATCACTTGCGCCTGAGACCGGGGCCGCGAGCAGGCGTTGAACAAGATGCGGCGCACTTCGGGTTCGTAGAAAGGCTGGGCGAGCAGGTCGTAAGCGCCAAGGTTGAGTGCTTCGGCCCAGAAATGGGCATCCGCTTGGGGATCTGTGACGATCACTTCAGTTTCCCGCGGGCATTCGCGGACGAGATGGAGGACATCCAGCCACTTACCATCGGGCAGGGCGGCTTCGGTAAGGATGAGCTCGTACGCTTGCTGGTGGAGGCGGGTACGCGCCTGCTGCAGCGATGACACGTGCTCTAACTCAAGTGGCAGCGTATGCAGCATTCGGGAGAGATGGCGGGCGTCTTCCTGGCGTCCAGAGATAAACAAAATTCGTGACCTCATTCCGCACACTCCTGTATAAACTATCTTTTATGAACCTTCTTTAATTCTAATCCCGTTCTGTAACGAAAGAATGACAGAAACCGGGAAGTCGGGCTGCAAGGTGATGGTTGGTACGAAAGTAGGCGGCGCCAGTAGCAGGAATTGGCAGGCGAAAGCGCCTGCCCCACATGTCAACGTGGGACAGACCTCAGCTTCATCGCAGTTGCTGGTGACGGAAGCAACCGGTCAGGTGATCGTTCACCATCCCGGTGGCCTGCATGAAGGCATAACAGATAGTGGACCCGACAAAGGTGAAGCCGCGCCTCTTTAGATCCTTACCCATGGCGTCGCTCTGCTCTGTGCGCGCCGGGACTTCCCTCAAATCGCTCCAGCCATTCTGCACCACGCGGGCGCCCGTGAAGCTCCAGATGTAGGCATCGAACGTGCCGAACTCCTTGCGCACCGCGAGGAACGCCTTCGCATTGGTCACCGCCGCGTTCACCTTCAACCGATTACGTACGATCCCTGCATCCTCCAGCAGTGCCGCCATTTTGCGCTCGCCGTAGCGCGCCACCTTGCGCGCGTCGAAGCCGTCGAAGACCTGGCGATAGCGAGCGCGCTTGTTCAGGATGGTGGACCAGCTCAGCCCCGCCTGCGCCCCCTCCAGAATCAGCAGCTCAAACAGCGCCCCATCGTCGTGCAGCGGCACGCCCCATTCTTCGTCGTGATAGGCGACGTAGTTATCGCCGCGCGCCCAGCCGCAACGCTGCTTCACTTGCACTTCTCCGCGCGCAGCAGCTCTTTCTGTACGGAGAGAACCCAACAGCCGCCCTCCTTCAAATTCTCCAGCGTCAGGCCGTTCCACACCAGCGTGGCTGGCACCCACTCCGCGGCCACCGTGACGCGCATCTCCGTGATCGTCCGGCTGACAATCTGGAGCTCTTTCTCCGCGGGAAGATACTGCGCGTCCACGCGCGAGGTAATGCCCGCATCGCGCCGCGGCAGCGTGATCCGGGTCTCCACGCGGACGCGGTCCTTACCGCGCTGCACGGTGACCACGGCCAGCTTCTCCTCCGTAACCTTCTCCATCAATTCCAGGTACTGGCGGGCACTGGCGAGCGGCTTGCCATCCAGCGCGAACAGGCGGTCGCCGGGTTTGAGCGGCCCGCTGTATTTTTCCGGCAGGGACGTCACCAACACGCCGGGTCCGGGGTCATCCGTCCTGAAACCGAAGCCTCCCAGATCGAGCGCGGCGCCAGTACCGCCGGGAATGCGCGTCGAAGCCAGCACGTCATTGCGCTCGCTGGCGTCGAATTTCGTCGGCTGAATCCAGTAGCAGCGCGCGAACGCGGGCGCGTTGGTCTCGCAATCGATGGCGAGCGGGAACGCGTCTTTCTTGTGCCGCGCCAGCCACTGGATGAGCGACACCGGGTTAGCGCCGCTCGACGCCGGCTGCCATTCCAAGTTGAGCTTGGCGGCAGTCAGCTTATCCACCATCGGCTTGCTGTCATCGCCAGAGATCCACAGCATCGGGACGTTGGTGAAATTCGCCGTGAAGATGCGGTTGGTATCGAGTGCCGCCTTGGGCGAACCGCCCAGCGCGACGCCCGCGGCCCACAAATCCGGCATCCGCGAGACCGCGTAGAATACCGCCCCGCCGGCATCGCCGCGGCCGGCGATGTACACGCGCGCCGGGTCCACCGAGCCGCTCCGTATCGCGGTCTCCACGGCGGCGGCCAGCGCCCGCACGCGCGCATCGATGTCCGCCCCTGGCGCGCTCGCCGGAGCGATCACCTGCCAGCCGAGCTCACGCGTCCAATTCCGCCACTGCACGGCATCGCTTGCGTCCAGCAGCGCGACGGCCGGCGTCTTTGTTTGCGCTGCCGGCGGTTGGGCCCGCACGGCCAGCGGCCAGCAAAGAAGTAGGCTAATTGTGGCGCAGGCGCACACGAATTCGTTTGGCCAGTTTTTCGATGTCATCCGTTTTCTTGAGCGTCGCCATGGAGAGAATGTAGTGGTCGTTCTTTTCCAGGTCGATCTTCAGTTGTTCGGCGAGTTCGGCCAGCTCGGCGGCATCCTTAAGGTTCTGCCGATGCTCGGCCTTAAGAATTTCGTCCTTCTGCAACTTGCCGTTCGGCAGGATGACGTCTTCCTGCTCCTCGCCGCCGCGCCGGCCGCCACGCCCGCCGTCCTGCTGCTGTAACGCGTAGACACTGACGCCGGCCAGCAGAACCAGAGCCACCGCGCCGCGTCGAATCCAGAGTGTCATGTGCAAACCTGGTGCTATCATATCGGAAATGCCCCTCCTGAGGCCCGCGCTCCTGGCGTGGTTCACGCTTGTAGCAGCCGAGCCGGACGCGCCCCTTTGCATCGCCAAATTGTTGGGACGTGGCGGCCGGCGCGATGGTTTGGTTCCGCACCGAATTGGGCGGCACCGTGAAGATCCGGCTGAAGGGAGGCGCCCGTGAAGAAATGGACTACGGTCGATCAGGCGTTGACACCCGACGGCAAGACGATCTCGCTCAATGAGCACGACGGGAGCTATGCGATTCGGGTCGCGGGCATCCCGTTGATGTCCACCCGCCAGCACGCTTCCGAGGAAAAGCTGGCGGAACTGGCGTGCGCGCGCGTTCGAGAGATTCGGCGGGCGCGGGTGCTGGTCGGCGGGCTGGGCTTCGGGTTCACCCTAAAAGCGGCGCTAACAGCGCTGGCTGCCGACGCCACCGTGGTGATGGCCGAGGTGCTGGGCGCGGTGATCGCCTGGAATCGCAACCCGGCATTCCCTCTGGCAGCGGAGGCATTGGCGGATCCCCGGGTGATCGTGCTGCAACAGGATGTCGGCGAAGTGATCCGCGAAGCGCGCGGGAGTTTCGACAGCATCATCCTCGATGTGGATAACGGACCGGCGGCGTTGAGCACCGACGGCAACCGGCGGCTCTACGATTCCACCGGCCTGCACAATGCTCGCGCCGCCTTACGGCCGGCCGGGTGCCTGGCCTTCTGGTCGGTTGCCCCCGACCCGGCATTCGAAAAACTTATGACCCAAGCCGGGTTCAGTGTGGAGGTGCAGCGCTGCCGGTCGCACGTGCGTTCCGGGAGCTGGCACACGCTTTTCCTGGGCCGGCTGAAGTAGCGCCGAGGCAGGCTGAATGCCTGCCCTACTTGCCGCCCTTCCAATCCGGGAGCCGTCCCGGGGTGGGGGGAGCACCCGCCGCGTCGAGCTGCTTTTCGAGAGCCTTGATGTCGGTCTCGAAAAGTTTGCGCAGTTTGGGAATCTCCACCGCCAGTGCATCGCTCGCGATCAGGTACTGCTCCATTGCGGTCTTAGTCGGCCGGCCAGTGGTCCCGCGGGTGGGAGAAGCGGCGGCCTGCACGCGATCGGAGATGGACGCGGCGACGCCTTCGTTGGTGGCGCGCCAGACACGGTCGCCGCTGAGAGCGATGTTGATTTGGCCGAGCTGCCTTTCCAGCTTCAAGGTTTCTTCGCGAAGCTTTGCAGGCAAGGACGGCGTGGCGTCGATGGCGCGGCGAATCGCGCTGAGACGCGTGCTGGCTTCGGTCGAGGTCTGCGTGGTCGCGGTCAGGGCCTTCTGGAGCTTGCCCAGCTTCGCCTGGTATTCGGCCATGGCCAGCCGATCTTCCTTCGTGGCCGGACCTTCGGCCACCACTTCCACAGTCTGCGTGCCGGG
>JANYAH010000155.1 GCA_025361425.1 Candidatus Solibacter sp. | reverse complement strand
AACCGCTGGCGCTGTATATTTAATGTAGATCTATATGCCGAACGAGACGCAAGTATCGAAATGGGGGAATAGCTTAGCAGTTAGGATTCCCCAGGCGATTGTCAGGGAGGCGCGGCTGGCGGAGGGCGACAAGTTGTCGCTCCATCTTGCCGGCGATGGAAGTCTTGTTCTGCGATCCAGCCATCGAAAGTATTCCCTTGATGAACTTGTGGCGAAAATCAAACCCGCAAACCGCCATGGCGAGACGGATTGGGGATCGCCGCAGGGCAAGGAATCCTGGTAGATGACCGCATTTGTGCCTGACGCGGGCGATCTGATTTGGCTCACTTTCGATCCTCAGGCGGGTCACGAGCAAGCGGGCCGCCGTCCAGCTCTGGTCCTCAGCCCGAAGCCCTACAATCGGAAATCCGGACTCGCTCTGGTCTGTCCGGTGACGAATCAGATGAAAGGGTACCCGTTTGAAGTGCCGGTGCCTCGCGACTGCGGTGTCACGGGGGTAATCATGGCCGATCACGTAAAGAGTCTCGATTGGAAAGTGCGTCAGGCGGAGAAGATCGGCCATGTTCCGCTATCCACCTTGAACGAAGTCCAGGCCCGGCTGGCGCCACTACTCGGCTACTGAACTCCCTAAATCCGGTGGAACGCCTTCAAGATCTCCCGCGTGGAGTAGTGCATCGCAATGGGCCTTCCGTGCGGGCAGCTCATCGGACAATCCGTGGCGGCGAGCGCCCGCAGCAGCCATTCCATCTTGGCGAAATCCAACCGCATGTTGATCTTGATGGCGGCGCGGCACGCAATGGAAGCGCAGATATTGCGCCGCAAATCATCCAGTGACGCGGTGCGCATTTCGTTCTCGGCAATCTCCAGAATCTCAAACAGAATCCGTTCCAGATCCTGCGGCCCCACGCTGGCCGGCGCCGCTTTCACCGCGATCGTGCGATTGCCGAAAGGTTCCGTCTCGAAGCCCGAAGCGTGCAGTTCCTCCGCGATGCGCGCGTAATCGATCTGCTGCTCCGGCGTCAGTTGCAGAATCATCGGCATCAACAATCGCTGCATTTCCACGCGCCCGGCGGCGCGCTGTTTCAGCACCTGCTCGAACAGAATCCGCTCGTGCGCCACGTGCTGGTCGATGATCCACAGCCCATCGCGCCCGGCCGCAATGATAAAGCTCTCGTGAATCTGCCCCAAAGGGCGCAGATCGCTCAACACGGAGAGCGATATCTCGGGCGCTGGGATGGCGTCCGGCGGGAACTCGCCATGCATATCCAGGCGGCGCCAGAGCTTGCCCGAGGGCGGCGGACCGGGCGTCACTTCGATGGGTGGCGCGCTGAAATCCAGGCGCGGGGTGGGCGCGGCGGAAGCGCGCAGCGTGAACTCCGGCATCGCCGGTTCCATCGCGATGTGCGCCCCGCCGGCCTCTGGCGGCAGCGCGACCGATGCCGCCGCATCCACCAGCCCTGCCGCCACCGGCTGCTCGTTCTCCATCATCTCGCTGAATTCGGAATACGGCAACCCGGCCGCGGCCTGCGCGGGTGGAGCCGGCAAAGCTGCGGGCGAGAAAGTGTTCAACGGGCGGCTCTCCATCAGCCGCTCGCGGATGGTGTCGCGGACAAAATCGTGCACGAAGGTGCCGTGGCGGAAGCGCACCTCGGTCTTCGAAGGGTGTACGTTGACATCCACCTCTTCGGCGTCGCATTCCAGAAACAGCAGCGCGAACGGGTACGCCGAGTGCGGCATCAGGTTGTAATAAGCCGAGGAGAGCGCGTGCAGTACCAGGCGGTCCCGAATCAGCCGCCCGTTGACGAAAACGTAGATCGAGTTGCGATTGGATTTCTGCACCTGCGGTCGCGAGAAGAAGCCGTTGAGGCGAAAGCGCCGCACCGGCGGGTCCTCGGGCTCCGTGCCGCGGTATTCCGCAATCGCCTGCGAGGGCGGAATGCTCGGCGGCGGCAAAAACAGATCCCGCTCGCGCACGCCGATCTCCACCAGTTCGTCCAGCACCTGGCTGCCGAAAACCTGGTAGACGCGCTCCTTCATCGTGGCCACGGGAGTGACGCTGAGCAGTTCGTTGGGCCCCGCGCTCAGCCGGAAACTCTTATCCGGATGCGCCAGGCTGTAGTGTGTCACCAGCGAGGCGATGTGCGCCAGTTCGGTCGGCTCGGTGCGCAGGAATTTGCGGCGCGCCGGGACGTTGTGAAACAGATCGCGCACCGTGATTACAGTACCGCCGCCAAGCGCCGCTTCCTCGCAGCGCAGTATCTTGCCGCCGGCGATTTCGATCCGCGTGCCCGTGGCTTCCTCCATGGATCGCGTCTCCAGCAGCAGACGCGAGACCGACGCGATCGAAGGCAGCGCCTCCCCGCGAAATCCCAGCGTGGAGATGGAAAGCAGGTCCTTGACAGAGCGCAGCTTGCTGGTGGCGTGGCGTTCGAAGGCCAATAGCGCGTCGTCGCGCAACATTCCGCAGCCATCGTCCACTATGCGGATCAAGCGCCGGCCGCCGGCCTCCACCTCCACGCGCACATCCGTAGCGCCGGCATCCAGCGAGTTTTCGAGAAGCTCCTTCACCACTGAGGCGGGCCGCTCCACCACTTCGCCGGCGGCGATCTGGTTAGCAACCTGGTCGGGAAGAATCCGAATGCGGCCCATGAAGAAAGAATGCTCACCCCACTATATCGAACTGGTGCCAGGTCAGGTGGTGCGCGTCGGCATCGAGACCGCACGCATCGTCAAATCACTCCCGAATTACCGCTAGTGGTCACTGCCACTGGGAGTGTTAGTGGGGCGGACCCCTGGTCCGCGGGCGACCCCCCGGTCGCCCATCCCGCGCTTGACCATCGATACTCCCTGGCTTCCCTCACCAACCCCCGCCCGCACTGGATTCTCCTCAATGTAGTTCCGGATCTTCTCAAACTCCCGCTCATGCCGAACCAAGTGGTCATAGCTCTCTTCCTGCCAAAAAGAAGCTCCCGTCAAGGCCAGCATCGCGTTGGCTCGCTTGGCCGTCATGCCCTTCAACGATTTCGTCAGTTTGGGCAATGGCACGGCGGGCGTAGCCAGCAAATGAACATGGTTGGGCATCACCACGAAGGCATGTAACAGATAGTGCCCAAGAATGCCGGCGTTGTACTGGATGGCTTCTACAATCATGTCCGCGACGGCCGTTTGGCGAAGGTAAAACGCTCCGCCGCAGGCTTCGTCCAGCAATCGATCCATGGCGGCAAATGCTTGTCCGGAGTTGAGCGCGGCTGGCGGGAAAGACCGGTGGGACGGCAGACTGTCGTGGAGACGCCACGTGAGGAAAACGGGCTGCTCGGTCTCATAGACGTGCGGAAGTCGGCGACGGTAGAACTTCATACGGAATAGTTCAGCGAGGGCAGGGGAATTCTCACGTAAAGAGCAGGGCCGACCGGGGGGTCGGCCGCGGACCAGACATCTGAGGGGTCTAGTCAAGGGTCTCTTTGGTTTTTTGTTCGTTTTTCAGAGCGAGTTTTTGAAAGCTTCCACAGGAAGTCCACCGGATCGGCAGCTCGAAACGACCCGATGTTTTCGGCTGCGCCGGA
>JANYAH010000122.1 GCA_025361425.1 Candidatus Solibacter sp. | reverse complement strand
GAGGGAGCGGAGGGACGTGGGCTGGCGCCATCGACTTTCCGCGGAAGTGGGAACCCATTTCAGAGTGCAGCGGCAATTTGCCGGGACTAAAACGACGAAGCCGCTAGCAGAGCGCCGACATTAGGGCGCCTCGGGCGGTGGAATTCAGCGGGTCGGCGGACAAGCGCACTTCCGACAGCTGAATCGGAAAATCCTGCGCGCGCAGGGCGGTCGAGAAGTGGTCGAGGAATCCCTTCGGCATCACCGTGCCACCGCTGAGCACCAGCGGGATTGCCTGGTCCAACTTGGGCAGGCGTTGGGTGGCCGAGATGTAAGTGCGCAGCGTGCCGATGAGGTTGGCGATGACTTCCTGGTAGTACACGTTCAGGGCATTGAGGGTCCGGTCGGAGGTGAGGCCGTTGAGCCGGAACGTCTGTTCCTTCTGAACGCGCAGGCGCGTGGCCAGCTCGCCGGTGACCGCGGCCGCCTGCTTATCGATGAAGTCCCCGGCTTTGGGCACGCTGAAACTGAGCACGGGCACGGACAACACGGCCAGACAGGCGTTGCACAACCCGCTGCCGCAAGAGACTGCGATGCCGGTGAAGTTGGATGCTGCCAACTCGCCGAAGACCACCGCCAGCCCCTCTTGAATGGGCGTCGGCGCATAGCCCAGTTCCGTCAGAATCTGCCGCATGGACGCTTCATGATAGGCGATGCCGCCGTCGCCCTCGCCGCAGGGCGCCGGGACGCTGAAGGTCACCTTCTGGCCCTCGGTGGCGGCGCGCCCCAGCAGCTTGCCGATGATTCTCCGAATCACGGCGAGGCTGTGAGGCTCATGAGGGTTGAGCACGCCGTTCAGCATCGGCCGGCGGGTTTCCAGATGAAATATTTCGGCAAACTTCCGGGCTTCGTTGCCGGCTACCACGATGTCCGCCCCCTGCACCTCATGGAAGACGTTTTCCCGCTGCAGAAGGCTTTCCGCCAGTTTCGAATACGGTAAGGTCAGGAATGCGTTGAGCTGGGAGTCGTACTGGCATTTCTGGTCCCCGTTGCGCGCCACCACGATGCGGCTGGTACCGATATCGAGGCCCAGCGATTGCGTATATTCCTGTTCGGCGTTGTTCATCAATCGTCTCCTAAGACTTGTTCATACTTACTCGAATAGCCGAGAATCTTCTCGCTGAAGCTTCTCGGAAAAGCGCCTCAGCCTATTAACTTCAGTCCGGTCCAGCGGCGGATTACGGCCCGGCGGCCGGATGCACGCAGCCAGGGCAAAAAACACCAGGCAAATTGAAGCGACAATCATGGCTCCTACCTCCGTGGCAGGTTGACTCGCTCCAGCACCGCACTTAGACTGTTCGCGTTGCCAATCGAGCCATTTCCTTGGGGCACGCAGAATGTAGCGGCATCCGTGATGCGCTGCGACTCCTGCTGTTTGCGTTTCTGCCAGCCGCGGAATTTGTCCTGCTCCTGCGCCACCTGGTCCGAATTGGCTTGGATCCGGGACATGTACTGGCTGGTCAGGTGCTCCAGTTCGGCGTGCAGTTTGTTGTTTTCTTCCGCCTTAACTGTCTCGAACTTCCTGACCTGCTCCTGCCGCTCGTCTTCATACTCGTCGAGCGCGCGATTGCGCGAGACGGCGTCCTGCAGCAGGTCCCCGATTTCCGCTCCGGCAGCCTCCAGGGCCATCATCAGCGAATTCCGCTTGGCTTCCGGCGTCATGTCGGCCAAGTGCTTGCTATTGACCATGTCCGCGATCTTTAGAATGGTGTAGTTTTTGCCGATAGCCTTGACTCCGGCGATGGCATAAACCTCGTCGAAGGACTCCACCACAGGGGTGACGCCTGTGGCCGTTGCGGCAACGCCGTTGCCGCAACCTTCGGACTCGCGTTGCAGGACACCGGATAACTCCGCCATGCCCGAGGAGTGAGCCGCCGAGCCGTTCCGGCCCGCCAAGAGTGTCTCTTTCTCGTTGGACGAGAACTGGAACATTCGTCTAAACATCTATGACCTCCCGCACTTTCGCCACATCAAAGAACTGCCCGTCATGTCTATACCTGTGCATTGTGGTAGTATCCCCAGGAGTAGATTTCTCTCAAAGAACTTCAGATCGGCGCATCGGCTCCGGGACTTTATAGCGATCTACAAAAAAACCACCATCCGCAAGAAAACTTATCCTGGTTCTGAGTTCCACAGGATGCAGAAAAGCCGGAAACCCACGCCACGTCTTTGTGGCGGCATGGCGAACAATTGGCGAATCGCGCGGCGCGTCAACGGAGCGGTAGTAGCGCCGGCGACCTTTGGAAGCCGGTAGCATAAGTTCCCCCGGCGCAGCAGTGTTAATAATGTGGGCCACTCCCCGTCATGATTGCTATGAAGGCACAAATACTTACCGCGACGCTGTTAACGGCTTTTTCCGGCGTGTTGTCAGCCGCCGACCCTCAGCTTTTGAATCTGGTGATGCCGGATGCCAAAGTTCTGGCCGGCGTCAACGTACAGCAGGCCAAAGGCACCCAGTTCGGCCAGTACGTGCTGAACCAGTTGCAAACCCGGGACGCCCAGATGCAGCAACTGGTGGCGCTAACCGGCTTCGACCCGCGGCGCGACGTCCGCGAACTGCTGGTGGCCTCCAACGGCGTGCCGCAAGGCAAGACCGGGCTGGCGCTGGCGACGGGCAATTTCGACGCGGCCAAGATCACGGCCGCAGCCACGCTGCACGGCGTGGTCACCGAAGTTTATAAGGGCATCACCATTCTGGAAGAACCCAACAAGCAGAGCGCGGGCATGGCTTTCCTGAATGAGACCACGGTGGTGGCGGGCGATATCGCCAGCGTCAAGGGGGCCATCGACCGGATGACCGTCCCGCAATCCGTGTCCGTGGAAATCGCCCTCAAGGTGAACCAGTGGAGCAATTCGCAGGACGCCTGGGGCATCATGACGGTGCCGCCGGCCAGCCTGGCCCCGGCTGTTAAGGCCGGCGCCCCGAACCCCATGCTGAACGCCGGGCAGAACGTCCAGGCGGCGGCGGCCGGGGTGAAGTTCGGCGCGCAGGTAGTGTTCAGCGGGGAAGCGCAGTGCGACACCGCACAGAATGCCACCACGCTCGGCGACGTGGCCAAGTTGCTGATCAACATGGCGCAGATGCAGGGTGTTCAGGACACCAACGCCGCGGCGCTGATCAAATCGGTGAGTGTGACAGCCAGCGGCAACGTGGTGAAGATCTCGGCGAGTCTGCCGCAGGATGTTTTCCAGCAGATGCTGCAGTCCCAGAAAAAGATGGGGATGGGCGGGATGCAGCATAAGAAGTAGTCCCAAGCTTGGGAAAGGCTGCCCGCAAAGGCTAGAGGGTGCCGGCGGGGCAGAGGTCCTGGAAAAAGGGGCAGCGTTTGCACTGCTCGCCTTCGATCAGGGGAAAGTCTAGTTTCGATTGCGCTTGCTGAAAGTCCCGAACGGTCGGTTCGGGACTTTCTATGAGGGTAGGGGAGAGGTCCACTTCCACCAGAATGTTGGGACGCAGGAAGTGGAGCCAGGCGCGATCCGGGGCGCGTCCGGCCACGCGCTCCACGGCGAGTGCGTAGAGGCGTAGTTGCAGCGTGTAATCGCGGGCGCGACGATGGGCTTCGGCGGTGGAGACCTCGTCGGTTTTGTAATCCACCACCACCAATTCTCCGCCTTCCTCGAACCACAGGTCCACCTGCCCGGCAATCACCAGTTCTTCCACGGCCATCAGAAAATCGAATTCACGGGCGACGCGAGTGGCGCGGGCGGCGCGGCGTCCGAGCGTGCTTTGGCGGAAGACTTCGGCGAGGCGGAGCGCTTTGGGAGCGGGATTGGCCACAGGGTTGCCGGCCAGCAGGGCGTGTACCTGGGTGCCGAACTCCGCGGCGGAAAGATCGGCGGGCTGGCCGGAAGGGAGCGCGGCTTCTCCCGGTTTGCGAGGGCGGCCCTCGAAGCCGAGGTAGCGCGACAGGTAGTATTTCCGTGGGCAAGTGGCGAACAAAGAGAGCGCGGTCACGGTGGCGTTGCTATCCTGCTGCTGCGCCACCGCGGGTAGGGAGACTGGCGACACCGGGATCTCCTGCCGGGGCGCGCGCGGCCGCGTGAGCAGTTCGGGCGCATCCTGGACGATGCGAACGCGCGCCTTCCACGGCTGGCCGTCCGGGGCGAGGTATTCGGCTACCTGGTCGCGCGGCGCGCTCAGGTCGAGCGTCAGGCGCTCGACGACAAGCTTGTCCCAATTGGCGGGCTTGCGGCCGGTGGCGGAGAAGCTGAGCACCAGGTGATGCTCGGCGCGGGTCATGGCCACGTAGAGCAGGCGGCTGCTTTCCTCCTCTTCGCGCCGGCTCCATTCCTGGCGCAAGGCGTGCTGGTACAGATCGTCTTTATCCTTACCGCTGGCCGGATTGCGCCAGCGCGCGCCC
The DNA here is from genome assembly GCA_025361425.1 of Candidatus Solibacter sp. Taxonomy (GTDB): domain Bacteria; phylum Acidobacteriota; class Terriglobia; order Bryobacterales; family Bryobacteraceae; genus Solibacter. The sequence goes on along the minus strand of JANYAH010000122.1, from coordinate 13,142 downwards.
AGGCCGTGATGGCGGGAGAAGGCCACGACGGGTACGCTGGTGTCCACGCCTTTGTGGATGGCGGCGACGAAGACGACGGGGAACTCCAGACCCTTGGCCGAGTGCACGGTCATGATCTTCACGGCGTTGGACGAATCCTCCGGCGGGGCGTCGGGTTCGCGCGGATTTTCCTCGCGTACCAGCGCCAGTTCGGCGACAAATTCATCGAGCGACATGCGGGCCGCGGCGTCGCGGGCTCGCGCCAGGAACTTGTCTAAGTTGCCGGAGGATGGGTAGCCGCAATCGTCGATGGCGGAGAGCAGGAGGCGGTCAAAGGTGACGTACTCGCGGCGCTGGCGCCATTCGTGGAGACGGGCGGCGAAACGGGCGAGGCGGGCGTGGTCTTCGTCGCCGAAGGCTGCGGGAGCGGTGCGCGCGAGCGTGCTGCCCAGCGTATCGCCGCTCATTTTGAGGCGGAGCAGCGCCTCTTCGGAAGCATCGACCAAGGGCGAGCGCAGCACGACGGCGAGCGAGATTTCGTCGCGCGGGTTGGCGATGACGCGCAACAGATGGGTGAGATCGTTGACTTCGCGGCTGTCATAGAAGCCGCGCCCGCGATTGACTACGTAAGGAATGCCGGCGGCGTCGAACGCGGCGGTGAACTCGGGAATGACTTCGGTGTTGCGCACCAGGAGGGCGACGTCCTGGAAGGTGAAATCGCCGAGTTCCCACACGCGGCGCGCCACCCACTGCGCGACCCACTGGGCTTCCACCGCCAGTTGTGGGGCGGCAATCACCTCCACCGAGTAGTCCGGCACGTCGTCGAATTTGCGGCCCGCCACGAGGGCGCGATCTTCAATTCCCGGGGTACCTGCGGTGACGGTTTCCACGGCGCGCAGGATATCGGCGCGGCTGCGGAAGTTATCCACCAGTTGGACCAAATGGCGGCCGCGTGCCAGGACGTCATCGCGGTAGGCGGTGAAGCCGGCCGGTTCGGCGTGGCGGAAGCCGAAGATGGATTGATTGATGTCGCCCACGGCATAGAAGCGGTCGGGTGGGCGTATGAGTTGGATGAGCTTGGCCTGCTGGCCGTTGGTGTCCTGAAACTCGTCCATCAGGATGTGGTCGAATTGCTGGCGCAGGTGGGCGCGGGAATCGGGGTGGTCTTCGAGGAGGCGCACGGTGAACTCTTCGAGGTCGGCGAAATCGAGCGCGCCGGCCTGCTCTTTGCGCTCTCGATAGAGGCGGTCGAAGCGGCGAAGAATCTCAATCAGCAGTTCGCGCTGCGGGGCGTAGAGCACGGTGATGAGGCCGTACTCCGCCGCTTCGATCTGCTCCCGCATGCGCTTGAGCAGATTGTAGGCGTTGTTGCCGCGCTTGCACTTCTGGAGATTGCAGGCAAACGCCGCGATGGCGCGCAGCGCGGCCAGCGGACTATCCGCGCTCAGAATGCGCTCGGCGCTTTCCAGCGCGGCCTCCAGATGCTCCTTCTGGGCGTCGCTCCACGCACTGAGACTCTGATTGCGGATCGCGTTCAGGGTGTCGTTGATTTCGTCCAGGGTGACGCCGGCTGGGGCGGCGAAGCCGGCCAGTTGCTCCACGCCAACGCCGGCGCCGCGCATGGTGTCGTACGCGGAGAGCACGGCTTGCTCGAATTCGAAGGAAGAGAGGCCGCGGATGAGGCCGCGCATGGCATCGCGATGCTGTTCAAACAGGGCGTCGATGGCGCCGCGCATGGATTCCTGCTGGATTCGCCAGGAATCGGTGGCATCGAGCACGCGGAACTCGGGGTCGATGCCGGCGAACACGGCGTTTTCGCGCAGCAGACGGGCGCAGAAGCCGTGCACGGTGGAGACCCAGGCGCGCTCCAGCCTGGCGCGTGTTTCGGGGTGTTCGTGGAAGGCTTGTGCCAGCTTTTTGCGCATGTTGCCGGCGGCCTTCTCGGTGAAAGTGATGGCCAGGATGCGTAGCGGATCGACGCCCGCGCCCACCAGTTGGCGGAAGTATTCCACCAGCACGGTAGTCTTGCCAGAGCCGGGTCCGGCGACGACGCAGGCATCGAGGTGGCGCTGGGCAACGTCGATGGCATTCCTCTGATCGGCGGTGAAGGAGACGCTCATGCGGGCTCCGGAAGGAGGAGGGGTTGGCAGGCGGAAGCGCCTGCCCCACCAGGCTTGCGCGGTGTGGATGAGGGCGATTTCGGTGGCGAGAAGCGGGTCCAGGGGGACCCGCGCGGACCAGGGGGTCCGCCCCACCATTGCTGGGAGTATTCGCCGCTCATGCGCCCTCCGCTTCGGTAGCCGCGGCGGTAACCTCAATGCGGCAGACGTCCTTGGCATCGCAGAAGCGGCAACTGTCGCGGTCGGCGGGAAGGATCTCGACGCGGCCGCGGCGGATTTCGTCCACGATGCGCAGGGTGCGCTCGCGCGTGGTTTCGAGCCACTTTTCGGGCAGTGCGAGGCTATCCATCGACTGATCGTCGCTCCAGCCGGCATACGCAATGCCGCCTTTTACCGCCACGTAGAACATGCCGGCCGGGCGGAAATTCAAGTGCTCCGCGGCCATCATATAAAGGGGCGCCTGCATCAAATTTTGATTCTTCAGCTTGTCCCGGACGCGCTGCGCGGCGCTGTACTTGTAGTCCAGGACGAAGGCGCGGCCATCGGGCGCAACATCCAGGCGGTCGATGCGGCCGGTGATTTCCAGGCCTTCGGCGAGGGGAAACGCGAATTCAATTTCGGTCTGCGATTTCCAGGCCGCGCGCGGCCACGCATCCAGGCTGGTAAAGCGCTTGAGATCGTCCAGCATGGCGTTGCGCAGACGTTCGGTGTGATAGCCGTTGGGGATGTGGGCTGTTTCCAGGTGGCGCGCGAAAATGCGTTCAAAAAGCGGCGCCACGTCCCGCGGCTGGTTCCACCATTCGGCCAGCACCTGGTGCACGATGTTGCCCTGTTCGAGGAAGGAGAGACGCTCCTCGGGGCGCGGCGGGGCGGTCTTGAGACGCATCAGGCGCTGCGTGAAGTATTGAAACGGGCATTGCAGGAACATCTCTACCGCGGTGGGCGAAAGGTGGGCCGTCCTGCTGCGCAGGAAACCGAGCAGGTCCGGTGCGGCGATCCGCGCCGCGCCGCGCGGCACGGGCAGGCTGCGCGGTGCGGGGCGGACGGGCAGGGAATCCACCGGCGGCTGAAGCAGGTCTTCCAGGTAGATGGACGGCAAATTGCGTTCGCCGCGCGAATCGAACTCCGGGTAGGAGAGGGTGACCAGCATGGTGGCGCGGCTGGTGGCGGTGTCGAAGAGAGCGCGCTCCTCGCGTTCGAACTCGGCGGCGGTGCGCAGGCGGATGCCGGCGGCATTGAGGCGGCCGCGGGCCGGGTCGGGGAAAAACGGATTCTGCTTGTGGAGCTGAGGGAACTGCTTTTCCACCATGCCGCAGACAAACACGATGGGCAGCACCCACTGGCGCGCTTCGGGGGCGCCGATCACGTGGACCACGTTGCGCCGCCCGTCTTCCAGGCGCAACGGCTTGAGGCGCAGCACGCTTTTGACGGCGCGCCAGTAGTCCTCAATCGCGATCTCGCGCGTGCCATCGAGCGCGGAGGCGGCTTCAGCCAGCGCCTGGTCGAAGAGATGGAGCACGGCCGACTGGCTGCGCCACTGGAGCGCGAGTTCATGGGTGGCGGGCTCAGCGGGGGGCGCCGGACGGAAGAGATTGCGCAGGGCGCCGAAGCGCGCGGCCCAGTTTCCGGGGGTGAGCGCGAAGCCGCGCCACTCTTCCAGCGCGGAGAGGGATTCCAGCTTGTGGAGCAGGCGCTCGGCGCCGGGGCGCTGTTGGCCTTCGTCGCCGATGAGCAGCGACCGCAACTGGCTCAGGCCGGCGTTGGGAATCTGTGCGCGCACGTCGAACTCGAAGCGGTCCGCCATGGCGAAATCGGCGAAGCGCGGGGTGAGGCGGAGGACGGCGAGGGTGCGCGCGTGGTCCCAGCCGCCGAGCATGGCATCGATGGCGCCCGAGAGAAAGCGCACCACGGCGTGGCGTTCCAGACCGGCATCGAAATAGAAGCGGGCCGGGATGCCGAAACGTTCGAGGGTGGAGCGCAGCGCGGGCACGTAGATCTCCGGGGCGCGCACGATGACGCCCATCTCGCGGAAGGGGCGTCCCGAGGCGGACTGGAGAAGAATACGGCGCGCGATCTCTTCGACTTCGCGCTCAATACCCGGGGCCTTGACAAGCGCGAGAGCGGGTCTGGCTCGCCGGGCGCCCTGGCGCTCCTCGGTAAAGTCCATGGCGCTGAGGCGCGCGCGGAGGGCGAGCGTGAGATCCTCGTCGCCGAGGGTGAGGGTGAGATCGGCGTGCCTGCCCATGGCGGTTACGACGCGCAGTTCGGGATCTGGGAGGGCGTGAAAGCCATCCATGTAGACGGTGTCGATGCCGTTCAACCCCTGCGCGGCGATCTGTGCGGCGGCGAGTTCCAAACGGCGGGCGCGCATGGCCAGGCCGCGGCGAGCGAGTTCGCGATCCACCTCCTGGTAGACGGCGAGGAAGGCATCGCCGAGGGGGACATCGGGGAGACCGGCGGCGAGGCGGGCGCTATCGCAGCCGGCGGAAGCGAACTCCTCAATGGTGTGGGCCAGGGAGTTGCAGAAGCCGTGGAAGCGGGTGACGCGGGAGAACTCGGGGCGCGCGACGCGTTGCGCGGCCTCTTCGACAAGGAGGTAGAGCACGGCGGAGGAAACCTCGGCAGCGCTGCCGGCATAGTCTTTGACGAAGCTGGCGAGGGTTTGGATGAGGTTGCCGCGAAATACGAAGCCCTCGCGGGCGAGCCGATTCTGCAGGTGCCGCGCCATGGTGGCGGTGGGCACGAGGAGGCGAATCGAGGAATTACCCGCGCGGAGTGCCTGGCGAAAGCCGTCGAGGATGTAGGTGGTTTTGCCGGAGCCGGCGGGCCCGGATAGCAGCCGCATCGGCTCCAGTGTAGCGCAGGGCGAAGAAAAATCGAAAAGCGCATTACATACTCTCTACGCCAGGAATACCGCCGGGGAAACGTGAAAGAACTCGGCGAGTTTGCGGATGTGGGCCTTGCTGAGTTCCCGCTTGCGGTTCAGGACCAGGGAGGCGATGGAGCGCGCGCCGAAGATGGGGGTTAGGTCTGCCGCCCGCAATCCGCCGTGGTCCATGAGGAATTGGAGCATGCGCACTGGATCGCCCGGCGGCAGCGGATAGGCGCGGTCATCGTATTCCTTGATGAGCGTGGTGAGAAGGGAATGGAGCGCGGTTTCTTCCGGGCCGGCGGCGCCTTCCGCGATCGCGCGGCTGAGCCCTTCCATCACTTCGACAAAGTGATCCAATTCGGCGTCTGTTTCGATGCGCTTGGGCATGGTTTGGGAAAGTAGTTGGCCGTACTTGGCGGGACTAAGCGTTAGCGCCATTTTTTCCATTCCTCCCGGTCATACTGTTTGTGGGTCAGTAGCGCTTTGAGGTAGAGTTCTCGCGCGCCGAAGAACACGGTGGTAATCAGCCGGTAGCGGTTATGCCCCAGATCGAAAACCAGCACTTGGCCGATGAGGTCCGCGCGTGGGAAGGTGCGGCGCACATCGGCGAAGCAACTCCAATCGGCGCCGCTGGCGAAACGATACCAATCCAGAGCTTCGATTTCCGCATCTGGGCACCTGGCGGTGAGCTTGAGAAGTCCGCGTTTGCTGACCACGTTCACGAATTGATGTTATCAAAATGATAACCTCGATGCAAGCTCCCGTTGGACGACCTGGTTTCCCTAGAACCGCGGCCCGGGTTTCTCATACCCGTCGATGCGTCGAAAGTGCTTCTCCGGGACCAGCCGCATCGAAGTCGGCAAAGCGTTCGTGCGCTAGAGAATTCCGCTCTCCGGATACCGTTGCAGTTAGGACCCAGCTTCGTGAGCGCATCGCGCGGGTCGCGCGGGTGCCGACGGGTTCTTGTTTCTGGCGACGTGCCACTGTTGAGACTATGAGCATAAAAACGATTCGCGTAATGGACGGTGATTTCGCATTTTGGTTCGATGCCCATCGCCCGCCTTGAGCCCTTGTCCAATCTCCCCTTCGTCCAACGAGAGAGCGACTTTGACGTGGAGGGGCGGCGACGCGGAGACAGCGGAGCGTTGGCCTTCGAGCGGGCGCGGGTGGGTTTCCAGAGAGGAAGAATCCTGCCAATTTGAACTTTCAGGTACGATAGAGCAGTCGATGTCGAAACGTGCCGGGCTTCTTCTGTTCGCGGCGTTCGCGGCGCTGTTCCTGACGGTGAACCGCGACGCCTATCGCGGCTATTTTCAGGACGATGAGATCGATAACCTGAGCTGGACGCCGTACCTTGGGCCGCTGGATTTTCTGAAGGGCGCCGCCACGCCGCGGTTTCAGGCGAATAATTTCCGCCCGGTGGGTCACTATTATTTCCATGCGGTGGAGGAAATCGCGGGGCTGGATTTCCGTGTCTATGTGGCTGTGCTGCACGGGTTCCACCTGCTCAACGTCTGGCTGTTGTGGCTGGTGGCGCGGCGGCTCGGGGCCAAGCCGTTTGCCGCCGCCGCCGCATGCCTGTTTTTCGGACTGCACATGGCGCTGTTCGACAATTTCTGGAAGCCGATGTACGTTTTCGATGTGCTCTGCGCCAGCTTCTGCCTGCTGAGCCTGTGGTGCTACGCAAGCGAGCGTTGGGTGCTGAGTTTCGTGGCATTCTGGCTGGCCTACAAATCGAAGGAACTGGCGGTCATGCTGCCGGTGGTGCTGATGGCTTTTGAGATCTGGTTCGGCAAACGGCGATGGAAGCCGCTGGCGCCGTTCTTTCTGACCTCGCTTTCGTTCGGCGTGCAGGGGATACTGGGCAATCCCAATCAGGATAACGACTACACGTTTCGCTTTACGGCCGCAGCCCTGGCGAAAACCAGCGAGTTCTACGCCGGACGTATTTTTCTGATACCGTATCTCGGATTCCTACTCCCAGCGTTCGCGGTGTTGGCGCGCAACCGCCGCACGTGGTTCGGATTGGCGGCGATGGGACTGTTCTTCTTTCCCGTGCTGTTTCTGCCGGGGCGCATGTTCAGCGCATACTGCTACCTGCCGTTCGCGGGCCTGGCGATCGCCATCACGGGGCTGGCGGAGGAGGCGTCGCCCGCGGCGCTGGGATTGTTCCTGGCATTGTGGCTGCCCATGGACATCCACGAACTGCGCTTACGGCGGCGCGATACCCTGGCCGCCGACGCCGAGGTTCGCACGTGGATGAGCACGGTCCGCCGATTCGCCGCCGGCAAGGAACGGGTGGATGCGTTCGTGTTCTCCGGCACGCCCGCCGGCTTTCATCAGTGGGGAGTCGAAGGCACGCTCAAGTATTTCTATGAGCGCAACGGTCTTACGGTGAAACACATTGGCGACCCGGACGCGGCGGCACTGATCGAGAGCAGGCGGGTGGCGGTGTTGACCTGGGACGCGGGCCGCAAGCGGCTGGATATCGCGATGCGCGGGCCGGGCAGCTACTGAGGGAGCACGCGCGAATCGGTCTGAAATTTCTTGTAATCGCTGAACGTGTAGACGATTTCGCCGCGCATCACCTTGACCAGGGCGATGCGCACGGAACCCTTGATGACAGCACGCTTGGGCAGCCAAACTTCGTTATTGACGCGGGCGCTTTCAATGGTGACGTGGCTGCCCTTGGCGAGGCGGATCAGGAAGCCGCCGAAGGAGATGGTGTCCAGCGATTCGATGTCGATCTTGACCCACTGGAAATCTTTCTTGTCGATCCACAAACGCAGCTTGCACTTGGGAAAAAACGCGGTGGACGCGCTTTTCGGGCGATATCCCGGCTTGGGCACGCCTTCGATCACGAAGGCCTCACCGCCGTTGAGCGCTTCCTCGCCGGCAAGTGTGAAGGTGAAGGCGTCGGGCAGTTCCGTGAGCGGCTCGCGCTGTTTCTGCCGCTTGCGCTCCCAATCGGCAACCCGGCGCTCGCGCAGCTCCGGGGTCTCCTTGCGCCGGTCGGCGATGCTGCGCTGGAGTTTGTCCTCCTCTTTGCTCTGGTCTTTGAGGGGGAGAGGTTGGTCGTTGCGGGCCACCAGGCGGCGGTAGGGCGACCCCTCCAGCAAGGTCACGTCGAAGGTCTCGCTCTCGGTTTTTTTCAGCTTGCCGGCGGCATCCAGGTCGCGCTGTTCCTGCCGTTGCAGGAAGGTGTAGCTGCGCGAGATCCCGGTGTTGTGCCGGTCGAGTTCGGTGGCGCGGCGGATAATCTCCACGGGATCCTGGGCGCACAGGAGGGCCGGCAACGCAAGACTGAGGAGCAGGAGACGCACGGTTATACCTACGGTTCGGTTCCGGGTCCGGTTTCAAGCGGATGCCGGGGGACGGCTGTCTTAATGGTATGTTAATCGGCGTGGCGCGGATTGTCTTCTTCACGGCCGTAGTGGCCCTGCTCGGACTGTGGGCGGCGCTCGTCCGGCGCGGCAAGTGAAGGCGCGGGGGCAACATGAGTTACCGTAAGGTTATGGAAGTCACTCGGATTGCGGTCGCGACCGCGGACGGCGTTTCGGTTTGCGATCATCTGGCGCGCAGCGCCGCCTTTGTGGTGGTGGAAGTAAACTCCGGCGTGCCGGGCGCGCGGGTGGTAAGGGCGCGCGGGACGGAGGCATGCGGCAATCACGCGACCTTCGTCGAAATGCTGGCGGGGTGCGACGCGGTGATCTGCGGCGGCATTGGGCAAGGCGCGGCGGTCGCGCTGGCGGCACACGGGATTCGCACACTGGTGGCGCCCACGGCAGCGGGGAGCCCGATCGAGGACGCCTTGCAGGCCTGGATCGAAGGGCGGCTAGCCACGTCGGACGAACGAATCTGTCTGTGCAGCCACTAACGGAACAGTGCCTCGACTCCGCGTTGAATCACGGCGGCCGCGGCTACGCCGGCGGCTGCCGATACAAACGCCGGACGGGCTCCGCGCCGCTTCCATTCCTCATGCACCGCATGATACCCCAAATAGAATAGCCACCCGGCCGCAATCCCCATGGGATAGGTGATCCACTCCGAACCGAGGTGCGGCGCCATCACCAGGCCCAACCCGCCGCCCGCCAGTGTCGCCCCTTCCGCCAGCACCGCCCATCCCAACGCCACCTTGCGCGACCCTACCGACGCCCGCAGAATCCCGCCCAGCGCGATGCCTTCGGGAAGTTTGTGGAGCGCCACCGCCAGGGGCACCGCCACCCGCAGCCCGAGCGGCACCGCCAATTGCACCGTCGCGACGCTCCACCCATCCAGGAAACTATGCACCGTGGCAGCTACGATCAACGGCGCCGCGAAGCCGTGCAACTCGGTGGAACATGCATTGTGGTCGTGATCGTGCGCGCAGGTGGGACACACCGGGTAGACGAATCGATTGACCAGCAGGAGCGCACTGTACCCCACCGCGAACAACAGCGTGCTGACCGTCCACCCGATTTCGCTCGCCAGTTCTGGCACCAGTCCGAACAGCGCCACGCCCAGCAGGATTCCCGCGCTGAACGGCACTACGGCGCGCGCCCGTTGCCGCAACCCGGTGAGCCAGATTCCAAGCACGGCGCCAAGCAGTCCCACAAATGTAGCCAGAGCTGGCGCGCCGATCCCCATAATCAGCATCTACTGTAACAGTGATCTTCGCCGATTCGCTGCGAAAGCGACCCCGCGCGCGCTGTCTTCTTCCGCTTCCACCGCGTCTCCACGTCTCCGCAAGACTCCCGAAGTACATCTCGCTTCCTATCGGTACTCCGCCTGCCAATCTCCGCAATCGTCGGGAGACTTGCTATCCGTCTCTCACTGTGTCGGAATATTCACATGAAACGCTTCCCTGGGATGCTACTCCTTGGCGTTTTAACCGCGGGTTTGTCCGCGCAAGCGCCCACTGGCGAAATCGCCGGCACCGTTTACGACGCCTCCGGCGGTGTCGTGCCGGACGCCTCCATCCGCGTGAAGAGCGCGGCCACCGCGTTCGAACGCGCCCTACTGAGCAACCAGAGCGGCCAGTACAGCGTGCCGTCGCTGGCCGCCGGCGACTATGAAATGCGGGTGGAAGCGCGGGGCTTCCGCAGCTTCTCGGTCAAAGCCGTGGTGGCTACCGGCGGCGTGACCAGGGTGGATCCGCGGCTCCAGTTGGGTGAACAAAAAGACACCGTCACCGTCGAAACCATCAACCCCCAGATCGAAGTCGAATCTTACACCATCGACCAGGTCATCACCCGCCAGCAGATCCAGCAACTCCCGCTCAACGGCCGCGGCTTTCTGCAACTTGCCTTTCTCTCGCCCGGCGTAGCCATCTCCAGCAACTATCAGGGCGACTACAACCGCGCCATGGACGTTTCCATTCTCGGCGGCGACCCGGACCGCACGCGCATCGCGGTGGATGGCGCGCGTGTCAACGATTCCGTGGATGGCGGCACGCAGCAGAACTTCTCCCAGGAAATCGTGCAGGAATTCCAGATTTCCAGCGTCAACTTCGATCTCTCCACCGGCATCACAGCCGCCGGCGCCATCAACATCGTCACGCGCAGCGGCAGCAACCGGTTGCACGGCAGCGGGTTCTTCTTCTTCCGCGATCACCACATGGCGGCCTATCCGGGCCTGCAACGCGACGTGCTGGCGCCGGACCCGTTTTTCGCGCGCCGTCAGAGCGGTCTCTGGGTGGGCGGACCCATAGTCAAGGACCGCCTCTTCTTCTTCGCCGCCTACGAACACAACAACCAGCGCGGCGTCTTCACCAGCGTCCCCACGGACGCGGCCTTCAGCAGTCTGGCCCGGGTCACTGCCAGCCCCAAGCACGATGATTTGGTCAACGCCCGCCTCGACTACCGCATCGGCGCCGCCCACACCGCCTTCGTGCGCTACTCCCACGATGGCAACAACACCTTCGCACCCCGCGAAGTCAACTCCATGCCCTCCGCCTGGGGGAGCAACATCAACTGGGCCGATTCTGGAGTGTTTTCCCTGATCAGCACGCTTCGTCCCACCCTGGTCAACGAATTCCGCTACTCCAATACCTTCTGGAGCAATCACAACGCCCCGCCCACCGCGGATCAGTGTACCGGCTGCCTCGGGCTGGGCGGGCCGCACGTGATCGTCGAAGGCGCCGGCGTGGCCTTCGGCAACCAGACCAATTCTCCGCAGAGCCGCCTCACCCGCCGCAATATCTTCGCCGATAACATGACCTGGCAGCATGGCACCCATCGCGTCAAGTTCGGCGCGGAGATCGAATGGCTCAAAGGCACCGGCACCTACGTGCTGGACGCGCCCGCCGCCATCAGGCTGTTCTCGCCCCAGGAAGTGCGCCAACTGGCGCCGCCCCTCACGGGCCTCCTCCCCAAGACGTACAACACGCTCACCGACGTCCTCAGTCTCCCCCTGAAGAACTTCGTCTTCGGCATCGGCGACATCAATCAGCCCCCCGCCTTCCAGCGGGATCAGGCCGACCACGACCGCCTTTTCCACTTTTACTGGCAGGACGCCTGGAAGCTGCACCCGCGCTTCACCTTGAACTATGGCCTCGCCTGGTCGTTTGAAAGCAACGCGCTCAACCACGATCTCACCAAGCCGCAGTACCTTGCGCCCATTTTCGGCACAGCCGGCCTGGGGCACGAGAAGCACGCCTGGCTGCGCTTCACCCCCGCGGCCGGCTTCGCCTGGAGCCTGCCCGATAGCCGCACGGTGATCCGCGGCGGGGGCGGCATCTTCTACGACACGCTGAATATCGAAACCCGCCTGGTGGAGCGCGCCTACCTGGGCCCGCTGGGCACAGGCTATCTGCCGCTGCCCGGCTCCATCGTTCCCAACCCCATCCCCGGCATTCCCGGGTTGCCGGCACGCCGCTCGATCTGCGCGTCCCCACCGCCTTCTCCGGCAACATCCTCAGCGCCATCCTGCCACTGGTGCGCTCTAGCGCCATCCAGCAACTCCACGTCAACCCCAACAACACGGATCTTACGCTGCGCAACATCGACGTTTTCAAAACCGCCGCGGATCTCTTTGTGGATGATTTCGTCCCCGCGCAGGCGCAACACCTCAGCCTCGGCATGCAGCATCAGGTCACCAACGATTTTGCCGTCACCGCCGATTTCGCCTTCCGCCACTACATCCACGAAAAGCTGCGCGGGATTGACCTTAACCACTACAACGCCGTGGGCGGCCCCGTCATCCCGGCCTGCCCTGCCGCGCTAGCTACCGTGCCCGGCGTGTCATGTTCCAACGGCCCGATCCGGGCCACCATCAGCGGCGGCAATGGCAACTATAAAGCCCTGCTGGTGCGCGCCGACAAGCGCTTCAGCCACCATCACCAGCTGGGCGTTGCCTACGCCTTGCAAAGCGACCAGAACATTTACGGGCTCAACCTCTTGGAAACGCCCATCACGAACCTGAGGAACTGGACGCAAAATGTCGGGCCTTCCTCGCCCCGCCATGTGCTGAATATCTCCGGCATGGTGGAGGTGCCTGGCGGCGTCCAGGTATCGTTCATTTCCAGCTTTAACAGCCGCCAGCCCTTCCAGCCGGTGATCACCGGGGCAGATTTCCACGGTACCGGCGTCGACCAGTTCCTGCTGCCCGGCTCCGGTACCAACCAGTTCAACTTCAGCCTGGGCAAGGGAGATTTGGTGAATCTGGTGAATCAATACAATCAGACGTACGGCGGCAAGAAGGGGACCAACCCGGCGCAAGTCTTCCCCACCATCACGCTGCCGCAAAAGTTCGAAACCGGGCACCTATTCAACTCGCAGGATCTGCGTGTGACCAAGCTCTTCCGCTACCGTGACCGCCTGGAATGGCAGCTCTTCGGCGAAGTCTTTAACCTGCTGAACACCGCCAATCTTAGCGGATACGCCGACAACCTGCTGGCTCCCGGTTTCGGCCAGCCGACCAGCCGTTTCAGCAACATCTTCGGCACCGGCGGCCCGCGCTCTTTCCAGCTTGGCACGCGGCTCTCATTCTAGTGGGATAAGCCTCCGGCTTGTCCGTAAGAGTGCCGCCAGGCAGCCACCATCAGCACAGTTCCAGAGGGGTGTGCGACGTAGAAGTGGAGATCAAGCCGCCGGGCGGCGCGCCTCCCAGTAGTCCTCGAAGCGGTTGTTGAGGTGGCAGCATCGCAGGGCGATGATGGCGTTGGCTCCGCGGACCGTCCAGAACATGCCGGA
>JANYAH010000099.1 GCA_025361425.1 Candidatus Solibacter sp. | reverse complement strand
AGCACCCGAGGGTTGGCGAGGTTGCGATATGCGCACGGAACAAAACTTCTCTCGAGGAAGCCGGCAGCAAGTTTGGCATTCCGAAGGAGTATCGTTTTGACAATTTCGACAGCATCCTAAGACGAGACGACATCGACGCGATCCATATCGTCACCCCGATTCTCGAGCACGCGCGCCAGTCAATGGCCTCGCTCAAGGCGGGCAAACATACCGCATGTACGGTGCCGATGGCGACTTCCGTCGAAGAGCTAGTCGCCCTCGTCAAGGCGAGAAAGCAGAGCGGTAAGGTCTACATGATGATGGAAACCGCCGTGTATACTCGCGAATTCCTCTACGCGAAGAAGCTCGCGACGAGCGGGCAAATGGGCAGGATCCAGTTTGTCCGCGGTTCCCATATGCAGAACATGGGATTAAAGGGCTGGCCCGAGTACTGGCTCGGCTTCCCTCCCATGCACTACGGTACCCACGCGATCTCGCCGCTGCTCGATATCCTCGGCGCCTTGCCCGAATCCGTGGTCTGTCACGGCTCAGGCTCGATCGACCAGGACTTGGCGAAGCGCTATGGCTCGCCTTTCGCGGTGGAGACGGCCACGTTCAAGCTGAAGAACTCCAATGTCGTGGCCGAGGCGACGCGATCGCTCTATGAGACCGTGCGCCAATACCGAGAGAGCTTCGACGTCTACGGGGACAAACTGACTCTGGAATGGGAGCAGGTCGAGGGGGAGGGCGCCGTGCTCTTCGAGGGCGGCGAGACCGCCCGCCGTGTTTTCGCGCCCGACGCACTCGAACTCCTGCCCAAGGAGATCGCTGGCTTTACCAGGAAGGAGCGGATCGACGATCCCAGCCACGTTTCCTTCATCCAGGGCGCGGGTCACGGCGGATCGCATCCCCATCTCGTCCATGAATTCGTCTCTGCCATCGTCGCGGGGCGCGCATCGGCGATCGACGCAGTGACGTCCGCTTACTATACTGGCGCGGGTGTCTGCGCCCATCAATCCGCGCTCGCAGGCGGCTCTCGGATTGCGCTACCGGAATTCGAAAAGTTATGACGATCAACCCGCTCGATGTGAACAGCAGGGAAAGGAGTCAGCTATGAAACGGGGCAAAGAGTCAGCCATGAAGCTCGGAGTCAATACCTGGGTCTGGGTATCTCCCTTCACGACGGGAGAACTGCATCTGCTCGACAAGATCGCGCGGATGGGCTACGACCTCGTCGAGATCGCGGTCGAAGATCCTGCGGCAATCGACGCGGGCGCCCTGAAACGTAAACTGGCCGACACGGGCCTCGGCATCACTCTCTGCGGTGCATTCGGCCCGAGCCGCGACATATCCAATACCGACCCGGAGCTAAGAACCATCGGCAGGGAATACATCGAGGCCTCCCTCAAGCTGGCGGAGAAGCTTGGCTGCGGAGTATTTTCGGGGCCGATCTATTCCGCGGTCGGCAAGACGCGCATGGTCAGCGACGAGCAAAGGAAGCGCGAGTGGGCCTACTGCGTCGAGAACATGAGGGCGCTCGAGGGCTTGGCGCAGGCATGCGGGGTCACCGTGGGCGTCGAGCCGCTGAACCGCTTCGAAACGGATATGATCAACCTTGTGGAGCAGGCTTCGGCCTTGATCGCCGAGGTCGGGAGTCCTGTCTACAAAGTGCACATGGACACCTTCCATGCGAACATCGAGGAGAAGAGCATCCCTGCGGCTATTCGCAAGCTCGGCAAGGGTGGGCTCTGTCATTTCCACAGCTGCGAGAATGATCGTGGTGCGCCGGGGACCGGCCACCAGGACTGGATCGGGATTCGCGATGCGCTCATAGAGGTTGAGTATGACGGCGCAGTGGTGATCGAGTCATTTACCCCAGGGACCCTGGAGATTGCCAAGGCCGCTTCCATCTGGAGGCCCCTCGCCGCTTCGCAGGACGAGCTCGCGGAGCAAGGTTTGGTATTCTTAAGGACCCTGTTCGCATAATCGCTCCTCGTGAATGAACCTCGTTCACAACATCGCGAATAGCATCGATTCCCGGGACAAAGGCTAGCAACTGTCGGCTTAGGTCGGCCAGCGGGCGGCCCACAGGTGCGCAGCAGACTAGCGTAGGAACCCCCTTTTGGCTCGCCGCCATGGCGGGATGTGATTGCTGTCGGTGGTCTCTGACCCGCTCAACTGGCGCTGAAGCGATACCCCGTGGTCGTACGGTAAACCTCTTCCGGCCGCAGAATCACCGACGGGAAATTCGGCTGATTCGGCGCATCGGGATAGTGCTGCGTTTCGAGGCAGAATCCTTGGCGCGCATGGTAGGGCTGGCCGGTTTTTCCGATGCTCGCCGGGGCGAGAAAATTGCCCGCATAGAACTGGATGCCGGGCTCTTCGGTCCACACCTCCATCCGCCTTCCAGATACAGGCTCCTCGGCGGTGGCGGCGTGCACGAGTCCGGGACCGGTACGGTCGATCACCCAGTTGTGGTCGTAGCCACCGCCGTAGCGTAATTGCTCATCGGCGGCATCAATCACGTTTCCGATCCGGGTGGGACGGGTGAAATCGAACGGCGTGCCCGCGACCGGGGCAAGCTCGCCGGTGGGGATGAGACCGGCGTCCACCGGTGTGAACCGGCTGGCGTGGAGCGTGAGCAGGTGGTCGAGTGTGTCGCCAGAGTCTTCGCCGCGGAGGTTGTAGTAGTTGTGCTGGGTAAGGTTGACCGGAGTGGCGCGATCGGTGGTGGCCTGGTATTCGATGCTCAACTCGTCGGCGTCGGTCAGCCGGTAGGTGACTGTGACACGGAGATTTCCCGGATACCCTTCCTCGCCCTCGGGGCTACGGTAGCGCAGGCGAAGGCTGGCGGCGCCGGCTTCGACCAGCGGTTCGGCCTGCCAGAGGACCTTATCGAAGCCGCCGGGACCGCCGTGCAGGTGGCAGGGGACGCCGCCTGGCGCGTTGTTGGTCGCGAGGTGATAGGTCGTGCCGTCGAGGACGAAGCGGCCAGCGGCGATACGGTTGCCAACCCGGCCGACGAGCGCGCCGAAATAGGGTGTGCCAGCGAGGTATTCGGCGAAGGTGCGGTGACCGAGGACGATGTCGCCGAGTCGGCCGGTGCGGTCGGGCACGAGCAGACGGGTCATGATGCCGCCATAGTCCATGATTTCGGCTTGCAGGCCGTGGGCGTTGGTCAGCGTAAAAAGCGTGACCGGTAGGCCCGAGGGCGTTTGGCCAAAGGGGCGCTGGACAACGCTGGCGGAGCGGGGAGAGGCAAAGTTGGGCGAGGACATAGGCACCTACCTGTGAATCGGTCGGGACGGTTTCGGTGGAGGACCCATGGGTAGGCTGGACCGGCTCTCGTCCCTGCTCAGCAACAGCGATCCGATGCGGACGCCCAAGGCCGTCCTCTGGAAGGTCAGCCCAAAGGTGTGGCTGCTCGATACATAGTTGAAACGAGCCGCGCTCATGTTCAGCCAGGTCTCGGTTACGTTGGACAAAAGACCTTCTCGGGTGCGCAGTTCCAACAGGGGGGATGGGGCGGGGGAGGACAGCGGGGGAATGCTGCGGCCGTCGGACCTCGGCTGGGCTGGTTGCTGGTTGGGTTCCAAATAAAGGGGTTTCGCCTCAATGGCCGCGGCGTAGGCGAGGAGCTTGTCGAACTGGGCCATGACGTTCTCCGGACTGCGGCAGTCTATTCTACAGAATGTGCCTTGAGCGCGCGCCCCAGCCGCTTTCGGGAACGTCCTCACCAAGGTTACCCACGTTCCGCACAGCCAACCCACAACTCCGACTGGAGCGAGCCAGGACTATCCACCGCTGCCGCGTCAAGGAGCTTTCGCTGGCGCGACAAAAGGAGCAAAGCTGCGCCGAGACCTTGAGTAACTTGGCCTGAATCGGGAGCCTCGGAGGCTGCCTGGCCCCGTCACCCATTTTACTGCCGCCCTGCGGTTCGGCGCGAGACGGCAGATACCTCTTTTAGTGATATGGTTTGCTTTATGCATAATTTTTAGCCAGGGCAGTGACGGATTCAGGGATCATCCTGACAATTGCATTGTCATGCTAGCTCTAAAATTCGGAATTGCCCGGGGTTGAAAGAGGTTTTTTTCAACCTCCATACATTTTCTAACATCTACATTTCCAAGGTATATCTCAAGTGAACTTGGTTAATTCAAGACTAGAAGTTTTTATTAGTTTTCCCCCTTGACTAACTCTTGGGGGGTTCTATGATACGGGTTGTTCAAGCCATTGGCGGAGTCGTTATCCTGATCTCATTCTTTCGTTCCTCAACTCCGTCAGGGCCCAGGCTCCGTTTGCTCTGACGGCTGGATGCCCCTGGAAGGGATAGGTATCTTGTTCAATGATTTTGCCGAAGGAATTGACAAAATAGATGGAGTTATTTTTTTCTAAGTAATTCCAAGTGCCGAAAACGAATTGTCATCTTAATTTATAGATATATTCCATTCAATTGGCTATTTGCGGATCCTGCTGGAGGCGCCGTGTTCCTGGGAATCGATCTTGGAACATCTGAAGTGAAGGTTCTGCTGTTACGAGAGGATCATCACGTCCTTGCAGTAGCGAGCCACAAGCTCGCCTTGTCCCGGCCCCATCCCCACTGGTCCGAACAGGATCCGGGGGAGTGGTGGTCCGCCACCTGCGCGGCGGTAGCCGCCGTCCGAGGCCAGGCACCTGAGGCCTTCGCGGCGGTGCAAGCCATCGGACTTTCGGGGCAGATGCACGGCGCCACCCTTCTGAATTCAGCGGACCAGGTGTTGCGTCCGGCCATGCTCTGGAACGACACCCGCGCTTCGGTCGAATGCGCGGAGCTGACCGCTCGCTTCCCGGCCCTAGCCCAAGTCTCCGGCAACTTGGCGATGCCGGGATTCACCGCGCCCAAGCTGGCCTGGGTGGCCAAGCACGAACCCGAGCTATTCGCGAGGGTCGCCACGGTCCTGCTGCCCAAAGACTATCTCCGGCTGCTCATGACCGGCGCCAAGGTGAGCGACATGTCCGATGCGGCAGGCACCCTCTGGCTGGATGTGGCCAGGCGCGACTGGTCGGAACAACTGCTGGAGGCCACGGGGCTTTCCCGTGCCCACATGCCCCGGCTCGTGGAGGGCAGCGAACCCTCTGGTACATTGCTGCCCAGCGTGGCCAAGGACTGGGGCCTGTCCCCTACAGTGGTCGTGGCCGGCGGGGGCGGCGACAACGCCGCCAGCGCGGTGGGAATCGGGGCGGTCAATCCCGGGGACGGGTTCCTTTCCCTGGGGACCAGCGGCGTCTTGTTCGTGGTCACTGACCGGTTCCGGCCCAACCCTGCTTCCGCGGTGCACGCCTTCTGCCACGCGCTGCCGCGCCGCTGGCACCAGATGAGCGTGATGCTTTCGGCCGCCAGTTGCCTGACCTGGGTGACCAGACTGCTGGGCGTTCAGGACGAATCCGCCTTGCTCGCTCAGGTCCGCAGCACGTCGGCTGCGGTGCTCGCGAGGTCCCCTATCTTCTTGCCCTACCTGTCCGGTGAGCGCACCCCCCACAACGACGCCGAGGCCCAGGGTATGTGGTTCGGCTTGAACCACGACACCGATTCTGCCCAGCTGGCCTGGTCTGTCCTGGAAGGCGTGGCGTTCGGCATGCTGGACGGCCTGAACGCCTTGAGGGCGGCCGGAACCACGGTGGGCCGCCTCGCCCTGGTGGGCGGCGGCTCCCGCAGCCCGGAATGGGCGCAGCTCTTGGCCTCCTGCCTGGATACCGAAGTGGCCACCCTGGAAGGCGGCGCAACGGGCGGCGCTCTGGGCGCGGCGCGACTGGGCTGGCTGGCTTCTGGTGGCAGCGAAACCGAAGTCTGTCGTACGCCTCGAATCCAGCAGGCATACGCACCCGCACCGGCGCAGCGGGAAGCACTGCTACCGCGCTACGAACGCTTCCGAGCCCTGTATCCACGGGTCCGGGATCTCTACCACCACTGACCCGCACTTCTTCCGCAGGAGCACCCATGGGCGACTACTTCAAGGGCATCGAACCCATTCAATTCGAAGGCCTGGATTCCCGCAATCCACTAGCGTTCCGATTCTACGATAAGGATCGAATGGTGCTGGGCAAGCGCATGGAGGACCATCTGCGGTTTGCGGTCTGCTACTGGCACACCTTCTGCTGGGACGGGGGTGACCCCTTCGGCGGGGAAACCTTCCAACGCCCCTGGCAAAGCATGGCTGACCCCATGGCTGCGGCGAAACTGAAAGCGGAGGTGGCCTTCGAGTTCGTCGCCAAGTTAGGCGCGCCCTTTTATTGCTTCCATGACCGCGACATCGCCCCCGAAGGTGCGACCCTCCGGGCCACCGTAGACAATCTCCACCAGATGGTGGACGTGCTGGGCGCTAAGCAGGAGGCTACCGGGGTCAGGCTATTGTGGGGCACGGCCAACATGTTCAGCCACCGCCGCTGGATGGCGGGCGCTGCCACCAATCCAGATCCGGAAGTATTTGCCATGGCCTGTCTTTCGGTGAAAGAGGCCATGGACGCCACGCTAAAACTCGGCGGCCAGAACTATGTCCTGTGGGGCGGCCGGGAAGGCTACGAAACCCTGCTCAACACCGACCTTAAGGCTGAATTGGAGCAGATG
>JANYAH010000098.1 GCA_025361425.1 Candidatus Solibacter sp. | reverse complement strand
GAAATATCCCGCGCCAGATGGACGATTAGGCGACGATTCCGGCGAGTAGGCTCGTCGAAAACGATCGTCGAGATATTCACCCACAGCCGGTTCCCCGAACTCGTCTTCACTTCGAGGTCGAAATCAGGAATCGCTAGGTCCTTTGCCGCGCAAGCTTGAACACTGCAACCCCCAGTGCAAACTTCCGTTCCCAATGCGCCCCGGCCATCCAGGGCTTCATGACACGTGCGGTTCACGACTTCCGATGCCGGGTATCCGAAGAGCCTTTCAGCCGACCTGTTCCAGGAACGAATCTCGCCTTGCTCGGTAACGGCGAATGCCGCATCCGAGGTCCGCTCCAGGAATGCAAACAACTCTTGTTCAAGCATCGTGCCCCTCGCGTGTCGGTACCATGGACTCCCTCCCATTATCCATCCGCGACCGCGATGCAGTCATGCTGATGGGCACTGGGCTACTGAGCTGATCCAAATCTAAAAGGCGGCGTAGGGTAATTAAGGATCACGCCGCTATCCGAGTTGCGTCAAAACGGCAGGAGTAGGGGGCGGCAGCATCAACGTGATACTGAGATTGAGCACAAACAAGGTCACCCCTGTCAATTCCGTTATGGCCGAAACCGGCAGAATGGTCCACGCGGCCCGTAGATTGAATTCGTAAGCGGGAATCTCAGAGGCCACGCGAAGGATGCAGCCGAGATTCAAGACGGTCAGAGAAGCGAACATCAGCTTCTTGCTAAAGAGCAGGCGCATTCCGCAGAACGCGGGTAGGACTCTCTGACCGATTGCGAACACCATCGTGGCAAGGAATCCGACCGAGAGCGCATGGCGCGAGGCGCCCCAGATACCGCCGTTGGCATCGGAATTAGCCGCGTACACACCGAGTGCAGCCGCAACCAGGAGCCAGGCGTAGGCGCCGCGCACGAAATAGGGAAAAGAGGGGGAAACCCCGCGAGTCTTGGCCGGCTTTTGTGACGGCTCGAATACTCTCAAGGCGATGGAGGCGAGGATGCCGGCGGTCAGCAGCAGCGCGGTTGCCAGCCGGAAGTGTCCGAGAAGCGCCGCTCCGAGGCCGCATCCGCAGGCTCCCAGAGCGGCGATCAGACCGCCGCCTAACGGCTGCCGAAGGCCCAGGAAGACAGGCAACCACCTGGCGTTGAAGCCCCATACCGCCAGGACGGGGAACCCCCATGCGGCGAGAAACAGATAGCGTTGGTCCAGCCAGTGCGGAATTTCAGGATGCATGCTGGTCATGGCCACACTGATGCTCACCGCCTGGTTCATCAATAGCGCAAGCAGGAAGGCGACGGTGGAAGCCATGACGAGCTTCATCCACGTCTCAATCCCGGTTGGCGGCGCGGAAGGGGGCCTGGACCGGTGGCGGCTCACGGTCGCGAAGAAAACCAGGAAGCCCATGAGTTGCAGCGCAGCCGATGTCGGCAGCAGGAGGCGCCAGTTCCACTCGCTGACATTAGCCACCCAACGCAGGGTGACGCCGCCGGTCCAAAGTGCCCAACTTGCCCAGCCCCGGCTGGCGGTAAAGGGCATGAGCCGGCCCATCTTCGACAAGGAGTAATAGCCAATGCCTATGATGAAGGTGCCAATCCAGCCGAAGATCTGGGCGTGGCCGTGGGCCTGAAGCCAAGCCGGGGAAAGGCCGGCCAGGGAATGCCGGCCGCTGATCGAGACCAGATTCCAGACTCCCAGGAAGGTCCCCGGTAGCAACAGGAACAGCAGGCCGGTGACAATGTAGACCGTCACCAGACGCTGTAATGCGACTTCGGCCGCTGCCGGGCTTGTATCGGTCATGGGGGCTAGCTATCCGTTTCAGCGAGGCTGGTCAATCGGAGGAGTCACGCCCCTATTTTTTCTCCAGCGCTATAGCGCGCGGAAACAGGATGTTGTTCTCCAGGTGAATGTGCACGTGCAAGTCCGCCTCCAGTGCCTTCAGTCCATCGAACAGAGCGCGGACTGTGCTGCAGGCGTAGGACGGATATTCAAAGCTGCGAGTGAGCTCACGGATCTCCAGGAGCGCTCCGCCAGCGCCCTCATGCTCACGTTCCATCACCCCGATGGGGTTGGCGACGGACCCGAAGGGAACCGGCGGTAGAGGTCGGCCCAGGGTTTCGGCGCGGCCATACTGTTCCAGGAAGGGGAAAAGCATCAATTCTTCCTTGTGCATGTGCATCTCCATCTCGGCGCGCAGAGATCCGAACACGTCCGCCAATCGGCTGAGGGTCTGCTGATCTTTGGGGCCATGGACTGCGAGCACCTTGTTCATGCGGTTGCCCAGGGCCGGCAGTTCGAGCTTGAGGTACTCGTGGTGCGTGCCGACGATGTGCTTCACGATTTCATCCAGCGGCGCAGTCTGCCAGTCTCGTTCGGACGCGTCGGGCGCTTGAGGCCGCTCGATTTCCTGCATGACGGATTCCGGTTTGAGTCCTTTGGCGGTGCACGCCTCGTCGAACGGTTGTTTCCCGCCGCAGCAATAGTCCAGACCGTAACGCTCGAGTGTGCGCACGGCGCTGAGCGATGTGGCGGCCACATCGGCCAGAGTTGTGGTTGTTGTCATCGACATTTCCTTCCTTCTGGCTTGATGATGCGCCTACCGAAGGGCTACATCAGTGACTATAGTCACGCGGCGCTGCGGTTTCGCGGCCAGTATTGCCGAAACCTCTCCACGCCAGCACGCAGGAGCTACGCCGAAGCCCAACATTGGCGCCGGCGTTCAGCGAGGCGGGAGCATCTCAAATCTGTTTGTCATGCGTCCCCAAACGTCTGTTATAGCCGTCCTCGTCCTCCACCGGAGCTCTTCAGCAATCGGTAGCGCCAGCAAAACTTCTGCAAGGCCTCACAATAGAATCATGAAGGACTCTTTCCGAATCGAACGCGACACTATGGGGGACATGCAGGTGCCCGCATCGGCACTCTATGGGCCGCAGACAGCGCGGGCGGTCCAAAACTTTCCGATCAGCGGAAAGCGCTTCCCACGCTCGTTTATCCGCGCGCTGGGAATGATCAAAAGCGCTGCCGCGAC
>JANYAH010000091.1 GCA_025361425.1 Candidatus Solibacter sp. | reverse complement strand
AGCGACAACTTGTCGCCCTCCGCCAGCCGCGCCTCCCTGACAATCGCCTGGGGAATCCTAACTGCTAAGCTATTCCCCCATTTCGATACTTGCGTCTCGTTCGGCATATAGATCTACATTAAATATACAGCGCCAGCGGTTTCGTCCGCAACCCGTCAGCCTTTTCTTGACTTCCTCGCCCGCCTCCTGTAAAAGTAGAGTACAGGCGAATAAAAGGCGAATACATGGGCGCGGCTGTCTTATTGAAGCAGTTCGAATCGATCCTGGGCGGACCCCTCGGCTGGCAATCCCAACCCGAGCCGGAACGCGCCCTCACGGGCGTGGCGGAAATCGATTCGGCCACCGGCGGGCTGCCGCGCGGATGCCTCACCGAAATTGTGGGGCCGGCTTCCTCCGGGCGCACCAGTCTGCTGCTCTCCGTGCTGGCAGCCGCCAGCGCGCGGGAGGAAGCGTGCGCGCTGGTGGATGCCGAGGATGCCTTCTCCCCCCACTCCGCCGCCGACGCCGGCGTGCAACTGGGGCGCCTGCTATGGGTGCGCTGCGGGCACAGCGCCGAACACGCCCTCAAAGCGGCGGACCTGCTGATTCAGGGCGGCGGCTTCGGGCTGGTGGCGATGGATCTGGGCGATACGCCGCCAGAGAGAGCGCGCCGCATTTCGCTAGCATCCTGGTTCCGCCTGCGGCGCGCGGTGGAACATACACCGGCCGTGCTGGTCTCTCTGGCGCGGCAATCCAACGCCGGGACCTGCGCCACGCTGGTGATCGAGTGCGGACGCAGCGCGACCACATGGTCCGGCGCGCGTTGCGTTTCCCGCCTGTTGCGCGGCATTGAGGTGCGCGCCCAATCCACTCATCGGAGGAAGCAATGTTCGCCTGTCTTCACGGCCCGGGCAATCTGACCGCGCTGGCTTTTGAATTTTCACCCACGGTGGAGGCGACCGCTAGCGATACTGTGACCTTCGACGTGGCGGGCCTGGACCGGCTTTTCGGGCTGCCGCAGGATGTGGCCGCGGCGATCGCGCGGCGCGCTCGCGAGATCGGGGTGAAGGCCAATCTTGCGCTCGCGGGTAATCCCGATGCCGCGATCTGCGCCGCCCGCGGATTCTCCGGCGTGAGTCTGATTCCGCACGGGGATGAAGGCAAATTTCTGGCCACGCTGCCGCTCGGGCTGCTCTCGCCCGCACCCCAAATGCTGGAGACCCTGGAGCGCTGGGGCATCCGCCGCTTCCACGAAATGGCGGCACTGCCGCCGCTCGGCATTGCGGAACGGCTGGGCACAGAGGGATTGCGCCTGCGGGAACTGGCCCGCGGCGAAGGCGACCGCAAGCTGCTCCCGCTCACCGAGGCGCTTCATTTTGAAGACGAGCTCGATCTGGATTATCCGGTGGAACTGCTGGAGCCGCTGGCTTTTCTGCTGGCCCGCCTGATCAACGGACTGGCCACGCGATTGGCCACTCGCGGCCTCGCCACCGACGAACTCCGGCTCCGCCTCAAACTGGAAACCGGCGGGACGCACGAACGCTGTGTGCGGCTGCCGGTCCCTTCGCTGGATACCAAGGCGTTCCTCAAGCTGCTGCAACTCGATCTGGAAGCCAACCCGCCCGGCGCCCCACTGGTGCACTTGTGGATGGGCGTCAACCCGGTGAAGCCACAAGCGGCGCAGGCTGGCCTTTTCGTCCCGGTGGCGCCCGAGCCGGTGAAGTTGGAACTGACGCTGGCGCGCATACGGGCGTTCGTGGGGGAAGGACGCGTAGGCACTCCGGAGTTGCTCGACACCCACCGCCCCGACGCGTTCCGCGTCCAAAAGGGGACGGCGACATTGAGCAAACCACGCTTGAAAAATGCGACTGTCCCCTTTATGGCGCTGCGCATCTTCCGTCCGCGGCGGGTGGCGCGCGTGGCGATTGCGTCGGGCCAGCCCAGCTTCGTCATGGCCGAAGGGGTGCGCGGCAAAGTGCTGGATCTGGCCGGTCCCTGGCGCACCTCCGGCGACTGGTGGACCGCCGACGCCTGGCAGCGTGACGAGTGGGACATCGCGCTTTCCGATGGCGCGCTTTACCGCATCTATTGCGAAGCCGCCGGCTGGTTCGTGGAAGGCAGTTATGACTGATGCCA
>JANYAH010000072.1 GCA_025361425.1 Candidatus Solibacter sp. | reverse complement strand
ACTGAAACCCGACCAGAGCGGCTTGAAGTGCGTCCAGTGCCATCGCGTGTACCCGATTCGCGACGACATCCCGGTGATGCTGGTCGACGAGGCGAAAATCGAAGAATAGGCCGTGGACAGCGTTTTAGAATGTTTGCCGCGGGGCAGCCGGGTGGCCATCCTCCGGCTCCGGAGCCTGGGCGATTGCGTCCTCACCACACCCGCGCTCGACATTCTCAAACGCTTCAGAGGCGATCTCCACCTGGCCGTTTTCGTGGAGAATCGCTTCCGTGAAATCTTTGAAGGCAACCCCGACCTCTCCGAGATCCACCCTCCCGAACTCGCCGCGCTGCGCCGCTTCCGCCCGCAACTCTGCCTCAACTTCCACGGCGGCACGCGTAGCGCGTGGATGACCGAGCTCTCTGGCGCCCGTTACCGCGCCGGTTTCGGCCACTACCGCCAGCAGTTCGTATACAACGTGCACATCCCGCGCGCCCAGGAAACGCTACACCTGGATCGTACGGTCCACACCGCCGAACATCTGGCCAGCGCCATCTTCTTTCTGGGTGCACCCATTGTCGAAATCCCCCGGGCGAAGCTGGTACCGGGCGGGCCCGCTTCGCCCACCCCGGAGCCGGGGTACGCCGTAATCCACGCCCTCGCCGCCACACCCGAAAAGACCTGGCCCGCGGACTGTTTCCTCGCCATCGCCCGCCACCTCGCCCAATCCGGCCTCTCCCCCGTTTTCATCGGCGGGCCTGACGACGACCTCACGCCGTTCCGCGAATACCGCACTCTGCAGGTGTCGCTGTCGGAGGTCAAATCGCGGCTCGCCACCGCTTCCCTTTTCGTGGGCAACGATTCCGGTCCCGCGCATATGGCCGCCGCTTTCGGTGTGCCCTCCGTCGTCATCTTCGGCTCTGGCGACGCCGCCATCTGGGGACCGTGGCGGACGACCGGCGAGGTGGTGGCAGCACCGGGCGGCGGCTCCGGGGGTATTGGGGACGTCCCTCTCGCCCATGTGCTCGACGCGCTGCAGCGCCTGCGGGTGCCGGCATGAATCAACTTCTGCGTCTGACGTCGTATGGCCGCAAGTACTGGCCGCAGATTCTGATTGCCGTGGTGCTCATGGCTCTCGCCGGTGCCGCCCAGGGTACCATGCCGCTGCTGATTCAGCCGGTCTTCGATCGCGTTCTGGTCCCCAACGCGCCCGATGAGCCGATTCCTCTTCTGCCCCGCCCCATCTTCGGTCACCGGATTTATCTGCACCGTATCATTCCGTTCCACGGGAGCGCCTGGACCATGATCGCCACGGCGATGCTGCTGGCATTCCTGATCAAGGGCGTTTGCGATTACCTGGGCAACTACCTGGTAAGCTACGCCGGATTTGCCAGCATCACCAGGTTGCGCAACGCCGTCTTCGATAAGGTGCTCAAACAGGGCGCCGAGTTCTTCGAAGCGCACTCCACCGGGCAGTTGATGTCGTCCATCATGAACGATGTCGATAAAGTGCAGGTGGCCACCTCGCAGATTCTCGCCGACCTGCTCCGCCAGTTTTTCGTCGCTGTCTTCCTTTTGTACGGCATCCTCAGCATCGATTGGCGGCTGGCCCTGATCTGCCTGATCGTGCTGCCCGCCGTGATGCTGCCCACCATGCGCCTGGGCCGCCGCATACGGCGCACCAGCCGCGGCACGCAGCAGCGCCAAGCGGAACTCAACCAAATTCTGCAGGAAACCCTCAGCGGCCACATGGTGGTGAAGGCTTTCACCGCCGAAGGCTATGAATCCCGCCGATTCCAAGCGGCCTCTCAACGGCTGCTCAAGAACAACGCCCGCTACGTGTTGCAGCAGGGCATCTCCTCTCCGGTGATCGATTTCTGCGCGGCCCTCACCATTGTGGCACTGGTGACCTACGCACGGATTCGGATCAAGGGCGGCGGGCTTACGGCGGGCACCTTCACCGGCTTCATCATGGCCCTGCTCATGCTTCTGGAACCGCTGAAGCGGCTGGTCGGCATCTATAACATCTTCCAGCAGGCGCTTGGTGCGTCTCAGAAGATCTTCGAATACCTGGACCATCGGGAGACCGTGGTGGATGCGCCCGGCGCCCCGCAATTCACCGGTTTTCAGAACCACATTGTCTTCGAGAACGCCGGTTTCCACTATCCCGGATCGCCCGACAGCTTCCGCTTCCAGGGCTTGAACCTGGAAGTCAAAGCGGGCGAGGTGGTGGCGCTGGTGGGACCGAGCGGAGGGGGCAAGACGACCATCGCCAACCTGGTGCCGCGTTTCTATGACCCCACCGCGGGCAGCGTCCGGATTGACGGCCGCGACGTGCGCACGTTCAGCCTGGCGAGCCTGCGCGGCCAGATCGGCCTGGTGGCGCAGGATACTTTTCTGTTCAATGACACGGTGGCCAACAATATCGCCTACGGCCGCGAGGGCGTGGCAACGGCGGCCATCCTCGCCGCCGCCGAAACCGCCCTCGCCGACGAATTCATCATGCGGCTGCCGGAAGGCTACCAAACCGTGATTGGCGACCGCGGCGTCAAACTCTCGGGCGGAGAGCGCCAGCGCCTCTCCATTGCGCGCGCCCTGCTCAAGAACGCGCCCATCCTGATTCTGGACGAAGCCACCAGCCACCTGGACACCGAGAGCGAAATGCTGGTACAAAGGGCGCTAGCCAACCTGATGGAGCACCGCACCGTAATCGTCATCGCGCACCGGCTTTCCACGATACGCCGCGCGGATAAGATTGTGGTGCTCGAAAAAGGCCAGATCCGCGAAATAGGCACCCACGAAGAACTTATCTCCCAGGGCGGAATTTATCAGCGGCTCCACGAACTCCAATTCGAGGATGCCGGATCGGTGGTAGACCAGTGAGCGTACGCAGCATGACGGGCTTTGCCCGCGTCAGGAAAGAGATCCCGCAAGGCGACCTCGTCCTCAGTCTGAAAAGCGTGAACCATCGGGGACTGGATCTGCACTTCCATTTGCCCAACGAACTGGATGCGCTGGAAAACGACGTCCGCGCCGTGGTCAAAAGCGGCGTGGCCCGCGGCCATGTGCAGATCCACGCCGGGCTCACCCGCAACGTGGTAGGCGATGCCGCCCCCTTGAACCGCGTCATGCTCCGCGCCTACATGGCCGCTTTCCGCGAAGGGGCGCAGCTTTACGCCGTGGAGGCGCAGCCCGACTTGAATTCTGCGCTGCGCATTCCCGGCATGATCTCTGCCGGTGACGAAGAGGAACTCGGCGAAGCCGTAACCAAAGCACTGCTAGGGGCCGCCGCCGAAGCCGTCGCCCTGCTCAACGTGGGCCGCGAGCGCGAAGGCGCCGCCACCGCCCTCGAAATGCGGCAGCGCTGCCAGAACATCTGCGGCCTGGTGTCCCGCATGGAAGAGATCCGCTCGGGCGCCGTCGGCGCCTTCCAGAAGCGCCTGCGCGAAAAACTAGCCGACCTGCTCCACGGCGCCGGCATCGAACCCCAGCGCCTGGCCCAGGAGGCCGCTATTCTGGCTGACCGCAGCGACATCGCCGAGGAGTTGATGCGTCTGCGGACCCACGCCGCCCAACTCGAGGCCATGTTGACGGGCGAGGGCGAAATCGGCAAGCGTCTGGACTTTCTGCTACAGGAGATGAATCGCGAGGCGAATACGGTGCTCTCGAAGACAGGCGGCTTGGGCGATCTGGGTTTGACCATCACCGATCTGGCCCTGAGCGCCAAAAGCGAGATCGACAAGATCAGAGAGCAGAGCTTGAATCTTGAATAGGGTAGAAAACTTCTTTTTCAACGCAGAGACGCAGAGAGCGCAGAGATAAGCGCAGAGAACACCAATGAGATTGAGACCTGGAGGAACGAGGAGGGGGGGCAATGTCTGGCAGATGCCCTTGCGCGCACTCTGGAACGACGGGCCAGGAGGCCTGTCCTACGTCCCAATGTTTCCTCTGCGCTTCCTCTGGCTTCTCTGCGTCTCGGCGTTGAAGACCATCCTCTCTCCCCCAGTGACCCCCCAAGCATGACTACAGTTTTCATCATCTCCGCCCCCTCCGGATCCGGCAAATCGACCCTGGTCTCTCGCCTCCTCGCTACCGTTCCGGAGCTGATGTTCAGCGTTTCTTACACCACTCGCCAGCCGCGCGGAGCGGAGGTCGATGGCCAAAGCTATCGTTTCGTCTCCCGGGAGGATTTCGAGGCAATGCTCGCCCGCGACGAGTTTCTCGAATCGGCTCAAGTGTTTGGCAACTATTACGGGACCCACCGCGGCATCCTCGACCTCGCCCGGGCACGCCAGCAGGACCTGGTACTCGACATCGATGTCCAAGGTGCGAGACAATTGAAAGCGAAGATCCCGGAAGCCGTCACCGTTTTTATCCTGGCCCCTTCGCGCCTGGTTCTGGAGCAAAGGCTCCGCGCGCGAAGTGAAGATCGCGACGACGTGATCGCGCGGCGGCTCAGGGAAGCGGCTGAAGAGATCGGTAATTACGAAGCTTACGATTATGTTTTGATCAACCGGGAACTGGCGGAAGCCGACGCTACCTTGAGCGCGATCGTTCGCGCCGAGCGTGCCCGGCGAACCAGAATCGAAGACCAGATCCGGCCCATTTTGGACACATTTCAAGTTTGAGGTATCGACGTATGGCTGAAAACAAACCTCCGCGCAATAACGCTCACTGCACTCTGCCCGACGATCCGGAGCAGAGCACCTACCGTTTCATCATCGTCGCCGCCAAACGCGCGCGGCAGTTGCAGGGCGGCGCACGTCCGGTGCTGCCTACGTCGTCCAAGAAACCCACCATCATCGCCATGGAAGAAGTGCGACGTGGCCTGGTGAAGTACGAACTCACCGGACCGCTGGCCAACAGCCACCACGACCCGATGACCGAAACCATCCTCTAAGCCCGTATGAAGGTTCTCCTCGCGGTCGGCGGCGGAATCGCAGCCTACAAATCCGCGGAATTGGCGCGCTTGTTGATGCAGCAGGGCCATCAGGTGCAGGTCGTGATGACCCGGGCGGCGGAAGAGTTCGTTCGTCCGCTCACCTTCGCTGCCCTTACCGGCCGTAAAGTCCTCACCGACCTCTTCACCATCGAAAGCGCCATCGAGCACATCGCCGTCGCGCAGGAGCACGAATTACTCGTCGTCGCGCCCGCCACCGCGGACCTGATGGCCAAACTGGCTCACGGCCTGGCGGACGATTTTCTCACCACTCTCTATCTCGCCTTTACCGGCCCGGTGTTACTCGCTCCCGCCATGAACGTCAACATGTGGCAGCACCCCGCCACCCAGGCCAACCTGGCAACCCTCGTCAAGCGCGGCCACATCATCGTCGAACCGGGCAGCGGATATCTGGCCTGCGGAATGACCGGCCCCGGACGCCTGGCGGACCCCGAAACCATCGCCGCCGCGATCGGGCGCGCCGCCCATCGACGCCGCGATCTGGAGGGCGAAACCGTGCTGATCACGGCCGGCCCCACCCAGGAGCCGCTCGACCCGGTACGCTACATCTCCAACCGCTCCAGCGGCAAGATGGGGTACGCCCTCGCCGAAGCCGCCGCCGCTCGCGGTGCTCGCGTCATTCTGATTTCCGGCCCCGTCCATCTGTCGCCGCCGCGCGGTGTCGAAGTGGTGGCGGTGCGCACCGCGGTCGAAATGCGCGACAAGGTGATGGAACATCTCCCCGCCGCCGGCATCGTCATCAAGGCGGCCGCGGTAGCCGATTTCCACCTTAGCAAGGTCCCCGACCAGAAGGTCAAGAAAACCGCCGCGCGGGTTTCGCTGGAACTCGACCCCACGCCGGACATCCTGGCCGAACTGGGCCGCAAAAAGGGCGATTTTCTGCTCGTCGGATTCGCCGCCGAAACCCAGAATTTGCAGCAGGAGGCGCGCCGCAAGCTGGAGTCCAAGAACTGCGATATGGTGGTCGGCAACCTGGTCGGCGCGAGCGATCTCGGCTTCGAGTCCGACGAAAACGAAGTGGTGCTCATCCTTCGCACCGGCCAGACCGTTCCCGTGCCCCGCGCCTCCAAGCGCGCCATCGCCGATCGCATTTTCGACGAAGTCCTCAATTTGCGCCTCGCGCTGCACGCCGCCAATGGACGCTGAACTCCTCCGCCAATATCTCGAGTTCTACCAGGATCTGGGCATCAAGACCCTCTATCGCCAGCCGGCGGGGTTGGCAGGCGAAAGCGCCTGCCCCACTTCAGCCCCCATCCCTATGGAACTTCCACCTCTCGCCCCCACCAACGATACCCTCCTCAAAATCATTGAAGACATGGGCGATTGCCGCCGCTGCCGCCTCTCGGAGGCCCGCAATAAGATCGTCTTTGGCGATGGCAATCCACAGTCTCCGCTGGTCTTCGTCGGCGAAGGCCCCGGCGCCGATGAGGACGCCCAAGGCATCCCCTTCGTGGGCCGCGCCGGACAGTTGCTCACCCAGATGATCGAAAATACGGCGAAGAAGGAAGGCATCGAACTCCTCCGCAAGGATATTTACATCTGCAACGTGGTGAAGTGCCGTCCGCCGGAGAATCGCAACCCGGAACCTGATGAAATGGAGATCTGCGGTCAGTTTCTGCACCGCCAGCTATCGACCATCCGGCCGAAGGTGATTTGCGCGCTCGGCGGCGTCGCGGCCCGCGCCCTCACCGGTCACAAAGAGGGCGTCACCAAAATGCGCGGCAAATGGTTCACGTGGCAGGATATCCCGGTGATGGTCACTTACCACCCCTCGTACCTGCTGCGCCAGTACAACCAGGAAGCCAAGCGCGAGGCCTGGGAAGACCTCAAAAGGGTGCTGCACTCCGTCTACGACTGAAGGCCCCTCAAGCGGCAGGACGCGGCCCAGCAGGGCGATCGGTCGGCTTCCCCAAAGCGGTTAAGCACCTCTGGCAACACCTCAGGAAGCCCCCACATCTGAGTTAAGATGAAGTCAAATCATGCGATCTATCGGGAAATTCTCGCTATCTCTGGCCCTGTTTGCGACCCTCTCCATAACCGCGTGGGCGCAGGATCGAGGAGCCATCATCGGTCGTGTCATCGACCCCAGCAGCGCTGTCGTCGTTGGGGCCGGCATCACCGTCACCAACCAGGAGACCGGCGTCAAAATCTCTACCGTGTCCAACGATGCCGGCAACTATGCCGTCCGCAGTCTGCCCTTCGGTAACTACGAACTTACCGCTGAAGCCAAAGGTTTCCGCAAACTCATCCGCAAGAACGTCTCTCTCAACATCGGACAGACACTGACGCTTGACCTCTCGCTAGAACTCGGCGCGGTCGATCAATCCGTCGAAGTCACCGCCGCCGCCCCCCTCATCGATAGCAGCACCTCCGACCTCGGCACCGTCATCGACCAGAAGCAGGTCCGCGACCTCCCCGTCGGCGTCAACGGCAACATGCGCAACCCGGAATCCTTCGTTTTCCTGGCGCCCGGCGTCACCGGTGACAGCGGCAACACCGAAATCAACGGTTCCCAGGACCGCGCCAAGGAAGTCTTGATCGATGGCGCGCAATCCACCGGACCCGAGAGCGGCGGCACCATGTTCACTTACCCGCCCATCGAATCCATCGGCGAATTCAAGCTGGTAGCCGCCAACTTCAGCGCGGAATACGGCAAAACCGGCGGCGGTTTCGAAGTCTTCAACACCAAGAGCGGTACCAACCGGTTCCACGGTTCGCTCTTCGAATACTTGCGCAACGATAAACTGGATGCCCGCGGTTTCATCTCCCCCATCACCCCTATCAACCGCCAGAACGAATTCGGTGCGGCCCTGGGCGGCCCCGTCATCCTGCCCAAGTACAACGGCAAGAACCGGACCTTTTTCCATTTCGTGTATGACGGCTTCCGATATCGCGCCGGCGCCACCAACCAGCTTCTCACCCTCCCCAACGCCGCCCAGCGCAGCGGCGACTTCTCCGGTCTCATCAAGGCCGGCGCCGCGCTGCAAGTCTACGACCCCGCCAGCACCCGTTCCGACGGTGCCGGTGGCACCACGCGCGACGTCTTCCCGAACGCGCAAATTCCCCTCACGCGCATAAGCAAGGTCTCCGCGGCCATGCTGCAACTGCTTCCCACCGCCAACACTGCCACCACCACAGCCAACTACACCGCAGCCGGCGCGCAACTGTTTGACCGCAACGTCGTCACCATCAAGGGCGACCACTCCTTCTCCGATAAATCCCGCATCAGCCTCTTCGCCTACATCAGCAATGAGCAGAGCATCGCGCCCGCGCTGCTGGAAGGCGCCATGAGCCCCGCCCTCAACCAGCAGCGCCCCGCCCGCTGGGGCCGCTTCAACTGGGATTACCAGCTCTCCCCCACCACGCTGAACAATTTCCGCACCGGCTACACCCGTGAGCCGCAGACCTGGTTCCGCACCACGTCGGACCAAGGTCTTCTCCAGAAGGTGGGCCTCGCCGGCGTCAACCCTCCGGGCGACATCCTCCCCCGCGTGCAATTCGCCGACACCTACCAGAACTGGGGCGACGAACCCAAGAACAAGGGCACGCAAGTCAACGCCACCCTCCAGTTTTCCGACACACTCTCCATCTTCCGCGGCAACCACGGCTTCAAGTTCGGCGCGGACATGCGCTGGCAGCAGACCAACGGCGCCGACAGCGCGGGCCAGCAGGGCGTGTTCGCCTTCAACTCCAATGAAACCGCCTTCCCCAGCGCCAGCGGATCCTCCAACCGCGCGAACAGCGGCAACGCCTTCGCCAGTTTCCTGCTGGGCGCGGTCGATAACGCCAGTTACAACGGCCTCTTCGTGGTCCCTGGCATGCGTTATGAGTACAAGGCATTGTTTGCCCAGGACGATTGGAAAGTCAGCCGCAAGTTGACCCTCAACCTCGGCATCCGCTGGGACCTCTTCACCCCGCGCCGGGAACACAATACCAACATCTCCGGCTTTGACCCCACACTACCCAACCCCGGCGCCGGCAATCTGCTGGGAGCCATCCGCTTCCTCGGCGAAGGCCCCGGACGCGACAACACCCGCAAGAGCTTTGCCGACACCTATTACAAGGCCTTCGGACCGCGTATCGGCTTCGCCTACCAACTTGCCGTCAACACCGTCCTCCGCGGCGGCTACGGCATCTCGTACGGACAGGGCAACGCCAACGCCGGGCTGCGCGACTCCCAGAAGTTCATCTACGGCTTCAACGCCGCTCCCACATACGCCTCCACCGATGCCGGCGTGACGCCCGCATTCAATTGGGATAGCGGCTTCCCCACCAACTGGCCCAAGCCGCCCTTCATCAACCCGACCGTGCAGAACGGCAGCGCCGTCACCATGATCGGCAAGGATGATGGCCGTCCACCCTACTTCCAGAACGTCCAGTTCAGCGTCCAACAGGCCCTGCCCGGACAACTCTCCGTGGAAGCGGCTTACGTCGGCGTGAAGGGCACCCGTCTGGGTAATGGCCTAATGAATATCAATCAGGTCGATCCCAAATACCTGTCGCTCGGTTCGGTGCTCACCCAGAGCGTCACCTCCGCCGCCGCCATCGCCGCCGGCATCAAGGCGCCCTACGCCGGATTTACCGGTTCGGTCGCCCAGTCACTCCGCCCCTATCCGCAATACCAGGGCATCGCCAATAACTCGAATCCCAACGGGAACTCCACCTATAACGCGTTGCAGATGAAGTTCACCAAGCGCCTCAGCCACGGCCTCTCGCTGCAAGGCGCCTACACCTGGGCGAAGTCCATCACCGATGGCAACTTCGCCGCCGGCGGCGGGCCCTCCGGACAGGATTTCTACAACCGCAGGGTCGAGAAGGCCATCAGCTCCAACGATGTCCCCCAGGTCTTCGCCGTCGCCTATACCTGTGAGCTGCCCTTCGGCAAGGGCCGGAAGCTGATGAACAATAACAGCATCGCGGCCCACGTGATTGGCGGATGGCAGTTGAGCGGAATTCAGCAGTATCAAGTCGGCAAGCCCGTCCAGCTTATCGCCAACAACACCCTGCCCATCTTCAACGGCGTGCTGCGGCCGAACCTCAACGCCGGCGTCTCGCTGTTGCAGGGTCATCCCAATCCGCTCGGCGACGCCTGGTTCAACAAAGCGGCCTTCTCCGCCCCGGCAGGCAACACGTTCGGCACCGCCGCCCGCTCTTACACCGGGTTGCGCGCGCCCAACTTCGCCAACGAATCGTTCGGTCTCATGCGCCGCATCAAGGCCGGCGAAAAGGTTACCCTCACGCTCCGCGGCGAGTTCTTCAACATCTTCAACCGGACCGTCTTCGGCGCCCCGATGTCCAACTGGTCCGCCGCCAACTTCGGCCGCGTCACCAGCCAGTTCAACTCGCCGCGCCAGGGCTTAGTCGCACTGCGCCTCGATTTTTAACCCTGAAAACGCCGACTGCGCAGCGAGTTGTATTACAGCCATCCCACGAATCCGCACACAGGAGTCGGAGATCGTACCCCATACGTGATAAACTACGTGTTCGCGCACACAGCATGCTGCTTGCCAGAGAAGTCGTTTCATACATCTCCAAACAACTCGTCAAGAGTCTGACGCCAGCGACCATCGAGACGTCGAATCCGGATCTCGTGGCCGAGAAGATTGCCGAAGTCATCTCCGAAGAGTTGGCAGTGGAAGATCGCCTGAACGACGAGGTGCGCGATCTCCTCAGCCAGTACAGCGAGTACATGCGCCGCGAAGGCGTCAGCTACCAGGAGATGTTCCGCCGCATCAAGAACACCCTGATCTCCCAGCGCAAAGTGGTCAAGGCATCCGGCCGCGATACTGGCGACGCGATGAAGCTTTCGCGCGACAAGGTCAGCGACATGTCCCACAAGATCATCGAGATGCTCCGCAAGAGCCACGACCTGCGTCTGCGCAATAAGGACAGCAACGCCGTGCGCCTGGAAATCGTGCGCCAGATGACGGAAGTCCTGATGACCGAAGAGAAGGTGGATCGCGCCGCCCGCGCCAAAATCCGCACTCAAAAACGCGACATCCCGGAAGGTAGCGAGGAATGGGACATCCTGCTCCGCCGCTACTACGCCGAAGAGCTCAAAAAGCTCGGCATCGATATCGCCGGCCGGTAACTGCCCCC
>JANYAH010000066.1 GCA_025361425.1 Candidatus Solibacter sp. | reverse complement strand
CGATTACGCCGGCGGCTACATCACCGACTACGGCACCCACCGCTTCGACACGGTGCATCAGGTGATGGATGCCACCGCGCCCGAGACAATTTCCGCCACCGGCGCCCGTTTCCGCATCGACGACGCCGGCGATGTTCCCGACGTCCTGCAAGCCACCTACAAATATCCCAACTTTATTTTGAGTTACGAAGCCTGCCTGCTCAGCGGCATCGGTACCGGCCCACACATTCCCGGCATGAGATATTACAACGCACGGGGCGAAGACGACCGGCCGCACGGCGAAGCCTACTACGGCACCAACGGCACCCTGTTCGCCGACCGCATAGGCTACGAAGTCTATGCCGACCCGAAGCCCGAGGGCAAGCCGCCCGAGAAATCACACATGAACACGACCGACGCGACCGTGCTTCACGCCGCCGCGTTCGTGGATGCCGTTCGCTCTCGCAAGCGCCCGGCCGCCGATATCGAGGTCGGCTTCCGATCCACCTCCGCCCCCCTG
Organism: Candidatus Solibacter sp.; assembly: GCA_025361425.1. Taxonomy (GTDB): domain Bacteria; phylum Acidobacteriota; class Terriglobia; order Bryobacterales; family Bryobacteraceae; genus Solibacter. The sequence continues at coordinate 18,075 of JANYAH010000066.1, read as the reverse complement.
CTCGGCAACATCGCCTACGACGTCGGCCGCAAGCTCCACTGGGACGCCGTCAAGGAAGAATTCACCGGCGATGCCGAGGCCAACAAACACCTGGCGCGCGTCTCCCCCAGAAAACAATGGGACTGGGCCGGGTAAGGGTCACAAGGTTCGTTTTCCCGGAACTGCGAATCCCGCGGGACTTGTCGGGGGAGAGTTACGTTTAACTGGAAAGAAGTGGCAATAGGTTCAAGCCACAGCCCTATTTCTTGGCTGGTCTCTCTGGTGGGCGATGCACGGCACTACCCCCTCTTATCCCACTTACTCGTAGCGCAGCACTTCCGCCGGCGCGATCTTCGTCGCATTCCTCGCCGGGTACAGCGTCGCGAGAAAGCTCACTGCCACCGCCAGACCCGCGATCCAGATCGCGTCCACCCACTGCGCCTCAAACGGCACGAAGCTCATCGAGTACACCGCTTCCTCCAAGGGGATCCAGCGATATTTCCCCGCGAAGTAGCAGAGCGCGTGTCCCGCCACCAGACCGATCCCGCTGCCCACCACCCCGATCAGCACGCCTTGCAGCATGAAGATCCGCCGGATCTGCTCCTGCCGCGCGCCCATCGACATCAGCACCGCGATGTCCCGGTACTTCTCCATCACCATCATCACCAGCGTGATGAAAATATTCAGCGCCGCTACCAGTTCAATCAGGCTGATCACGATGATGGTCACCAGCCGCTCCATCTTCAGCGCCCCCAGCAGTTGCTTGTTGCGCTCCATCCAGGTGGTGGTGGTGTAGCGCGCGCCCGCCACCTTCTCCACATCCTTGGCGATCGCCACCGCGTTGTTCAGATCGTCCACGTTCAGTTCGATCTGGTTGATCTGGTCCACCGAGAGTGCCTTCTGCGCCGCGCCCACCGCCACGTAAACCCAGCTATCGTCGATCTCGAAGAATCCGGTTTCAAACAGGCCGCACACCTTGAATCGCCGCTTCACCGGCCGTATGCCCACCGGCAGCATTTCATCCGTCAGCAGTCCGATATTGTCGCCCACGCGCATCCCCAGGTCTTCCGCCATCCGCGTGCCCAGCAAGATGCCCGGAGGGTCCGCGTTGGCGTCGCGTAGGCGGTCCACACTCCCGGCCTTCAAGCGCCGCAACGTGCCGCTCAACGCCAGTTCCGAATCTACATCCACGCCTTTGACCACCGCATACTTGGATTGCAGCGGCCCGCTCAAATAGGTGGGACTGTACAGCGCCGGAGAAACCGCCGTCACGTGCGGCACTTTGCGAATCCGCGCCACCATGTCCTGCCAATTCTCGATCCCGTCGCCCGGCTGCCGCGGCACCACGTTGATGTGCGCCATGGCGCCCAGCAGATTGCGTTGCAGCGTGTTGCGGAACCCGTTGGTCACCGCCAGCGCCACCACCAGCGCCGTCACGCCCGCCGCCACGCCCAGCACGGAAATCAACGTGATCACAGAGATCACCGCCTCCTTGCGGCGCGCGCGCAGATAGCGTCCCGCGATGAACAACTCGAAGCGCGTCACAGCTTGTCGAACTCCCGCATATGCTCGATCAGGTCGATAGGGCCTTCGGGCCGCAGCAGCGGGAACAGGATCACGTCGCGGATAGAGCGCGACCCCGTCAGAATCATGGTCAGCCGGTCGATCCCGATGCCTTCTCCTCCCGTCGGCGGCATGCCGTAGGCCAGCGCGCGCACGTAGTCTTCATCCATCTGGTGCGCTTCCTCATCGCCGCGCTCCCGCATGCCGAGTTGCATCTCAAAGCGCCGCCGCTGCTCCTGCGGGTCGTTTAACTCCGTGTAGGCGTTGCCGATCTCCATGCCCGCGGCGTAAATCTCAAAGCGCTCCACGAAGGCCGGGTCCTCGGGCTTGTTTTTGGAAAGCGGCGAGGTCTCCACCGGGTAATCGTAAATCACCGTCGGCTGGATCAGCTTAGCTTCCACGTGGCGCTCGAAAATATCGGTCAGCGCCTCGCCCGCCGTGGCCTTATGCGAATGTGCCAGCAGCCACGCCGGGGTGGCCACATCCTCCATCGACGGACCCTCGTCGCCCTCCCAGTACCGCACAATCGCTTCCCGCATGCTCAACCGCGCCAGGCTGCTGAAATCGATCTGAGCCCCCGCGAATTCCACCACCGGCGAACCCGTGGTATCAATCGCCGTCTGCCGCAGCAGTTCCTCGGAGAAATCCATCAGCCCGCGATAGTCCGTGTACGCCTGGTAGAACTCCAGCATCGTGAACTCGGGGTTGTGGCGCGTGGACAGCCCTTCGTTGCGGAAGTTGCGATTGATCTCGTACACGCGGTCCATGCCGCCCACCACCAGCCGCTTCAAATAGAGCTCCGGCGCGATCCGCAGGTACAGGTCGATATCCAGCGTATTGTGGTGCGTCACGAACGGACGCGCCGTCGCCCCCCCGTAGAGCGGCTGCATCATCGGCGTCTCCACTTCGATGAACTCGCGCGCTTCCAGTTGCCGGCGTAGCGACGAAATAATGCGCGCCCGCGTGACAAACACCTTGCGCACGTCCGGGTTCGCGAGCAGGTCCAGATAGCGCTGGCGGTAGCGCGTCTCCACATCTTCCAGCCCGTGAAACTTCTCCGGCATGGAGAGCAGCGTCTTGCTGAGGAACTCCAACTTTTCCGCGTGAATGCTGAGTTCGCCCGTGCGCGTGCGGAACAGATAGCCTTCCACACCCACGATGTCGCCAATGTCCACCAGCTTGAACAGCGCGAAATCGTTCTCGCCGACGGCGTCTTTCTTGACGTAGATCTGCAACCGCTCGCCGCTCTGCTGCACGTGCGCGAACCCCGCCTTGCCCATGTGGCGCAGTGTCATCAGGCGTCCCGCGATGCGCACCCGCACCTCCGGCACAAGTTCTTCCGCTGTCTTGGCGCCGTACTCCGCCAGGATGGCGGGCACCGTGTGCGTGAACTCGTACCGGCGGCCGTAACCGCGGTAGCCCAGCGCCTCGATTTCCCGGATCCGCATCAGCCGCTGTTTGAGCAAGTCGTCTTCGAGGGACAAATAAGGCTCCTATGGCGAAATAAGCTATTATAAATCTTCGCTTGAAACGCTCCCTTTCTATTATCATTCCTGCGTACAACGAAGCCAAACGATTACCCGCCTCCCTCGTGAAAGTGCGGGAATACCTCAGCGTGGCTCAATGGGAATTCGCCGAGGTGGTGGTGGTGGACGATGGCTCTACCGACAACACCGTCCAGGTGGCTCGCGACGCCGGTGCCCGTGTGCTGCAAAACCCCGGGAATCGCGGCAAAGGCTACAGCGTCAAGCACGGCATGCTCGAAGCCAAAGGCGAATGGGCGCTGTTCACCGATGCCGATCTTTCGTCCCCCATCGGCGAAGTCGAGAAACTCTGGAGCGCCATCGAACGCGAGAGCGCCCAGGTCGCCGTCGGCTCGCGCGCCGTGGACCGCTCTCTGGTCGGTGTGCACCAGCCCATGCTCCGCGAGGCCGTCGGCCGCGTTTTCAACGCTGTCATGCGCCTGGTCACCGGACTGCCCTTCAAAGATACGCAGTGCGGTTTCAAGCTCTTCCGGACCAGCGCCGGACGCGAAGTCTTCTCCCGCCAGCAACTCGACGGCTTCGGCTTCGACGTCGAAGTCCTGTTCATCGCCAGGAAACTAGGGCTTCCATCGGTGGAAGTCCCCGTGCGATGGGACAACGTGGAGGGCACCAAGGTCAGTTTGTGGCTAGGCTTGGCGGCGTTCCTGGACCTGTTGAAAGTCCGCCGCAACGCCATCCAGGGCAAATACAGGTAGTAAGCTCGAACGCAACTCGCTCGCTCAGACCTTGACGATCACTTCCCTGAGCCGCTCGCGTGTCAGGAAAAATTTGACGCTCTCGAATCGGCCAAACAGCTTCTCCAGGCTCCGGTTGTTGTACAACTGCGTCGGCCGCCGCATGCCCTGCTGTAAGATCTCAAGCGTGTTCAAATGGGCGATGCGGAACGTGTAGCAGGGCACTGCTTCCAGCTTATCGTCGGAGTGGAAGAATGCCAGCATGTAGGCCTTCTTCCGCACGATGTGGTGCAAACGCTCTACCACCGCGTTCAATAGCACCGGATTCAGGTACTCCAGCACATCCCAAACCAGTACCCCGTCGAAGTGCCCTTCGGGATAATCCAGCGTCTGCTTCAGAAAATATTCAATTCGCCCCGGGTTGGATTGATCCACCGTATCGTCCGCCCCGAACGCCTCGTTCATGATGCGCAAAAAATCTTCCGAATAGAGGCGGTGCCCCAAATCCGTAATAAAGCTGACGTTTTTTTGCGTGGCCCCGCCCAGGTCGAGGATGTGCAGCCCGCTGGTGTCGCGGATTTGGGTGAAGAACTCCTCCAGCCCGCGGCTGGGCCGCGACGAGAGAGTCGGCGCCGCTCCACTGCCGCGCGCATTCATAGGCATCCTGCCGGCCCCGGAGGGTGCGGGGGGTCCGCCCCCCGCTTGTGCGCCGCGAGATCCGCGAAAAAATTCCTTCAGCGGCTCCAGCATGAAAAAAACGCCTTCAACCTAACGCTTGATCTCCGGCGAGCTTGCCGCCGCCGAAGCATTTGCCGCCGGGGCTGCCTGCGCCGCCGGCGAGGACGCCTGCGCCTTGGCTACACCCTTGCCCGGTTCCGGCTTGACGATATCGATGCTGCCTTTGAAATAGGCGCCATCTTCAATAATGATGCGCGCCGTGCGGATATCCCCGGTCAGTTTGGCGTCCTTGCGGATTTCAATCTTCTCCGTGGCCTCCACGTTTCCCTGGATGGTTCCGAGCGCCACCACTTCGCGCGCCTTAATCGTCGCGCGAACGATTCCGTTCGGCCCGATCGTCAGCTTGTGCTCCAGGGCTTCCACGGTGCCTTCCACTTCGCCATCCACGTAAAGATCTTCGCGGCTGAAGATCTGGCCCACTACTTTGACGGCCTTCCCTATGGTGGCCGCACCTCCGCGAGGTTCCGCCTCAAATCTGGCCGGGGGCATGCTGGACACGGTTGATGTCTCCTTCCTTACTTCTGCGGGGTTGTGTACCGAAACCGGATTTGCCGGTGACGCCGGCGGTGTGTATGAAGGCCGAAGCGGTTCTTCGTCCCTCTTCTTATTCCACATGGTGCCGCCTTCCTTGGTTGATGATGATTGCGATCATGACACTTGCTTCTCCTAGCATAAGGTGGCAGGCCCGGAAAGGCAATCTCCGTCTGCGCGCTCCGGCATCTTTGGGAGAGGAGCAGCACTGGAATCTCACAATATAATCCAGCATCGTGTGCTGAGCCGCCTGCTGGACCATTTTGAGCACATGGCGAGGTGGCGGGTTGCGAACGAACTGTTTCCCGCGGGGCTGCAGGACATCTCCAAAATGCCCAACCTGGTCCGCGGCCCCATGGAGCGCGCCTCCTCCGCTCAGCGGCAACACGCTGCGCGCACGCGCGAAGTAGAGCAGGTACGCGGCGCATGAAAACCAGGACAGTGTGGCCGAAGTCCTGCCGGTTTTGTGGGGCGGGCAATCTTCCCACCAGCCGCTTTTCAGGCGGCTTTTTCGGGAGGAGCGCGCGCCTGCGCGCTCCGCAAGTGCCGGCTCCCGCCTGCGTTGGCTGCTTCACGGTCAAGTGCCTACTCGCTATTCTGCTGGCCGCGGACCACCAGGACAGACGGTCGGTTTGTGTTGTCTGGCGCGGCAAAACAGACCACCAAGGGCGATGGTCTGTTCCACTATGCAAACTATTCTTCGATGGAGAGTTCCGCCCACCCGGGCAGCGTGGCCGGCCGGTTGTTCAGAAACACGATGCGGCGCGTCTTGGGGAACGGAAGATTGGTGGACAGCGCGCGGTTGTAGATGTTGAACTGCTGCAAGATCTGGCGGTAGTCCGTGTTGGTGGTATCCAGCCAGGCACTCTTGGCGAGCAACCCGCCGCCCCATCCCATGGAGATAAGACAGGTGCCATTCTCCCGGGCGGTGGCCAGGCGCTGCTCCAGTTCATCCAGGCTGCGGTCGAGCAACCCCATGCCGGCCTGCGAAGCGTACTGGCGCTGCAAAGAGAGCACGCCGGCCGCATAGATGTTGGCGGCTTCGAATATTTTGGCGCGGCCGAAGGATTCGGGCCAGCGCATGCTTCTACGCACTTCAGGTTGCAGGAAGAATTTCTTCTCGTCCCAAACGCCGCGGAAGACAGTGCCCGGCGACGCCATTTCGGCGAACGTGGGAGTGCTTTCGTCGGGACGCGCGCCATCCACCGCTCCGCGCGGGTTCTGCTTCCAGCCGAGCGTGAAATTCTCCCCGCGAGGCTGCAGCGTGGAGGTGCGCAGTAGGTAGATTTTGAACTCGCTGGTGGCGATAGGGGCGGAGTCGCCGGCGCCAACGAAGCGCATCTTGTTGCTTCCGCCGACGCCCAGCGCCTGCTCTTCGGCGCTCTCCGCCGGATGGTGCGGCATACGCTCGGTCTTCACGCGGGCCAGGACATCCTGGAGCATGCCATCGCGCCATTGCGAGAACACCATGCCGGTGCGCAACGCGCCCTTGATCGCGGAACCCGGGAGATAGGGTCCGCTGGCGCCGGAGGCGAACGTCGGGATGTGCAGGCTCTCGCCCGCCGCGCGATTCCAATACGTGGAGTAGGCGGCGTTTTCGAACGGGATGCGGCGGCCCGCGAAATTTTGCGCGAAGCCTCCCCAGGTAGCAAAGTCCAGCTTCTCGGCGTTCTTAAGCTGGGTGAGATAGCTATCCAGGCGTGGACCTTTGGCCAGCAGGCGGAAGATCCGCCACTGATCCAGCACGTTGACCTGGTCTTTCCAGACCATATAGTCGATGGGGGCCAGTTTGCGGCCGTCACCGACCAACAGCGGGGTAAGGCATGTGAGGCGGTAGCGCATCAATGCACCTCGGGCAGCGGGATGGCGAGCGCGAATCCGGCGCGAAACACCGGGTGTGCGAACCCATCCGGCGCCACGTCGGCGGCGGCGCCGAGCGGCACGCCGTCGGCGTAAAGGACGGAGCCTTCGGCCACCATCTGAATCTGTTTCTTGAGCTCCCCGCTTCCCGACGGACTGTCAATGCGGCCGCCGCGGGCGAGAACGGTGTAGCTGCCGCGCCCCCAATCGACGGCGTCGTCCGCCGCGGGAGTGAACAGCGAGAGCAGCCAGTGGGCCTGCAAGTGCATGGCTGGAGCGGGAACAGTCGGGGACGCCGCGCGTTCCGTCGCCAGCCGCATCGGTTCCGTCAGATCGCGTGCCCGCACGGCGGCCCCTATGGGCGCGTCAGACAGCGCAGGCTCGGCGGGTTCTGCGGCAGGCGCGGTTTCCAGGGCTACGGTTTCCAGCGCCGACGCGGAGAGTTCTGCTGCAACGGGCGGTGCGCCCTCGGCTTCAAACGCAAGCGCTGCAACCGCCTCCGCTTCCGGTGCGGCGGATTCTACAGCGTCAGTGGCGGACGGCGCGGTCACCGCAGCGTCTGCTTCCACCGGCGGCTCGGGCTCCGGTACTGGCCCTTCCGGTGGAATAGGCTCGGTTATCGGCGGCTCTTCGCCCGGAGGTTCCTCCACAGGCGGCGCCGGCGACGGTTCCTGGCGCCGGTATTCGATGATCAATTCTGGCAGCATGCCTTCCACAAACTCGGGAGTCTCCGCGCGGCCCCAGCCGCGCGATCGCTCGCCGCCGAAACCGGTGTCGGCCAGCAACCGGAAGGCGGCTTTCACCGGATCCTGCCACTGGTCGCGCGCATTCTCGTCGTGGAAACCGACGACGGTCCATAGGCCGGATCCCTCGCGAAATTCGATGCATGCCGTGGCGTGCCGTTCGCTGGCGCCGCTCAAGCGATCCACCGCGGCGTTCCAGCGGACGCTGGTGCGGAATGGACCGGGCTTACCCGCGGGCACCAGACACGCGCTCGCGCCATCCACACTCCATTGATTCTCGTTGAGCCGCTTGCCGGAAAGAATCGATTCCACCACGCTGAGAGGAATGAAGCGCGCGCTCTTCCAACGCACGCGCGCAGACATCAGCGCCGGCGAAGTGGGCGGCCAGATGGTGCGCGGGGGCACCACGAAAGCGATGTTGTCGAGGAACGGGAAGCACGAACTGAAACACACAGCGGGCGTCTGGCTGCGCGCGGTGGCGTCCAGCCAAGCGGAAAGCGTGCCCATACGCGACATGGCACTGGTGACCGCGCTATAGAGCGAGTCGCTGTGATAGATCACGTCCACGCGGTTGCGAGCACCCGAATCCGGCCCGATACGCCAGGGGCCGGCGGGTCGCAGTTTGACGACCAGTCCCGGGTTCATTACTCCTCGCGCACGAAGGAAAACGCCGATTGATTGACGGCCGCCTGAATGGCCGCGAGCGTGGCACCGGAACTGATCTCCTTTTCGGGAGCGCCGGTCGCATAGTAGTTCTTATTGCGCCACACCAGGCGCAAGTTGGAGAAGCTCACCCGGCCGCTGCCGCGCGAACCGCCGCCACCGAGGGCGTCGTCTTCCAGGAGGCGCAGGCCCTCCAGGACGCGCATAAACAGCGGGGCATCCTCGTCACACAGCACGTCCATCACGAACCGCGTGTGGAAGCGCGCGCCCATGGGGACGCGTTCCAGGGTCCGGGGATTGGCCTGCCCTGTGATGCGGTCGATGGCGTTCTCGCTCTTGACTTCGGTCAGCTCGTCATCCAGATTCTCACGCATCTGCGCGGTGATGCTCTCCGGGTTGAGTGGGGCATCGAAGACGGCAAGCCGCGCCGGGGTGGCCTGCGAAGTGTCGAGGGATTCGCCCTGCACACGCTCCATCCGTCCGGGATTGCGCCCGAAAATCAGACAGATTTCATCGTCGGGGCGGTCGCTCTGGTGAATGCGCACTTCCTGGCCCTTGCGGCGCGACAGGTAGACCAGCTCGCTGGGCACCGCCAGTCCGCCGGATTGCTCCAGCAACGAACGGATCTTGCCGCGCAGCGAACTGCCCGGCACATACGGCCGGCCGAAGGCATCCTTGACCACGGGATTGTCGCTTCCGCCGATCTCCAGTGAGCCCTTGCCGGCGCCCACGTGGAGGCCGGTTTCACAGAGCATTTCGCCTTCGAGAATCAGCTTGCCGATCAGTTTCAACTCGGTTTGGGAGGTATGTGCGCTCATGCTTTACTCGTTGTAGGCCACGATGGCCTCAAATAGATCCTTGAACCGTTCGTATCCGCGGATGTCGTTGCGGCGCGTCACCTGCAGTAGCAGTTTTTCGATTTGATCGAGACTGCGCAATCCGTGGCGCGCGATGGTGTAGGCTAGCCGGGCGCGCAACATGACGAACTCGTGTTGCCGCTCACCTTCCGGTGCCCGCACGGCACGCCGCACGGCACTGTAGAGACGCCGGAGCTGGCTCTTGGTGCCGGAATCCATATCGCGCATGCGGCTCACGATGGCATGCGCCTGATTGTCCAGGTACAGGCTGTCGCCGATGAGCTTTTCCAGCTCGATTTCGGGCGGGCCTTCGGGACGGCCGCGATCGAATCCGCGGCGGTCACCGCGATCTCCCCCACGGTCGCCGCCGGGACGGTCGCCGCCCGGACGATCACCGCCCGGACGATCGCCGCGCGGTCCAGACCCGTGTGGTGCCCCCTGCGCGCCGCGACCTTCTCGCGGCGGACGGGTTTCCTTCCGTTGCTCCTGCTCTTCTGCCATTTGCTAAACCTCTGTCACCAATCTGGCCCATTCGAGGGCCACCAGGCCCGCGGGCCGCAGCTTCACTTCCGCCGATTTCCGGCCGACCATCTCGCTGATCAGATGGGTACGCAGTTTCTGGAATTCACGGTCGCGCGTGCCGCTCAAAATCCGGTTGAACCGCCGCTGGAAACGCCAGGTCCGCTGTATGTCCGTGCCGCCGCTTGTGGCGTCGCGCCGGTAGAAACTGCGAAGTTGATACAGGAACTGCCGGGACATCCGGAAATCATGGATCAGGCGGGTCACAGTGTCCTTGAGATCGGCCGCATCGTTGAGGTGGCGCCACTCCAGAATGCGGCCCAGCAGGTAGATGCAGTCCTTGCCGGCCGCCTTGGCCAGATCCAGATTCCGGCCAGCCTCTTCATACACGGTGGCCAGCGGAAAATACGTCTCCGGCGCCAGGGCGATCGCCATCGAGATGGTCTTGCCTTCCGCCCCGGGATACTCTTTCAGGTTCTCTTCCGTGAAGCGGTGGAACAGGCGCTGCACCTCGCGGGCGAGCGCTATCAAGGTGTCCCAGGCGCCGTAGACGGCAAAATCGTCGCCGCCGGAATAAATAATGCTGACCTTGCGCCAGAACTCCGGCAAGGAACAGAGCACCTCGAGTTCGCCGGCAAAGAACTGCTTGTAGAGCACGGAAAGCGGCACATGCTCTTCGATGGAATGCACGCGGCGGAGGCGGAGCCCGAAATTATCCACGTCGCCGCGCAGCACGCCCCAAATGGAGCGGCCCTGGGCGCGGCGTGCCAGGGTTTGCACGGGGGCTGCCTGTTTACCGTCATCGCTGGGCGCGGCGTGGCGGGCCAGCATAATGCCGTCGGGCGACAGGTTGGAAGTGGCGCTCCATGTGTGCTTGCCTTCGCCGGCAATCACTTTACCCGGATTCTCCGGCGACCAGCCGATCTGCGCGGCTTCACGCACCTTGGCGCCGAGCTCGCGAGCGAAATACAGGTCGGCGTCGTTACCCGGTAGCGCTACAAAAGGCTGGAAGACGGCGGCGCCGAGTTGCCGCAAGGGCGCGTTGCTCTTGCCCTGCAGTTCCTCGTTGATGCGCCTGCGAATGATGGCCCAATCGCCGAGATTATCGGTGACGGCCCAGACCAGGCTGACGCGTTTGGAACTGAGATCGAAAATCTGAGCGGCGGCGGCGGTAAGGAAAGTTTCGGCGGCCTCGCGAACACCGCCGGGCAGCACGACCAGGAACTGGCCACCGCCACTGGAGCCCAGCAAGATGCGCGGCAACCCGAGTTCGGCAAGTAGGGCGCGCGGCAGGACTTCGCACAGCAGAGTAATCCACTGCGACTTGCCGGCAAGTAGATCTTCGCCGGCGGAACGCAGAGACCGTCCTTCGGCGGAACCCGCCAAAAGAAACTCTTCTGTACCCAGGATTTTACCTTGTAGCAGGATCTGTTCGGACATCGAACCCTAGAAAAGCCTTTAAGAACCCCTCACTTTAGCACAGAATTCTGAGAACAACAGGGAATCGCCGCAACTGAATGGGTTATGACAAAAGTGAAAGTGTGGATGGCGGCCTGGCTGACGGCCGCCGGAGTGTGGGCAGCCGTGCCCCAGGCAGCGACGGTACATCAGCGGCCGGCCAACGGAAGCACGGCGAAGCGGGAGACGGTCCATCCGAAACTGAGCGATGCGCAACTGGAGGCGGCGATCCGCGCCAAGTTTGCAAAATCCAAGATCAACGAGGATAAGTTCACGGTGCGCGTCCAGGGGGGCGTGGCTATCATCGACGGCAAGACCGGCGTCTTGCAGCATAAGGGCGTGGCCACGCGGATGAGCAAAACGGCCGGGGCGCTGGCGGTCAACAATCGCGTGCAGGTAAGCGACGAGGCGAAACGCAAGGCGGCGGGGAATCTGGAGCAGGGGCGGCGCCGCGCGCAGGTCAAACGCGGGGACGGGCGCAGCGAGCGAAAATAGGGCCAGAAATACCGTGCCGGCTCTTGTCGAGCAGGCTGGAATTGGCATAAAGGGACGTGATAAACTCGGGAGTATCTCACTATGAAAGTCCTTTGTTTACTCGCCTTCGCCAGCTTCAGCGCCATTTGGGCACAGTCCACACCGGGTCCGGCAGCGCCGCCGCCCGCGATGCCAGATCTTCCGGATGAGACGGTGGTTGCCATCTTCGGCGACGGCGCCAAGCTCACGATGGGAGATTTTAAGCGGATTTTTTCAGCGCTGCCGCCGGCCAACCAGCAGATGGCAATGCGCAATCGCGAAGTGTGGCTGCATCAGTGGGAATTGCTGCGCAAGCTGACCAAGATGGCCGAAGACGCAAAATTGGACGAGGAGAGCCCCTACAAGGAGACGCTGGCCTATGGGCGGATGAATGTGCTGGGGCCGGCCCAGATCAACGCCGCCATCAACCGGGTCGTGGTGGAACCTGGTGACATCGTCAAGTACTACGATTCCAATAAGCAGAAATACACCCAGGTGCGCGTGAAGGCAATCTACATCGCGTTCAGCGACGATGCGCCAGCGAGCGTCCCAAGCCAGGGCAAAAAAGCGCTGACCGAAGCGCAGGCCAAGGCAAAAGCGGCGAAACTGCTGGCCGCGATCAAGGGCGGGGCAGATTTCGTGAAGTTGGTGAAAGCGAACTCCGACGACCAGACCTCCCGCGAGAAGGATGGCGATTTCGCCACGCTGCGCAGCACCGACAACATCCCCGATGCGTTCCGCGCGGCGGTGTTTACGCTAAAGAAAGGCGACGTCAGCGAAGTGCTCAAGCAGCCGAACGGTTTCTATCTGCTGCGCGCCGAAGAAGTCACGGTGCGCCCGCTTTCCGAGGTGCGCGACGAAATCTATAACGACCTCAAGAACGTCCGCGCCGACGAGTGGCTTCGCGGGATCGATCGCGAGGCCAAGGTGCAGATCGTGAACCCGGCATTTATCTCCGCGACGCCCGCTCCCGCCAAGCAGTGACACTGGCGGCGAGTTCTGCAAGCCGCTCGCATTGATGCCGGAAATCGTCCCAGAGGGAAGCCGGCGTGTCATCGGTGGACGCAGTGCGCTAGCGGTCTGCGGCAAACACAATAGCGAGTAGGCCTTGAACAAGCAGCCAACGCAGGCGGCGCTTGCGGAGCACGCAGGGGCGCGCTCGGCTCGAAAAGGCCGCCTGGAAAGGCGGCTGCAGGCAAGATTGCCCGCCCCACAAGACCGGCGGGAGTTCGGCCACACTACACTAGCGTGCCGCCGCGGCCAGCCCGCGTCAAAATCGCATTCCGCAATTCACGCGCGAACCGGATCGCGAAACGCTTCAAGACTAGGCCACGCGTTTGATCTGTCCGCCGAGGGCAAATAGAAGCCCCGTGCCGAGCAGCGGCAGCAGACCGGCGGCGATCAGCATCGGGGTGTAGGAGAAGTGATCCACGACGAAGCCGGTGGTCTGGGTGAACAGGATGGCACCGATGCCCGCGCCCATTCCGCCCAAGCCGGCCACGGAGCCAACGGCGCTTTCGGGGAAGTAATCGCTCGGCAAAGTCTGCACGTTGTTGATCCAGGTCTGAAAGCCGAAGAGCACAACGGCGATGGCGCCGAGCGCGGCTGCGGCAGTGTGCGCGACAGCGGCCAGCAGGCCGGTACACATGCACAGCATGCCGAAAAGGATGACAGACTTGCGCGCGCGATTGGCGCTCCAGCCGCGCGCTATGAGGTGGCCGGACATCCAGCCGCCGAAGAGGCTGCCGGCGTCGGCGGCGACGTAGGGCACCCAGGCGAAGAGGCCGATCTGTTTGAGGCTGAATCCGTGGACCTTGTAGAGGTAGAGCGGCAGCCAGGTAATGTAGAGCCACCACACGGGGTCGCAGCAGAAGCGGGAGAGCACGATGGCCCAGGTCTGGCGATAGCGCAACAACTCGCGCCAGGAGAGGGAGACGCCGGCGGGGGTGCGGTCCTGGCGGATAAAGGCGAGTTCTTCCGGCGTGATGCGGGGGTGTTGGCCGGGCGGGTAATAGAACGCCAGCCACAGCACGAGCCAGAGGAAGCCGAGCGCGCCGACCGCGAGGAACGTGGTCTGCCAGCCGTAGCGGAGTTGCAGTGCGATGATGACGGGCGGGGCGATCACCGATCCGATGGAGGTGCCGCTGTTGAAGATGGCCATGCCGAGGGCGCGCTGGCGGATGGGAAACCACTCGGCGATGACCTTGGCGGCGCCCGGCCAGTTGCCGGCTTCACCGAGGCCCAGCAGGAAGCGGAAGCAATTCAGACTGAACAGCCCGGTGGCGAAGGCGTGGAGCATGCTGGCGATAGACCAGACGACAATTGAAATGGTGAAGCCGCGGCGGTTGCCGACGCGGTCGTAGAGCTTTCCGGAGAGCGCCTGGCTGGCGGTGTAAGCGAGCAGAAAGGAATTCGTAATGCTGGCAAACTCCAGATTGCTGAGCTTCAGTTGCTCCGTGATCACCGGAGCGAGCACTGAGATGGTGAGCCGGTTGATGAAGTTGATCAGGGTGGCGAGGAAGATGAGGCCGGCAATCCACCATCGCAGTCCGTGGATACCGGGGGTGAGTACGGGTGCCCCGAATTGCTTTTCCGGTCGAGTCAATCTGCGCCCTACTCTAACATTGGTGCGCTAGGAACTGCCAATCAGGATGCCCGTGGCGAACACCAGCGCGCCGCCGAAGCCGACTTGCAGGGCGGCCGACCACACGGGGGTGTCCATGTAGCGCTGGCGGATCCAAGTGATGATGCCGAGTTCCACCAACACCACCGCGATGGCGGCGGTCATGGCCACGTGGAAGTCGGCGAGCAGGAAGGGCAGGGTGTGGCCGACGCCGCCGAGGGCGGTCATCAGGCCGCAGACAAGTCCGCGCATCCAGGGGCGGCCGCGGCCGGTGAGGCTGCCATCGTCGGAGAGCGCTTCGGCGAACCCCATGCTGATGCCGGCGCCGATGGAGGCGGCGAGCCCCACCAGGAAGGCGTCATAGGGTTTCTGGGTGGCGATGGCGGCGGCGAAGACGGGGGCCAGGGTGGAGACGGAGCCATCCATCAGGCCGGCCAAGCCGGGTTGCACCACCTGTAGGACGAACAGGCGGCGGTTGGTTTCCGCCTCGGTGTGGAGGGCGCCGGGGCCGAGTTTGTCGCGGCCCAGTTGTTCCGCGCGGTCTTCGTGAGCGCGCTCTTCCTCGGCCAGGTTGTCGAGCAACTGGCGAATGCCGGCGTCGCTGGTTCGGGCGGCGGCCTTCCGATAGAAATTGCGAGTCTCCAGTTCCATGGAGGAGGCTTGGCGGCGCACGATGTCGAGCGGCAGAGGGCGCATGAGCCATAGCGGTTTGCGGTTGACAAAACCTTTTACGTCCTGGCGGCGGATGAGGGGAAGATGGTCGCCGAAGCGGGCCTGATGCAATTCGATGAGGCGGCGGCGGTGGCCCGACTCCTCCTTCCGCATGCCTTCGAACACCTCGGCGGTAGCAGGATAATTTTCGCGCAGTCCGTCGGCGAAATCGCCGTAGATGCGTTCGTCTTCTTCTTCGAGGGAGACGGCGAGGGAGAGAATTTCGCGTTCGGAAAGGCTGTCGAAACTGCGCATATTGTCATTATGATGCGGGAAATGAAGGAGGGGCTGCGAACCGTACTCCGTCCGTAGGCCGACAGTGAAGAAAAACTCAAGGAGCCCGGCGAGGGAATTCAAGGTAGCTGATGGTGCGAGCTGCTGTCGTCGGCTATAAAAGGCGGTGGATAGCCGACTACGGTGGTTGTTTCGTCAATCTCCCTAGGTTGCGATACACCTCCTCCGGAATCACTCGTATAATCCGTCCGTAAGCCCTTTTCGATCCCTTTTCCCCACGCCCGTGCAGGCAAAACCAGCACTTCCATCGCGAGCTTTAAGTTCAAAAACCGGTTCCACGTCCGGGCCAGCCGCAGCACCGTCTTGCGGGCATGCTGGATCAGCTTGCCCGGTTGCTGGAAAATCAAAAATCGTAGCCGCTTGGTCTGGCACCGCGAGAAGGCGGGCACGATTGAGGCAGTGCACGACGCACTGAAGAATGAGTTTGCCGGCGGGGTTCTGCCGTGCGGACGCTACGGAGCCAATGCGGCTTGGTTCTGACTGGCGGTGATCACCTATAACGTACTGACCGAAAATCCCCTTCGCCTACGGACGGATTACGGGCGCACCATTGATCGCTGACAGCGAATATTGTGCCTCATGTACCGCTCGCGGCATTGTAGTAGGGGTGGAGGAAAGTGCCTCCCACATCGCGCTATGATCCGGAATATGTGGAAGCAGGACGAAGAAGTGCAAGAGCCCAAACTACTTACGCGAATGCTCATAGTGGCCGCCGGCATCGCCGCGGCCTCGGCGCTCCACTATTTCACGTCCCCGTCCCTGATTCTGTGGCATAACCTCTTCCAACGCCTGTACTACCTCCCCATCATCTACGCCGCGATCTACTTCGGCTGGCGTGGCGGCCTTGTCGCCTCCACCGCCTCAGCCGTCTGCTACATTCCGCACATTCTGCATGCCTGGCACCACATGCTCGACTACGCCATGAACCAGTACGCGGAGATCATCGTGTTCTTTTTGGTGGGCACAGTCACCGGGGTGCTCGCCGATAGAGGAATGCGGCAGAGGCGTGAACTCGCGGCACTCAATCGCGAACTCCAGGACAGCTTTGAGCAGGTCAAACGGGCCGACCGGTTGTCCGCCATAGGCCAACTATCGGCGAGCCTTGCCCACGAAATCCGCAATCCGCTCGCCAGCATCGACGGGGCTACGAATCTGATTGAATCGGAGCAGACCCCCCAGGAGATGCGCAAGGCATCTCTCGCCATCATCCGCAAAGAGGTGCAGCGCTTGAATCGGCTGCTGACAAATCTGCTCGATTTCGCGCGCCCGCGGAAACCGGAATTCCAGACCGTACGGGCTGACCGCCTGATTGATGCGATCATCGCCCTGGCCGGCCACTCGGCCCAACAAAAGGGCATCACGCTTCACAAAGATGTCCCCGCCACCGTCTCTGCCTTCGAGTGTGATCCGGAGCAAATGAAACAGGTCATTCTAAACCTCGTCATCAATGCCGTCCAGGCGATGACGGGAGCAGGTGAAATCGGACTCGCCGCCCGCCAGTGCGACTCATCCGTGGTGATCAGCGTGCATGACCAAGGGCCTGGGATCAACCATGAAGACCTCGACAAGATTTTCAACCCGTTCTACACCACGAAGGACACGGGCACGGGTTTAGGACTTTCGGTCGTGTATCAGATTGTGAGTCAACATGGGGGCGTTGTGACGGCCCAGCGAAACCCTGAAGGCGGAATGACCTTCTCCTTGACCATTCCGCTGCATCACAGGAGGGACATTGAGCAAGAAACGCATTCTGGTAGTCGATGACGACGAGAGCCTGCGGTGGGTCACGCAGGCGCAACTTCAGCAGACCGGGTACGAGGTCGCTGCCGCGGCCGACGCGGCTTCCGCTTTGGAGCAGATCCGCAATTTTCCACCTGATTTGGTGATCACAGATCTGAAGATGCCGGGCATGTCGGGGCTCGATCTGCTCAAGGCGATTCGCACCGAGTATCCCGAAATCATCGTAATTATGGTGACGGCTTTCGGGACGGTCGAAAATGCCGTGGAGGCGATGAAGGCCGGCGCCTACGACTACATCACCAAGCCCGTGAA
Organism: Candidatus Solibacter sp.; assembly: GCA_025361425.1. GTDB lineage: Bacteria > Acidobacteriota > Terriglobia > Bryobacterales > Bryobacteraceae > Solibacter. The sequence goes on along the minus strand of JANYAH010000066.1, from coordinate 753 downwards.
TGTGGACGAACTTCGATTGATCGTGAATCGCGGCCTTGAGCACCTCGACCTTCGCGAAGAGGTGCGGGTCTTGCGCAGCAGCCTCGATAAGAAGTACGGTTTCGAAAACATCCTCGGCCAGTCCAACAAACTGCTTTACGTGCTCGACATGGCGTCGCGTGCCGCCCAAGCCACATCCACCGTTCTCATCCGAGGCGAAACAGGAACCGGCAAAGAATTGCTTGCCAAGGCGGTCCACTTCAATAGCCGTCGTAAGGATAGGCCCTTCGTCACCATCAACAGCGGTGCCATTCCGAAGGACTTGCTCGAGAGCGAGCTGTTCGGCCATGTCAAGGGATCGTTCACTGGCGCGTTCGCCAACAAAAAGGGGAAAGTCGAGTTGGCCGACGGTGGCACACTGTTTCTGGATGAAATTGGAGAGTTGCCGCTTGAGCTACAAGTGAAGATTCTTCGCCTCATTCAACAGGGTGAGATCGAGAAACTCGGCTTTGCCGGCGTCTCGAAGGTGGATGTCCGCATCATCGGCGACGCATCGGAATCTCCAGGCGATGGTCGAAGATGAGACGTTCCGCGAAGATCTATACTACCGCCTGGCCGTAATCCCACTGGAGATTCCGCCGCTCCGGGAGCGCGCCGAGGATATTCCGGAATTGGTCCAACACTTCTTTCTCAAGGCCAAGGAAAAGCAGGGGCGCGCGAACCTGCTGTTGTCAACCAGGATGTTGCCATACTTCAGCGCCTACACCTGGCCGG